>CAZMKB010000053.1:0-15956 GCA_964566685.1 uncultured Gemmatimonadota bacterium | reverse complement strand
CGCCGATGGGAACGGTGGAGAGGATTGCACCACGCATCGCCTTGACATGAAAAGCGACTTCGGCCGACGCACCGCTCGCGAGATCACCGACGTGAACGGAATCGCTCCTGAAGACACCGAGGCCCGGACCGGGGTAGAGCTTCACGAACACGTCACCGGCGGTTCCCGGACCGAGATTTCTGATTCCCGCCTTCAGACTGTCCGTTCGATGCGCGTAACAGGAGTCGGGAATAGTGATGTCGGAGACGACGAGAAGCGGGTAACCCGTCTGGTCGAAGAGGTTCGTCACGAATTCGATCAGCCGGGTCAGGAATGCCCGGTTGTTGTCGATGGCCCTGCTGCCGTAGTCGACAGCCATCAGCCCCGAGACATGCCGGTTGAACTGGAGAATGTAATCGTAGGTCTGGAGGAGAAACATCAGGCGGTCGTACCGTGCCTCGGTGACCTGATTCCTGAGAGCGGCGTAGTCCTCGCTGAAGCCCGGAATGTTCAGGACAGCCGCGGGATAGACAGACCCCACCGGAGAAAGCGCCCGGTCGAGCGCCACGGCGAGGGAATCGTCCAACCGGATCATCTCCGGGAACATCTCCTTGACGAGCGTCGTGTCCTTGCGGCCGATCGCGTTCATCAGGGACCGTGCCGTTTCTTCGTAGTCGAGTGCCGTGCTCTCCATGGTGTCGAGGAGATCCCGCCAGAGTGCCACCGGAGCAGGAGAGCCTGACCCACTGTCCTCGAGACGCCGCCGGCGGAGGTCAACGAGCCGTTGCCGCAGGCCTTCTGCGTCCATGCCGGCCGCCGTCACCGCGCTGTCTGGGAACCCGAAGGCCTGTTCGAAGGCGAGCGGGATGAGGGTGTATCCCGTCTCGAAGAACGAAGAGACGGCTGTCCGCGCGGTACTCTGCAGATCCTTCCATCGGACGGGCATGAATGTGTTTTCGACCGCACTCTTCAATGAAAAGAAGTCAGTCCTCGAGATGACCGGTTTTTCGAAAAGCGGCCTCACGTTCGCGTGTTCTTCGAGCGCCCTGTCGGGATCCGCCAGCGTGAGGAAGTGCTCGAAATCCTCGTGGTTCAGGGTGGCCGCGGCGTCGACCACCTCGATGATTTCCCGGACCAGTCGTTGTGCGGTGCTGTCCTGGTCCGTGAAGGAGTGGTTCCCGGCGAGAACCGCAGCCGAGTCGAGCTGTTCCTGAGCATCGCCAATCATCTTCTCGACGACATCCCGTGTAATGAGGCTGGTCAAAGCCGGGGTTTCCCTCGCGTAACGGGGATCGCCGATCGTGTCGAGCAGAGAGAGCGAGAAGCCGAGCGATTTCATGAGCGATCCGATGATTTTCTGACCGCCGGGCGAGAAAGCGAGCTCGTCGGACGCGGTGGTGAACACGTCTTCGAGGAAACTCAGACTGCCGTCGATCATCCTGCTCTGAAGCGGGAACTTGAGAGCATCATCCCCCCGTGTCTTCGGAATGAGATGAGCCGTGCTCACCAGAGATTCTCCCGTGAGAAGCGAGGTCGTCCATGCGAGCCGGGAAACGTCGTCGCCGCCTCTGAGCCCCCCCTGCCCCACGTCGACCTTAGGATCGGGGAAAAGGATGTCGTAGCGGTGATGAAATGCGTGGTGCAGCGCCCTCTCGAAATAGAGAAGACGTCTGAGCGCGCTCTTGTCGAGCTCGTCCGGATCCGGCACACCGAGGATTCGTTCTTCGAGGAATCCTGTCACGAGCGTCTGTTCGTACGATGAGATCGGGAGGTCGTCGGGGGGATCGTAGATCTCGAGGGTAAGGCTCGACAGCCTGTCCATGTATGCCTGAAGGAGAGACAGGTCTCCGCCGATGTCGCTCTCGTAGGTGTCCAGGCGGGCATAGCCCGTCTCGAGGCTGTCGCTGTAAGCGAAGACGAGTATCTCCGAATCCGGAACGGCCGTCGACATCAGCGTGACCGAGGCCTTGCCCCCGTCCGTGTAGGCATGGCTGCTGTCGGGAAATTCTGCTTCCCCGAGAACGACGAACGCGACCAGCCTGCCGGAGTCCGCGAACAGGATGTCTCCGGCCTGGTCTGCGACGTGGGCGCTCACCAGGGCGGTGCTGCTGCCGTCGGCGGGCAGGGAGCCGGGATCGACGGAGACGACCAGCCGGCCTGCAGGTCCGGATGTCTGTGCCATGATCGAAAACCTGATCGTGTCCGAGGGGACGGTGTCGGGACTCGTCACGACGGCCTGGAGAGTGTGCTCTCCATCCTGAATGATCCGAATGGTGGGTCCACCGACCTGAATGCCGGAGGAGTCACCAAGATCGGCGCTGAATGAGGCGGTCGAGTCGCCGTCGAGAAACCAGATTCCCTGAATGGTTCCGTTGTAGGTGCCGTTCACGACCGCCTGCGAACTGATGGCCGTACCGAAGGGATACTCCCTGCCGCTCTGCGGTCGTGTTACCGCGACCGACGTGATGGGA
This sequence comes from uncultured Gemmatimonadota bacterium, assembly GCA_964566685.1. Classification (GTDB taxonomy): domain Bacteria; phylum Gemmatimonadota; class CAZMKB01; order CAZMKB01; family CAZMKB01; genus CAZMKB01. The sequence goes on along the minus strand of CAZMKB010000053.1, from coordinate 13,506 downwards.
CTCGAATCGAGGACCGCGTATTCGAACGAGGCGGTGTCGGAAGGTGAGCTCTCACCTGCCGAATTCGCTGCGGTCACGTACCAGGAGATCTGTTCCTGTTCGGGCGGCAGCCCGACAGCCACCGTACTGTCGGTCAGATCCTCGAGCACCCAGGTCCGGGTAGGGTCGATCGGAAACGAAGGATCGAGAGAAAACGACAGGGAGAAGCCGGTGGCTCCGGCCGGCCACGACCAGACGAACATCACCGGGGACTCTGCCACGGTATCCGGATCCGTCGGAGAGAGCGTGACGGGAGGTTCCGGAACGACCGCCGACGAGATGGGAACGAAGGGAACCGGACCCGCCGGATCTCCGGGATTCCCGCTGGTATCGTAGGCCGTCACCTCCCAGTAGAGGGTGCTGTCGAACGGGAGACTGTCGGAAAAGACCGGCACCACGATGGAGTTCGATTCGGTGTACCCCGCCCACAGAGTGTCGGCAGTCATGGTGTCGGGATACACGATGACGCCGTACCGGTCGCCTCCCTCGACTCCCTCCCAGCTGAAGCGCTCCGGCAGCTGGACTCCCTCGCCCTGAGGCACCTTCGGGACGGGAGTTCCGATATCGGATTGCCTCCTGGCCCGCAGGAAGATGTAGGGATCGACGTAGCTCCAGAAGGTACCCTGTGAAGCCTGCTTCACCTTCCAGTTGTAGGCGTTTCCCTGCGGAAGCGGTGCGATGCCGTCGTAGCGGAGGGTCGTGTCGTGGTGCACGATCCTGCTCCACGAAAACAGGCCGAGGGTATCCGTGACCAGAATCTGAAAATAGTTGGAGCCGGGAGCCGCCCGCCAGGCGAACGTCGGATCGGCGAAGTGGAACGAGCTGTCGGCCGGTGAGATGAGCTCCGGCCGTATCACCTCCGGTGTGTCGAACAGAATCGCCACCTCATTGTTGCCGAAATTCACGGTCACGAGATCGTTGTAATCGTCCTGGTCGATGTTTCCCGCGGCCACCGCGCGCGGGGCGAGTCCGATGTGGAGATCGGACCATCTGATGAAGGTCCCGTCGCCGTAACCGATCAGGAAGGTCACGTCGTTCGAGTCGTAGTTGCCGGTCACGATGTCGAGCCTGCCGTCACCGTTGACATCCATCGTCGTGAGGGTTCGCGGATAGGTCCCGCAGTCGTAGTAGGTAGGACCGATGAAGTGTCCGGTACCCGTCCCGATGTAGACGCACACTTTGCTGTTGCCGCGGCATGAGCCGGCGACGTCAAGGTGACCGTCCATGTCGAAGTCCGCGGTGACGACTTCCCTCGGGAACTGAAACATCTCATAGGTGGAATCGACGACGGTAAACGCCCCGGTGCCGTCTCCCTCGAGGATCTGGAGGAAGCTGGCAGTGCGGATTCCGATTGCCAGGTCGACGTGTCCGTCTTCGTTGAAGTCCCCGGAGTCGAGACTCCTGGGGCCGTTTCCGACGGAGTAGGTGTGGGCAAGCCCGAACGAGCCGTTCTGCCGGCCGATGAGTATCATGACGTTGTGATCGCGGTAGTTCGTCACCGCGATGTCGGTGATGCCGTCCTCATCGTAGTCATCGAGCGCCAGACCCGCCGGATAATCGCCGACGTTCATGTCGAGGATCTGTTCAAAGTACCCCGTTCCATCCCCGAAGAAGAAGACGAGCTCGTCGGTAGAGACCATGTCGCTTCCGGATTTTGTGGGTCCCGAGTTCGCCACGACGATGTCCTGGTGGCCGTCACGGTTGAAGTCGCCGATGTCGAGCACGCGCGGGTACAGTCCGGAGAAGTAGGTATCCGCGGAATCCGGAAACGATCCGCTCCCGTTGCCGAGGAGAACCGAAATGGTGCTGTCCACCTCGTTCGCCGTCACGATGTCCTGATTGCCGTCCTCGTTGAAATCGCCGATTGCGAGATCCCAGGGACCTTCACCGACACCGAATTTTCGAATCGAACCCGGATCGACCGCCCATGACCCCCCGACGGTCAGGATGAGAAACAGCGAACTCAGCATGATCGACGCCTTCATGTTCTCACTCCTGTTTGTTATTTCGAACCGAAATGATCACCGAAGTGATAAAAAAAATACCAGGCTTCCGTACTACTCCCAGAGTATCATTTTTCGGATGCTCCTGTACTCTCCGGCTTCGAGTACGTAGAGATAGACTCCCGAACCGAGCCGATACCCGCTGTCGCTTCTTCCGTCCCAGTGCACCGAGTACCTTCCCGGCTCGAGGTTACCGTCATGCAGTGTTTTCACCAGCCTCCCCCGCAGGTTGTACACGCAGAGCCGGACGTGATACGTCTCCTCTCCGGGCAGGTCGAACGAAATGGTCGTCTGCGGATTGAACGGGTTCGGCACATTCTGGCGCAGTGCGAACTCGTCGGGCCCGGTACCGGAGATCCTCCGGTCATCCGTCATGTTCTTCCGCGTAACCGCCCAGTTCGCCCCGAACGGTTTCTCGTAGGTCTTCATGAGAAAGAACCGCGGGTAGGTGATCGCCGTTTCGGCGGTATTCAGAGTAATCGAGAACGGGTGGATTCCCCGGTCGAGATCCGGGTGTCCCGGTGATTTCACTTTCAGTCGCCAGCTGACTTCCACCGTGTCGCCCGCCTGAACCGCTGCAATGCCGACGGTGTCGTCCGTGAGCACGTCGAACGGCCCCTCGAACCCGAGCACCGCAGCCACATCGGTCGCCTGCCCGGCACCCGGATTCACGAGGTCGACCGAGACGGTGAAGATACGGGAAGGGCCGACGGAATCGGGAAACTCCGGATATGCCTGTACGACGACCGGCACCGCGGACAGATCGAAGAACATCGGCAGATCCCGCTGAAAACCCAGGACCAGGTCGTTCAGCTGTTCGATCACCTCTGCTCCACGCTGCATCGCCACGGGAGTGGTGTATTCGAAGTTCACATTGACGAGATAGTCGAGAATCGCCGTCTCCAGGGCGAGGATCCCTCCGGTCAGCTTCAAATGACTTCCGGTCATCCCCTCGTACAGGTCCGTGAAGCCGGACACCGACCCCCGGGCATCCGGAGCGAAGGAGCTGAAAGCCCCCCGCAGGAGGAGAACGACTTCGAGGAGATCTTCTCCCCCGTCGCATAAACCGGGCAGCTTTGCCGCGACCGCCTGGCGCCTCTCTTCGGACACATCCGCCAGAATAGAGCGCACTTCTGCTTCGAACTGTGCTCCCTGCTCGCCGACTGCGATCAGGAGATCCTCCATGCGACGGACATCATGGGAACCGAGCGGGGTCGGCGCAGGGAGAGGGCCTGCTGGAAAGCCGTTCTGCTCGAGCCCGAAGGCCGCCCAGACCCCTTCGGGGAGGAAGCTCGTCCGTATCTCGCGGGCCGTCGCGGCAGCGAGCGGAATCGTTCCGCCGGGACCCGTCCATCGACCCGGAGATCCGATGTATCCGGAAATCTCTGCGAGTTTGCCGATGAGGACGGGCTCTGCTCCCTGTGCAAGGGACATCCCCAGCAGCGACAGATCCTCCGCCGAAACCGAAATTGCCTGATCGGCACCGAGATCGTCGACGCCGAGCTTTCCGGTGTTGCCGGCCGACCTCGTCCGGGTGAGGACGTCTTCGACTTCCGCCTGCGCCTCTTCGAATGTGGAAGCGTATCGGTGAGCGGAAGCCCACACGGCGACACTGTCGACGAGAGACTGCGTCGTCGAAACGAATCCTCCCATGAACTCGAGCTGTCTCTCGAACCTGAGCGCACCATCCTCGACGAGTGCGAGCGGATCGGCTCCTTCCACGACCGAATCGAGTGCCGCACGGTGGCTTTCGACGAGCGCCCGCATCACCGGTATTTTCAGGGATGATTCGGGAGTGAGCTCGATGATCGGATAGTACACGGTGCTGAACAGCTGCTGCGTGATGCGACGAACGCTTTCAGAAATCCGCCGCTCGAGGAGCGTCGACTCTTCGTGCCGAAGAAGTGCGTCGGTGAAGCCGGTGAGATAATTCGCGACAACGGCACTGCCGGACGCCGACCCCGACAGCTGATCGAGAAAATATCCCCATCCGATGAGCGGCATCTCATCTTCTTCAGGGAAGACCGGATCGTGCACATAGTAGTGACTCAGATCCATCATCGTGAGGGCGAGGGACAGCCTCTTCAATGATTCGACGCTCTCAGGGGGGGGATCGGGTACGCCGAGGATCTGCTGGTTCAGGAAGTCCATCACGCCCGACACATCGTACCCGATCGACGTGGAGTCCGGCCCGTCCGGATAATAGAGCAGCGGAAGGTTCTCGAGCCGCTCGAGGTGTGCGACGACCCTCGTGACATACTCCTCCAGCTCTTCCTCATACGTCATGACGAACGTACGAACGCCCGTTATCCCGGGGCTGTATGCGAAGATGAGAACATCCGGGTCAGGGGTGCCGGTCGACTGCAGGGTCAGTGATGCCACTCCGTTTTCGGTCAGCACCGAGAGCGGGCTGGTCGGAACCCCCTCACCCAGGACGAGGAAGGTGACCGGTCTGGCCAAGTCGGTGTAGACCCGCTTCCCCTCCCGGTCCACCATGATCGCGGTGACGACGCACGAGCTCTGGCTGTCCGCGGGGATGGCGAACGGGGAGGCGATGAGATCGATGGCTTCCACACCGCCGGAAGCCGGATACACGACATCTACGACGACGGGCGCCGAACTGACGGAATCCGGCGAGATGACCGAGAGACGGAGGGTGTCGACACCGATCGTTTCGGGGGATATGACGGGCCCGCCGACCCGGGCTCCCTCCGAGGGCGTCATGGAAACGGAGAAGGAATCGATGACGGATCCATTCAGGAACCAGACTCCCTCGATTGTCCCGTTGTGGCTTCCGGATACGAAACCGGCGGGTGTGAAGGAGGAACCGAGCTCTACTCCGGTTCCCTCTTCGGGAGAAGTGATCTCAACCGACTGGACGGGCGCAACAGTCCCGCTGTCGTAGAAAAAGGTCTTGATTGCGGACCAGGTGCTCGAACCGCCGCTGTTCTCCGCCCGGACGTGCCAGTACACGGTCGACTGCGCCTGCCGGAGCGAGACCGTACGGGACGTGTCCGTAATCCCCTCCACGGACCAGGTCGCGTCGGAGGACTTCGTAAACAGGGAATCGACGGAGAACTCGAGTTCGAAGCGCGTCGCACCGTCGGATTTCTCCCAGATGAACGTCACATCCGTCTGGTCGAGCGTGTCGTCCGCCGGTGACACCGGCTCCGGAATTCCGGGCGGGGGGACTGCATCCGAGAGGACGAACGGCCGAAGGTCGCTCGATTCTCCGGGGTACCCGGAACCGTCGATTCCACGTACCGTCCAGTAGTAGACACCGGGGCTGCTCACACCGACGATCCCGCCGGGAAGGACGAAGGCATTCGTGGCGGAAAAGTCGCCGTACAGGAGCTCGGTTCCGGCGGAGTCGGCGTACAGCCTGAGCTCGTACGAGGACGCCTCTTCGAGCGGGACACAGCTGAAGTATTCCGGCAGTGCGACCGCCTGCTCCACGACAGGCAGGCCGAGGGACGGCGGAGGAAGCGGATCGGGATTCTCTTCGACGACGAACGTCGAGTAATCCGAGCGCTTGTTCCACGCGTTCTGCCACCGCTCGCGGACGGCCCAGCGGTATTCGGTACCGGATTCGAGCAGCCGGTACCCGCTGTATTCCTGTTCAGCCTCTCCCTGCAGAAACATGCTCCAGACGAGCTCGTCGGCGGAATCGTAGAGGAGCACCTGGTAGGCGGTGGCGCCGGGTATGGGTTTCCACCGGAACACCGGTTCGCCCTGCACCGTTGCTCCGTCCGGGGGGTCGTAGAGGTACGGGGTAACGTCATCGAGAAGATCGAGCGCGACGGCCACCTTATCTTCTCCCTGGCCGCAGATCGCGAGGTCGATTTTTCCGTCGAGATCGAAATCCCCCGTCGTCATTCCCCTCGGGCCCGCCACGATGTCGAAATCGCTGCGGTAGGGGAATCCGCCGGTTCCGTCGCCCAGCAGCACGGTCAGGCTGTTTCCAAAGTAGTTGGTCGCAAGGAGATCGAGAATCCCGTCACCGTCGACATCGTCCGAGATGAGAAACCTCGGGCCGACTCCGACACCGACCGGTACGGGTTCGCCGAACTCGCCGGTTCCGTCGCCGAAGAGGATATCCACCCGGTCGTCGAAGCGACAGGCGACGGCGATGTCGAGATGGCCGTCCCCGTTCAGATCCTCGACGACCGACTCCTTCGGATATGTCCCGACCGTGAGGATCTTCGGATCGACGAATGCACCGGTTCCGTCTCCGAACATGATGCCGAGCTCGTCGATGTTCCCCCTGAGTGAGAGGACGACATCCGGAAGGCCGTCCTCATCGAGATCGCCGATTCCGGGAGAGCGGCCGCCTCCCTCCATCGACGAGACGACCGGAGCCGAAAAACCGCCCTCCCCGTCACCCAGGTAGACCCCGACCGTGTTCGAGTGTGCATTCGATGTGATCAGGTCGGCGTGGCCGTCGACGTTGATGTCGTCGGTGACCAGATTGATAGGAAAATCTCCGGTCTCGAGCACGAGGGAGTCACCGAACGTTCCGTCACCGAATCCCCTGAGCACCACGAGCTGGTTGCTGTCGGTCGCGGAGACGGCGAGATCGAGGATACCGTCCTCGTCGAAATCGTCGGTGACCACGGCCATCGGGATATAACCGGCCCAGTAGGAGAAGACCGTGTCCTGGAAGGTCCCGTCACCGTTTCCGAGAAGGATCTGTACCGCGTGCTCGACGGTGGCGTTCACAGCGAGATCGAGATCGCCGTCTTTGTCGAAATCCCCGGATGCCACTTCCCACGGATGCGGCCCGACATCGTAGAGGCCGTCCTGGATTGATTCGCTCTCCGAGGGGGACGGCAGCGGATACAGCAAACCGGGTGAGCCGGCGATGAGAACAGCCAGGCCGAGAAAGATCAGCCGGCCTGTCCGGCTCACGCGTGCTTTTCGTCCTTCTCTCGTGTGAAAGGGGGTCATCGATTCAATCTGTCCGGGCGGACTTCACGTCCCTGCGGCGCATCTCAGCGGTACACGCCACGGTGTCATTCCGCATTCTCTCAGCCGAGACGAAAAAACACCGCGCGTCCACGATGAAGCGCCGGGGCATGGCCGCAGCTGGTGTTCTCGCTCTCGCCCACTATCCGTCATTCTTGTTCAAATTTTACCACAAATATCCGAAAAGGTCAAGCAAATGGAGGGAGTTACCGTAACTCAGCAGTATATCACCACGATTTCATGTTGCGGAAAAGGGCCTGAAGGCGTCTTCGATGTGCACGATCGAGGCTTTTTCACCCACCATGAGGATCGCTATCACGTCGAAACGGGACCGGAGATGGTGAAGCCGGTTGCGCTCGATGAACGAGCGGGCGACCCCGGTGATGTGCTTTCTCTTCGCCCGGGTGACGGCACAGGCCGGGTGTCCGAAGAGCAGCGATCCTCTCGTCTTCACCTCGACGAAGACGAGCAGGTCCTCCCGGCGGGCGATGAGATCGATTTCACAACGTCCCGCCCGGAAGTTCCGCCCGATCACCCGGTACCCTTTCCGTTCGAGAAACTCCGAAGCCAGGGACTCGCCTTGTCTCCCGAGCTCATCCTTCTTCACGCCGCCCCGCCTCCCGGTGGACCCGGATGAGGATACCGCTCAGTCCGTCATCGTACCGGCGAAATAGGTGTCGAAGGCGTTCAGGTCGAAGTGTCCGTGACCGCTGTAGTTGAACAGGATGACTTTCTCCCGCCCGCTCTCCTTTGCCGCACGGGCTTCGTCGATGGCCGCCTTGATCGCATGCGACGTCTCCGGCGCAGGGCTCTTCCCTTCGGCACGTGCGAACGTGACGGCCGCTTCGAACACCTCACGCTGCTCGAATGAACGAGCCTCGATGTGCTTCTTCTCACAGAGGAGGCTGACGAGGGGTGCCATCCCGTGGTACCTGAGACCGCCTGCGTGAATCGGTTCGGGGATGAAGGTGTGTCCGAGCGTGTACATCTTGATGAGCGGCGTCAGCTCCGCCGTGTCCCCGAAGTCGTACCTGTACTCGCCTCTGATCATGGAGGAGCAGGCTGTCGGCTCGACGGCGACGAATGAGGGACAGTTCCCGCCACCGGAGCCGTCGAGTGCATCTCTCAGAAACGGAAAGGCGATGCCGGCGAAGTTGCTGCCGCCGCCGACACATCCGATGACGACGTCCGGAGAGACGCCGATCTCCTGCATCTGCAGGCGGGCCTCTTCTCCGATGATGGTCTGATGGAGCAGGACATGGTTCAGAACGCTTCCGAGCGAATACTTCGTCGTGCTGTTGCCGGCCGCGTCCTCGATCGCCTCGCTGATGGCGATTCCCAGGCTTCCGTGACAATCGGGATCCTTCTCGAGGATTCTCTTCCCGACCCTGCTGTGAACCGACGGGCTGGGAAAGATCTCCGCCCCCCAGAGATTCATGAGCGACTTCCTGAACGGTTTCTGCTCGTAGCTGATCTTCACCATGTAGACACGGCAGTCGAGACCGAAGAGCTGACAGGCGAAAGCGAGTGCACTCCCCCACTGTCCGGCACCCGTCTCCGTGACGAGCCGTTGGACGCCCTCCTGCTTGTTGTAGAAGGCCTGGGCGACGGCGGTGTTCGGCTTGTGGCTCCCGGGCGGGCTCACGCTCTCATCCTTGTAGTAGATTCTGGCCGGGGTTTCCAGCAGCTCTTCCAGGCGTCTGGCCCGGCAGAGCGGTGTCGGCCTCCAGAGCCGGTACACGTCCCGCACCTCCTCGGGAATGGGTATGTACCGCCGGGACGACACCTCCTGCATGATCAGTGCACCGGGAAACAGCGGCGCGAGATCGCCGGGACCGATGGGGTTTCCGGTCGCCGGATTGAGCGGCGGATCAAGCGTGTACGGGAGATCAGCTGCAATATTGTACCAGGATTCGGGGAGCATCTTTTCGTCGAGAAGAATCCGGGTCCTTTCCATGGGAGATGAACCTCCTGCACGAAGTCGCATGCATAACGCGGGTTATCATCGGAACAACAGTTCTCATGAGCAAGTTTCAGACCATGACGAGCCGTATGGAGCCGGCGGCGGAGAACGACCGGGAACACGTCAGGAGAGAACGGGAAGGTCGTCGAGATCAATGTGCTCATGCCGCTCGAGCCTGCCGGCAGCGGCTCTTCCGAACAGCCGGACGCGGACCCGACAGCCCCTGAGATAGCCGGAAAGCAGGAGAGAATCCCCTTCCTCGTCGTCATCGACCACGACGATCTCGTCGACGGCGAAATTTTCGACGACATCGCGGACCTCGGGATAGGCACCGAGCCAGGGCCTGGTCGACGAACGGTCCACGGGAGGTCCGTCGCTGCCGATCAGGCCGATGATCTGGTAGCCGTTCTCCCCTTCCTCGAGCGATTCGACCAGGCGCCGGGTCAGTTTCCCGGATCCCGCGACGACGACGCGCTTCCGGTAGAAGGTCCTGCCGACACGGGAAACCGCCAGAAGGTGGAAGACGAACCGCCAGGACATCAGAGCGAGAAAGAGAAATGCCGAGAAATAGACGAGGGCGAGCCTCGAGAAGGCAATGGGTCTGCCGTAGAAAAATATGAGATTCAGGACGACGAACACCAGGAGAGTCGATTTCAGGGCCGTCCCCGCCGCGCGGGGCCTGGTGCGGTAGGCCCGGAGAAACACCATGCTCCCGTATGTCACGATCATTACGATCACGAGGAACAGGAGATATGACCGGTAATCTCCGAAAGGCGGCAGGGGCCTGATCTCTCCGAATCTCACGTAGATGGCGAGGAACCACGCCACCGCAACGGAGGCCAGGTCGAGGGTGATGAACAGGACCCGCAGCCACCGGCGCTCGACTCTCACGACACCCCCCGTCAGCCTCACTCTCTGGCCGAAGAACAGCTGCATCCCCATCAGGACCCATGTCGACAGCGTGACGAGCGGCGTAAATAACCGATCGACGGCCCGCCGGTTGTGCTTTCGGTAGAACTTCGCCATGGAGCGGTAGAAATGGTAGGTCGCCCGCAGCGGAGCCTTCCTCGTGGAGGTACGGTGGTGATGAACCGCGCGTGCGTCTGGAAAGTAGACGACGCGGTAGCCATTCTTCTTCACCCGGAGACAGAGATCCATGTCCTCGCCGTAGAGGAAAAAATCCTCGTCGAAGCCGCCCGCCTCCCTGACCACCTCCACCGGTGCCATGAGAAACGAACCAGAGACGGCACCGACGTCGCGTTCTTCGAACGGGGAGTCGCCGGCGGCGGCATACGTATTGAACCGTGACGAATCGGGAAGAAGCCGTGAGAGCCCGCTCAGGTAGAAAAACGCCGAACCGAGGGACGGAATCCCTCTCCGGGCACTGTGCTGTGGCCGTCCGGATGCGTCGAACACCAGGCCGCCGAGTATCCCCACATCGTCTGAGACTTTCAACCTCTCGATCATGCGGGCGATCGCATTCCGATCCACTTCGATGTCCGGATTCAAAAAGAGGACGTACCGGGATCCGGCAGCGGCCAGTCCCTGGTTGCAGGCCGCGGAAAAACCGCGGTTCTCCCTGTTCTCGATGATCTTTACCCGGTCGTACGACTTCCGGACCATGTGGACGGTTCCGTCGGAGGAGGCGTTGTCCACGAGGATGACGCGGCATGCGGGGTAGGCCGTGGAGCGCTCCAGGGCATCGAGACACCGCCTGAGAAAACGTCTCGAGTTGTGCGAGACGATCACCACCGTGACGTCGTGCTTCGCTGCGTGTTTTTCATTCATGTGTGCCGGCGGTGGAGAAGACGCTCAGGACTTTCTGACTACACAGGCGATCCCCCGCTCGGAATCTCTTTGCCGGGTGATCTCGAAGGCGCAGGCTCGGTACCTGGACTTTCCGGCGGCTTTTTTCCGGAGCCCGAACGACCCGCGCCAGCGCTCATCCCGGCCAGAGCACTCCGTGCAGATCTCTTTCCACAGGTCGTCATCCACGCCGATCGTCCGGACGTGTTTTCCGATGACGTCGCTGTGCGTGTAACCGAGCAGAGCCTGCAGAGCACTGTTCCAGCCGATGATCCTGCCGGTCGACCCGGCGACGAAAAGGCCCGAGTCCAGGCCGTTCATGACGTCCTCGAGAAGATCCTGGAGCCTGCGGTTCTCCGCGCAGAGCCTCGACTGGACGAGACAGTGGGAGAACTGCGCCGCGAAGGTCTGGACGGCGTTCAGGTGCATCTCCGTCAGATCTCGGGATATGACGGTCAGCGTACCGATGACACGCTGATCCACGATCAGGGGAGCATAGATGATCCTGCCCAGATCGAGCAGCTCGACGACGGTTTTCATTCTCTTCCGGAGATCCACATCCGGGACACCGAGCTTGAGGAATGTGAGAGGATCGTCGAAGTAGAGCGGGCGTCTCTTCCGTATCACTTTCGGAAGGAGAGCCCAGCGGCCGGTGGGAACGGCGTCACCGACCATGTCGTATCCCACCAGTGACAGGGCTTTTCTCATCTTCCGTTTCGGAATGCTCGAGTAGACGACCCGAGTGGTCGATCTGTCTTCGGACATCAGGCCGACGATGACGGAGATCCCGTTCTTCTTGAGCCGCCGCCCTACGAACTCGATGATGTTGTCCCGTGATGTCTTCTTCTGGATCTCGGCGCTCACCTCGTCGAGTATTGAGAAGATCCTGTGAGCCTGGTATACGGTGGTGATGTCCCTGCTCACCACCTGGATGTGTGTCACGGGTTCGTCACCCCCGGGGTGGATCGGGATGACGGTGTGCTGGTAGAACTCCTCCTTCCGGGTGATCGGATTTGCGTGCCGGGTCCTGACGTCCTCGACGGGCTCTTTCATCTCCACGGCCCTCTTGAACGCGGCGAGCAGCTCCTCCAGGCACCCGATGTCCATGACGGGCCAGACAGCCGAGATGCCCTCCTCGAGAATCTTCTCTCGATCGATGCCGGAGAAGTCATGATTGATGAACTCGATCCGCGCCCCATCCCGCGTGAGGATCCACACCACGTCCGTGGTGTTGGCGACCACTCTCCGAAAAAAATCATCTCCGTATCTTTCCATGGTACTCTTTCACTCCACCCGGCTGAATGTTTCGTAGTGTCGCCTGATCTCTTCCTGGATCTCTTCGATGGGTCTCATGCCGTCGACGAGACGACACCGCATTTCCCGGCCTGCCAGGTCGAGGAAGCCTTCCCTGACCCGCTGGTGAAAGACCTCCTCCTCGGCTTCGATCCTGTCCCGGGACCGGGCCCCTTTCCTGCGGCGGAGCCGGGCGAGGCCTTCCCCCGGGTCGACGTCGATGATGAACGTGAGATCGGGTACCAGCCCGCCCGTGGCGATGAGGTTCAGCCTGTCGATCATGTCCGTATCGATGTTGCGGCCCCGGCCCTGGTAAGCGAACGTCGAATCGAAGAACCGGTCGACGACCACGACTTTCCCTGCACGAAGAGCCGGAGTGACCACCTCGCTCACGATCTGGGCGCGGCAGGCGAGGTAGAGGAACATCTCCGGGAGAGCATCGATCTCCACACCGGTCGTGTGGAGCAGAAGCTCTCTCACCTGTTCGCCCAGCCGCGTTCCGCCGGGCTCCCTCGTGAGGATCGTATCCGTCCCCCGCGAGGAGAGCCATTCGTGAAACAACGCGGCCTGCGTACTCTTTCCCGAGCCTTCGATTCCCTCGAAGGTGATGAGCTGAGCCTTCACGAGTTCAGGAAGAAGCCTTTCGCTTCCTGGATTTCTTTCCTTTCGAATTCCTGCGGACGAACCTCTCGGTCATCTCGCGTGCTTTCTCGTCAGGATACTGAACCGGGGGGGATTTCATGAAATAGGCGGATGGGCCTTTGATCGTGCCCGAGATACCGTTGTCGAGAGCGAGCTTGCAGCAGCGAATGGCGTCGATCACCACCCCCGCGGAATTGGGCGAATCCCACACTTCGAGCTTGAGCTCGATGTTCAACGGAACGTCCCCGAAGGTGCGCCCCTCGGACCGGATGTAGGCCCACTTGCGATCGGTGAGCCAGGAGACGTAGTCACTGGGGCCGATGTGCACGTTTCCCGCACCGATGTCGTAGTCGAGCATGGACGTCACTGCATTCGTCTTGCTGATCTTCTTGGACTCGAGCCGTGATCGCTCCAGCATGTTGAGGAAATCGGTGTTTCCGCCCACGTTCAGCTGGGACGTCCGTTCGAGCCTGACCCCGCGGTCTCTCATCAGCCGGGTCAGGACACGGTGGACGATGGTCGCTCCCACCTGGGACTTGATGTCATCGCCGATCATCGGGAGATTCTTCTGCTCGAACCGTCCCTGCCAGTATTTTTCCCTGGCTATGAACACCGGGATGCAGTTGATGAACCCGCACCCGGCTTCGAGGATCTGCTCGACATACCACTTCGTCGCCTCCTCGCTCCCGACGGGCAGGTAATTGATCACCACGTCCGTTTTCGTGTCCCTGAGGATCGTCACGAGGTCGGCGGTGGGGCCGGGCGCTTTCTCGATGATCTCCGAGAGATACTTGC
>CAZMKB010000052.1:0-15961 GCA_964566685.1 uncultured Gemmatimonadota bacterium | reverse complement strand
GTCGAGCCTCCCGACCGACTCTCTGGCCTGGTGCAGCCCCTCACGTGTGAAGTTGAGCTGCATCCGGTAGTGCCCCGAGGCGAGCAGGTAGCGGATGGCACGGGGATCGTGCCCCTCCTCCAGGAGATCCCTCAGCGTGTAGAAATTTCCGAGGGATTTGCTCATCTTCTGACCTTCCACGATGAGGTGCTTGCTGTGCAGCCAGTACCTGACGAACTGCCTGCCGGTGGCGGCTTCACTCTGGGCGATCTCGTTCTCGTGGTGAGGGAAGATGTTGTCGACGCCGCCGCAGTGGATGTCGAACGTGGGGCCGAGATACTTCATGCTCATGGCGGAGCACTCGATGTGCCAGCCCGGCCTCCCTGTCCCGACAGAGGTCTCCCAGGAAGGTTCATCCTCCTTCGACGCCTTCCACAGGGCGAAATCTCTCGCATCCTCCTTCTCGTATTCGTCGGATTCCACCCCCTGTCCGGATCTGGTCTGCTCGAGGTCGATGCCGGAGAGCTTCCCGTAGGACGGAAACGAGTCGATGCGATAATAGATCGATCCGTCTTTCCGATACGCATACCCGCCTTCCAGCAGCTTTTCGATGATCTCGATCATCTCGGAGATGTGTTCCGTCGCACGGGGATAATGTTCGGCACGCCGGATCCTGAGTGTGTCGAGGTCCTCGAAGAACGCCTCGATGTAAGGGGCGGTGTATTCCGCGAGGGTGATCCCTCTCTCCCGCGATCCCCTGATCGTCTTGTCGTCGACATCCGTTATGTTCATGACCTGCTGCACGCGATAGCCCCGGAGCTCGAGATACCTCCTCAGGATGTCTTCGAACACATACGTCCGGAAGTTGCCGATGTGCGCATAGTCGTACACCGTCGGTCCGCAGGTGTACAGCCTGATCATCCCTTCCTCCAGCGGCTCGAAGGATTCGACCCGGCCGGCCAGGGTGTTGTAGAAAGCGATGCCCATTGCACGATCGGCGACAGAATGTTCTTTCAGAGCGAGTTGCGCGGAAACAGCAGGTAAAAGCCCCGAAAGGCGTAAAGAACCCCTTTCACCGGGCTCGACGGCGCTCGACCCTTCCATCAGGGTGCTGGCTGCTCTACTCTGTTGTAATGGTTGAGGTTTACGACATGAAAGGTTCCGACCCCGTATGCGCCCTGAATAGGGCACAGGTTTTAAAATCTAAGATGTTTCAGGAATTTGTCAAGATTTCCGGCGGGCTGCGGAGGAATATTTTTTAACCCGTATTATCCATACGATTTCGATTCCGGCGGCGGGAGGTCAGCGTTCGTTGATGCGGATCTCCTCGATCATCCAGGTGTCGCTTCGCTCTTCGAGCGAGAGAAAGATCATCAGTTCGAGCTCGATTCCCGTCTTCCGGTCACGGTAGGTGATCTCGCCGGCTGCATAGGCTGACCGTCCTCCGGAAAGCTCGCGGTAGCGCGAGAGATAGAACTGCTTCCGTTCCGCACGCTCGAAGAACTCCTTCATGATGTATCGGGCCTGCCCCCTGCCGTACTCCCCGTCGAAATCGAGAAGATCAACGTTCATGATGACCCGCGATCGCTCCGACAGGAGATCCATCAGAGCATCGAGATCGTCCCGCTCCCACGAGTCCTGGAACAGCTGGAGGACCGTACTGGCCTCTCCGGGCCCGGCCGGGCCCCGGTCGCCGGTGTTCCGGGAACCTTCGGTCCGGTCCGCGTCCTGACATGACGCACAGAGGAGAAAGATGCAGCTCACCACCGGCAGGAACAGGAGAATGCGGACGGGGCTCCGATATCCAGGTATCACGATCAGCTCCGGCTATCGTTCTACTTCCTCGACAATGCGGAGAGCCGCCTCCCGCGGGTTCGGAGCTTTCGAGATCGGCCGCCCGATGACGATGAAATCCGCCCCGCGTTCGAATGCCTCTCGCGGGCCGAGCGCCCGCTTGTGCTCGTCTCTCCGGGCCCACGAAGGACGGATTCCGGGAGTGATCACGACGAAATCCTCCCCGCACAGCTTCTTTATGGGCTCGATTTCGTGGCCCGATGCGATCACCCCGTCGAGTCCGGCTTCCCCGGCGATGGTCGCCCGGTGCAGGACCGCTTCGATGACGTTGGGTGCATCCTGGCCAAGGAGTATCTTCAGGTCATCTTCCCCCAGGCTCGTGAGGATCGTCACTCCGCATACGATGGGGAACCTGGTCGGCGATGTTCTTCCGGCGAGTCTCACGACGTCCGCCGCGGCCCTCATCATCTCGATCCCCCCAGAGACGTGGAGATTGAAGATTTCCACGTTCATCGAAAGCGCGGCTTTCGATGCCAGTTGAACGGAGTTCGGGATGTCGTGGAATTTCAGGTCGAGAAAGATACGTTTCTTTCTCAGGGCCAGGAGCTTCAGCACTTCCGGTCCGCAGAGCGTGAAGAGACCGATGCCGATCTTGAAGAACTCGATGATGCCGTCCAGTGCGGCAATCAGCTGCCTGGTTCCATCGAGTGTGTCCTCGTCGAGAGCTACGATCACGCGCTTTCTGAACGGGATATCGTCGAATCGTCCCATCGCTTCGTTTTCCTCCTGCTGGCTTATCTCCCCCACTTTTTCACTCTGATACTCACCATGGCGGTACCTTCCCCGATCATCCCGATCTTCTGCGCCGCGCCCTTCGAGAGATCGAGGATCCGGCCGGGCAGGAACGGTCCCCGGTCGTTGATCCTCACCATTATCTTCCGTCCGTTTCCATGGTTCTCCACTTCGACGACGGTCCCGAAGGGCAGCGTTCTGTGGGCAGCGGTCATCGCATACATGTCGTACACTTCGCCGGATGCTGTCGGCCGGCCGTGGAACTTCTTCCCGTAGTAGGAAGCGATCCCCTTCTGATAGACCTCGCCCGCCGGGCTCGTCCGCGGCGCCGGTCCGGGTCCATCCGCCGCGTCGCGGTATTTCGGGCTCGAAGCACAGCCCGACAGGATGCAGATCGATGCGGCCAGGGGTATCAGCAACCGCATTCGATCAGCAGTCGATGGTCCCGACGAGCTCACCGACGTCACCGATGCCCTTTCTTTTGAGATACGCACGGATCCCCTCGATGATCTCCCGCGGAGCCCTGGGCCTGATGAAGTTCGCGGTTCCAACCTGCACCAGGCTGGCTCCGACGATGAAATACTGCAGGGCATCGTCCGCGGTGAGGATGCCGCCGATCCCGATGATGGGAATAGACACCGCCTGTCTCACCCTGTTCACGCAGTACAGTCCGACGGGGAGGATCGCCGGCCCGGACAGGCCGCCGGTGATCCCTCCGAGGCGCGGTTTACCGGTCTCGACGTCCACCAGGAGGCCGTTGAGCGTGTTGATCAGTGAGAGCGCATCCGCCCCCTCGTCCCGGCAGATCTCTGCGAGGTGTCCGATGTCCGTGACGTTCGGACTCAGCTTGACGATGAGCGGGAAACGACAGACGCTCCTCGACCTTCCCACGACGTTCGCGAGCTCCCGCGGATCCGCGAAAAAAGCGGCCCCTCCGGCTTCGACGTTCGGACAGGAGACGTTGATTTCTATCGCATCGATGCCGTCGTGGTCGGAGAGGCGGCGGCAGAGCTCCTCGAATTCGTCCGCGCTCTTTCCCCCGACGTTGACGATCACCCGGCACGGGCCCGACTCTTCCCTGATCCAGGGAAGCTTCTCCGCGAGAAACGAATCGATGCCGACGTTCGCCAAGCCGATCGAATTGAGCATCCCTCCCGTCGTCTCGGCGATTCTGGGCGGGGGGTTTCCTTGCCGGGGATGGAGCGTGATCGTCTTGAGGACGAGCGCACCGAGCTCCCGCACGGGCATGATCGGGTTCGCTTCCTGACCGTATCCGAACGTCCCCGAGGCCACCATGACGGGATTCTGAAAATCCACCCCGAATGCGTGCACCCTCAGACCGTTCACAGGATGACCTTCCTTCCGTCGAAGACGGGACCGTCACGGCACACACGCAGGTATGCAACGTCGTCTCCGTTCCGGTACCCGGCGACACAGCCCATACAGGTACCGAAGCCGCACGCCATGAGCTCCTCCATGAAGAAGCGGAGATCGAAACCTTCGAGGCCCGGATGTTCACCGATGGCTTTCAACATGGGTTTCGGGCCGCACGCATAGATGAGCCCGCCGTCACGGGAAGCGGCATACTCGCCGAGCACTTCGACCGTGGTCTGCATTTTTCCGTTCTCGTAGGTACCGTCGTCGGTGGTGATCAGGATGTCGACCGGTTCGGGGAGGAGGCTCGTGAGATCGATCAGCTGTGAAGCCGTCTTCTCTCCGTAGATGAGTGTTATGGCGCAACCCGGATCCTTCGCCCTGAGCTCCCTGATGAGGAGCGGAAACGGGGCGATTCCTATCCCTCCGGCCACGAGAATGTACGGACCGGATCCGGCCTTCAGGTCGACGCTGTTCCCGAGCGGCCCCGTGACGCCTATCCGTTCGCCGATCGACTTCGATGCGAGGAGCCTCGAACCGAGCCCGAACGTCCTGACCATGAAGTGCAGGGCGCCTTCACGGACGTCACAGATACTGAACGGTCTGCTCCACAGCGGGGAAAGCCCTTCCCAGGAGCGGAGCATGAAGAACTGGCCGGAATGCGTTCGGTCCGAGACACCGTCTCCCGCGAGGGTCAGGATGAACGTGTTGCCCGAGATCCACTCGACGCCCCGAACATCGACTTCGGACGATGTGTAGCCGGGCATGTCCCTTTCTTTCATCTGCCTTTCTGAGCCTTCCTCGGATCTCCCGAAATCTGACGCGGTTCGACGACCGACGGTTCAGGGGACGCTGTCGGCATCGGCTGTCAGAGTGTCACCTGTCTGTGCGTCGAAGGTGTCTCGTTCCACCTCGTCGAAGAGAAACAGGTCGTCCTCTCTGACGTGGTATTCGGGGATCATCTCCTCGTCGGCGAGCTCGTCCCCGTAGAATGATGTCTCCTTCGGCTCGACATCGAGACCCAGCATGATCCGCGCATAGTCGGCGTATCTGGTGCCTTCGAACTGTTCGATCACCTGACGGTAGGTGGCATCGGCCGACAGGCTGTCCCCGAGCTCTTCGTCATGGATGTAAGCGATCGCGTACGCAGCCTTGGGCGCCCACTCGCTTTCGGGGTATTTTCGTACGAGCTCCGAATATGCCTCGAGAGCCCGTTCGTACTCCTCCATCTGGAGGAGTAGGAATTCCCCCTTGAGGAAGAGAGCCACAGGTTCCTTCTCCGGATCATCCTTCTCGAGTATCTCTTCCAGCCTGCTGTAACGGGTGAGCTCGATGGCCATCTGCCGTGCCTTCTGCCCGTACTCGGACTGGGACGACCCCCGGTATGCCGACGTGAAGTAATTTTTCGCCTGATCGATGTCTCCGCCGGTCTCGAGCTCGATGAGGCCGCAGTGGTACCACGCTTTCGCGGCGGTCTCCGTCTCCGGAAACCCGATCGCGAGTTTTTTGTACTCTTCCAGCGCCTCATCGAGTCTGCCGACGAGAGAGAGCTCCTCCGCGCGTGCTTCCTGGGCCTTCATCAGATCCTCGGGCTCGAGATTCTTCCCGATGAGCTCGTCGATGGTCTCGACGGCACGCTCGTGGTCCCCGGCCTTCGACAGCGACGAGGCGAGCCAGAAGTAGCTCTCATTTCGCACTGAAAAAGAGGCGGTCTGTTCGGCCAGCCTCCGGAACGTCTCCATCGCGACATCGTAGTTGCCGAGATGAAAGTGGCACTTCGCCAGAAGGAAGAGTACCTGATCTCTCAGATCCCGGTCGCTCACGTCACGGACGAATGATTCGAGATTCTCGATCGCAGTTTCGTAACGTTCTATCTCCGCCTGTGCCCGGGCGAGCTGAAAACTCACTCCCCGTTCTCTCGAATAGTCCGGGGCCTCGTCCAGCAGGAGCTGGAATTGCACGATCGCGTTATCGTTTTCGCCGATCTCCAGGTAGGCCCGTCCCAGGTAAAACCTCGCCCGGGAGACGAGCTTGCTTTCCGGATAATTGTCGAGGAGGGAGTTCATGGTCTGGATGGACTCGTAGTATGAGCCCTTCTCGAAGAGGGCTTTCCCCATGAGGAGGATCGCGTCGTCGACGTACTTGCTGTCGGGATAGTCCCTGATGACTTTCAGCGATTTCTCTATCGACGAGTCGAGCGCCGCCTCTGCAGCCCGGGGCAGTTCGTCGCCGGCGGCCTTCTCCTTTTCCTCGATCCCCTCTTCGTAGTAATTCTCGGCATTGAAGAACGTGTTGTAGTACACGCAGCCGGCGATCAATCCGATCACGATCGGGATCAGGGAGGCGAGAGCACGTCGTTTCCTCATCCGCTCACTTTCCTGTTGTAGACACTGATGTACTCCGTCAGTCCGGAGAAGAGGCGATCGACGAGCTCGGTGAGCCGGCGTTCGCTGATTATGCGGCTCCTGTCTCCGTCATGCGAGAGATATGCCAGCTCGATGAGAACGGACGGCATGAAAACGCCGTTGAGGACGAAGAAGCCGGCCTGCCTGACGTCGGTTCGATCATAGTCGAGCTCCTCGGAAACCGTCTTCACGATCATCTGGGCACACTCGTATGATTCGTAGAGGAACTCGTTCTGTGCCAGATCCCAGAAGATGAACTGGATGTCGCCCAGTGTCTCCGGGTCGAGGTCCGGCCGTTCGTAACGCAGGCTCATGTTCTCGCGGTGAGCAACAGCCCGTTCCTCGTCCGTTTTCGCCTCCGAGAGAAAATACACCTCGAAGCCGTGAAGGCTCCTGTTCGATGACGAATTGCAGTGAATACTCACGAACAGGTCGGCCCCCTGCTCGTTCGCCATTTTCGTGCGGGTACCGAGGGGAACGAATGTATCACTGTCCCTCGTCAAGAGTATCGTGAAACCTTTCCTCTCGAGACGGTCGGCGAGCATGCGGGCCGCCCGGAGGTTGACGTCTTTCTCCCTGACACCGTCCGGAGAGACAGCCCCCGGATCCCTTCCCCCGTGCCCGGGGTCGAGCATGATCGTTCTTATCGCACAGTCGGTGGGCCCGATGTCCCGCCCCTCCGCCCGCCGGGAAAAAACTTCGACCCCCGTCTCGAGCGACCTTCCGGAAAAGGTGATTCTCAGCCCGAGCGGTTCGGTCGTTTCCGACACCCGGTATCCTTCGGCCCGGGCATCGAGATAGAACATGATCTGCGACCCGTCGGGATAGGGAATGACGTTCACGGAATCGATGTAACCGGTCCGTGAAATCGAGTCTTCGACCGCCCTGCTCATTCGTGTCCGGTACAGGTTGACGAGGAAGGAGCCCGGTCTGGTATTGTCGAGGGCGAACTCCACGGGAGAGGTCGTCGTCAGGGTGACGGTCGTCGTCGCCCTGCCGGCCTCCACACGGAAACTCCTGAGATGTGCAAACGACCTGATGTCACGGAGCGACCTCGTCGTCACTTCGTAGGTGAAGATATCGGGAAAGAGCTCGTGAAGATCGCGGGTCAGGAATCGGACCGGAATGAGGAAATCACCGCCAGAGATGGTGCACGGAGCCGGGAGGTTGTACATCCTTCTGCCGACGCGGTACACGGGTGAACGGTGAGAAAACTCGAGCTTCTCCCCGGCGAAAACCCACTCGACTTTCAGCTCATTCTGGAGGATCCGCAGGTCTCCCTCCAGGACATCGTAAACCTCTTCGAGAGAGAGAAAGTCCACCCCCTGGAGGTGCCGGGACGAGATCACGGCCTCCCGACCCCGATACGATACGGTGTAATCCCCCGGGTAGAGATTCCGGCCCCCGGCGAGCAGCAGCAGACAACAGACGAGTACCGGTCGGTCAACTTTCCGCAACAGTTCCCCCCCCGTGCTTCAGAACCTCCTTCATTTCCCTCTGGTCGGTGCGCTTTTTCAGCTCTTCGCGCTTGTCAACGACCCGTTTCCCTCTGGCCAGTGCGAGCGTCACCTTGGCCCAGCCGCCCCTGAGCCCGACTTCCAGAGGCACCAGCGTCAGCCCCTTTTCCCTGACCTTGCCGTACAGCCGGAAGATTTCCTTCTTGTGAAGGAGCAGCTTCTTCGGCCTGTCCGGGTCGTGATTGAACGTGCCTCCTTTGTCATACGGCGGAATGTGCAGGTTGTACAGGTACGCTTCCCCCCCGTCGATCGTCGCATAGGAATCCTTGAAGTTGCATTTCCCCTGACGGAGGGATTTTATCTCGGTACCGAGCAGGACGAGCCCGGCCTCGTACGTCTCGAGTATCTGGTAGTCGTGACGGGCTTTTTTGTTCCTGCTGATGACTTTGATACGACACCCCCGGTCCGGTCGCCGGAATCGCATGAACAACCCGGGCTAAAAAGTAAATTATTCCCCCGCCGCGAAAAAAACAAGGGGTCATCGGATATCCATCACCCGGGCGGTGGAAAACAGATCGATTTCCCGGTCGACCGGCCCCCCGGCGGGATGCCCGTGGCCTGATCGAAACGGACGAATGAGGGTTCGTTCAGGACGGCCGCTTCCCGCTTGACATGAGAAAGGGCGGCAGTATATTATCACGGTGTGCGCGTGCCGAAGTGGTGGAACTGGTAGACACGCTGCGTTCAGGGCGCAGTTGGGGCAACCCAGTCGGGGTTCGACTCCCCGCTTCGGCACCAGGATATCAGCTGCCCGCCCCTTCCAGCTCTTCCAGCGTTTTCAGAGCACGTCTGCGCGCTCCTTCGCCCCCTTCCCAGCGCTCGAGGAAGATCCGGTAACTCCTTTTCGCGTCTTCGATCCTTCCCGTCGACCGGTAGAGATTACCGAGGTTGAAATGAGGCTCGGCGTACCGGGGATTGAGGTCGACCGCCTTCAGGAACATGGCTTCGGCTTCGTCGTAACGGCCCAGTGAGAGCAGCGATCCACCGAGACTGTTGTAGGCCCTGAACGAAAGCGAGTCGCGCTCGATGGCTTCTTCGTATGCCACCACCGCTTCCTCGCTTTCACCAATACGGTCCAGCGCGTGGCCGAGCCTGATGAACGACGGTGCGTCGTCCTTCCGGTCCGCTATCCAACGTTGATGGCGCACAGCATCCTCGTGACGCCCCGCCCGCTTCAGAACCGAGACGAGATCCTCCCGGACACCGACACTCGTCGAATCGATGGCGAACGCCCGCTCGAGGTACTCGAGCGCGGCCTCGTCCTCCCCCCGCTCGAGAGCGATGCCTGCGAGAGCACGGCAGGGAGGGAGCAGATCCGGATCTATCTGGAGGCTTCGGCTGTAGTAGTCCGTTGCCGCTCCGGTGTCACCCGATGCGAGCGACATCTCCCCGAGCTCGACGAGCGACTTGACGTCGTCGGGATTCAGCTCGAGCACCGTCCGGAACTGCTCGGCGGCCTGAGGGTAGAGCTTCCGGGACTTCAAGACCTTCGCCAGGTTGCGACGCGCGTCGATGGAGTTGGGTTTGAGCTCGATCACCTTTCTCCAGTGGTAGAGTGCCTCGCTCTCCCGCCCCATCTTGATGAAACAGATCCCCAGCAGGTTGTGGGCGGTCAGGTTGTTCGGATCCATTTCGAGAATGCCGGAAAAGATACGGGCGGCCTCGTCCAGTTCGCCCCTGGTGAAGAGGAGGAGGCCATAGTCTATCTGATTGACCACGTGGATCATCCTTTTCGGATCGATGTTCTGATCGGCTCCCTGCTCCGCCGTCCAGATATAGCCGAGGTTCTCCAGCTTTTCCTGCGTGTCCGCGTCCAGCTCCGTCCGGGCATCGTACCCGAAATCGAGCGAGAGAGATGCCGACAGGCTGTCGAGAAGGGCCTCCATGTCCCTGACCACCTCTTTTTCCTCGGCGAACAGGTTGACCGTCTCGCCGGGATCCTCGTCGACGTTGTACAGCTCAGGTTCGGTGACCCGCAGGTACTTCCAGCTGCCGCTCAGAACGCCGGTGATGTCGCTCCACCCGTAGTTTTCCTGCGGATAGACCGTTTCCAGATAAATCGGGGTCACCGGTCCGGGGGCCCCGCGAATCTCGGGCATTCTGCTCTTCCCCTGAACCTTGCGGGGACAGTCGAATCCCAGAAGATCGCCGAGAGTCGGCACCACGTCAGCCAGGGAGACGTCCGCCTCCACGCGCACCCCGGAGGGAAGGAGCCGGGAATGGTTCATGATCAGGGGCACGCGCATGGTCGCGTCGTAGAGGAATATGCCGTGGGACATCTCACCGTGCTCCCCGAGGGACTCGCCGTGATCACCGACGACGACGATCAGCGTCCGCTCCCTCAGGCCTTTCTCTTCCAGCGCCCCCACCACCCTTCCCACGCAGGAATCGGTGAATGCGATCTCCCCCAGGTACGGATTCCGGTACAGGCTGTCATAGGGCGCCGGAGGCTCATAGGGGTAGTGGGGATCGAAGTAGTGGACCCAGAGGAAGAACGGCTCACCTGCCGAGCGAATCCAGTCACAGGCGAGATCGGTGATCTCTCCACCGCCCCGTTCCTCGTAGCCGAAGTATTCGGCCTTGTCCCCGCCATCGTCTTCGAAGTCGTCGTCGTAGAGGTCGAATCCCTGGGCGAGACCGAACTGCGAATCGAGAACGAAGGCCGCAATGAACGCCGCGGTCGTGTATCCGTGTTCGGAAAATATCTCGGCCAGGGTTGTCACGTCCTTCGGAAGAACGTAATTCCCGTTGTTCCTGACACCGTGGCCCGGCGGCAGCAGGCCGGTCATGAGCGTGGCATGGGACGGCAGGGTGAGCGGAACGCTCGCATAGGCTCCGGTGAAGGTGACCCCCCCGGCGGCGAGCCGGTCGAGCCACGGGGTGCGGACATCAACGGCGCCGTAGGCACCGATCTTGTCCATCCTGGTGGTGTCGAGAGTTATGACGAGCACGTTCGTCGTCGGCGATTCTCCACCTCCGCAGCTCGAAAAGAGAAACAGAGCGACCAGAAGCGGGAGAGCGGGAAGCCGGAAGCGCTCTTCCTTCACTGTCATGCAGATTCCTCACTGCTCATTTTCATCACGTGCGACCGTCGACTCCCAGTCGGCGATCGTCTCGACCGTGTGGTGCGATCGTCCCCTGAACTGTACCCGTTCATCGACGTTGTAGTTCCACCCGAGGTACTCGCTGCCGCCGCCGCTCTCCGTCGTGACCAGGAGGCTGTTCTCGACGTGTCCGAACGAATCGGCCCGGGCTCTCGGCGTTTCCTTGTCCCCTCTGCTCGGATCGGCGGGAACCCACCCGTAACCGGGGAGGTAGAACTCGACCCAGCGGTGGAAGACTTCGTCGAAGCTCACGTCGTCCTTCCTCACCACGACGGAGCCGACGTAGCGGGCCGGAATGCCCGCCGCTCTCAGCATCGAGATCATGACGAAGGCATACTCCGAACAGGATCCGTTTCCGCGCTCGAGCACGGCGGGGGCGACGTTCCAGCCGCCGCTCAGCTCATAATACATGTGATCCATCACGTACTCATAGATCCGCCTGGCGACCCAGTAGGGACGTTTCTCATCACCCACCGCCTCATCGACGGCTCTTTCGATGACGGGATCGTTGATACGGTACTTGTCCCCGTCGGAGAGGTAGTTCACTGACTCGCGGGGTACTTTCATGTCCGATTGGACCGAATCCGGGTGAATGAAGTATCTGATCCTGGTGATCTCCGCCGCAACGTCCATGCGCGTCGTCACGACGGATGAGGCCGTCAGGTCTTCGTAGTGAAAGTGCGCAACCCTCTGTCCCCAGCGGTCGGTGATGAACCGATCCGGTTCCGGCGCGTAGATGATCGGCGCGGTGATCCGCTGGTTCGGCCGGTCCTGGGGGACGGCGAAGTACGCGTCGACAGACAGCATCGGATCGGGCCCCTCCACCCTGATCTGACTGGTGACGGTCACGGCGGCCTTCCGCGGCCGATCTGTCCTGAACTTCTCTCCGCCTGCGGGCGGGAGATCATAGACGACGTCGTCGGCCATGTCGGCGGCGAGTATCGCGCCGTCCGCAACGGCGAGCCCCCAGGTGTACGCACCCGGGGCGTCGAGGATGAGAAGCACCCATCCCCTCTCCGGATCGACCATGTAGATTTCATCCTCGAGTCGATCCGCGGCCCACAGATAGCGGCCGTCCCAGCAGAGGCCGGTGCTTCCGCCGGACGGGGCATCGAACGAGGAGATCATGGTACCGTCCACGGCGCTCACCCGGTAGAGACGATCGTCCACGTCGTCGGAAACCCAGAGATCCCTTCCGTCCCAGGCGAGCCCCACGGGAGACGGTCCCGGGGCGTCGATGATGCGATCCACGACACGATCCTCGCCCCGGATCCGGTAGATTTTCTTCGATTCCCTGTCCGCGCACCAGAGGTTGTTCCCGTCCCAGGCAAGCCCGGCGGGCCAGAAACCGGGAGACGGCAGCGAGTCCACCGCCCCGCCGTTTTCGAGATCGACGGCCACGATGACATCCCGATTCCTGTCCGCGTACCACACGCGCTCCCCGTCGAAAGCGAGGCCGGTGGGATCGCCTGAAACCGCGGCGACCGACTTCCTTCCCTCCGCCGGATATGCGGGGACCTCCGCGATCCACGAGACACCGAGCAGGCAGATGACGAAAGCGGGGGTAAACCGGTGAAGTCTCTTCTTCCTGTGCACGCGATACCACCTCCATACAAGCCAAGGGGCGGCTTCTGAATCACGGCCTGCCGCCCCTCGAAAGAGCAATCGTCTCGTAACCGGATTACTTCAGGATGACCATCTTCTTCACGGCCACCTGGTCACCGGATTCGAGCCGGTAGAAGTAGATGCCGGATGACGCCTTCCTGCCTCTCTCATCACTGCCGTCCCACGTTACGGTGTAGACGCCTGATTCCTTTTCGCCGTCGACGAGTGTCCGAACGCGCCGGCCCCTCACGTCGTAGATGGTGAGGGTGACATCGGTCACCTGACCCTCGTCGCCCTGAACGGAGTAACTGATGGACGTCTGCGGATTGAAGGGATTCGGGTAGTTCTGGCCGAGTGCGAAGGCTCTCGGCAGAGAACCGGCCGGTTCGTCGGAATCGTCGCCGATGCCGACCGGGTGGCGCAGCCAGCGGAGCATCTGGTACATCATGCTCACCCGTGACTCGAAACTTGGATTCCCCGAATTGTTCACCGCCTCGAAACCGAACCCCAGGAAGACGACGCGTCCCCGGTTTTCCTGATAGCGTACGCCGGCGATCGCCATCGGATCCGGAGTATAGAGGATCGTCGGCTCCGTGGCGCGGGTGGTGACCGCGAGCTCGTCCCGGGATGTCTGGTTGTTCGCTCCCATGGACCCCTGCGTGAGGATCTGACTCATCTCACCGCTCATCGGATCGCCCTCGATGCCCTCCAGAATCGGGTCGGAGTTGTTCTTCACCCAGTCGATCCCCAGCGTCTGCGCCAGGAAATCCGTTCCCTGGATCTCCTCGGCGATGTTCTGGCCGGTGATGAGAGCGCTGTTACTGAAATTCGCGTCGGTGATGAACGTTTCCAGAGCAGTCTGATCGTCCGGGGTCAGCGTGAGAGTATCGGCATTCCCGGTGAACCACACGACAGGGTTGTGTGTCCACGGCATCTGAACGAGCTCGGTCGCCGAACCGTAGGCGAAAACGTCCCAGTGATCATAGAGGTTCGGCAGGCTGTCGGTCATGTCCAGCGTGTCGAACGTCGCTGTGTAGTACCGGTCGAATGTGGCTCCGGCGTCGTCATCGACCAGCAGAATGATGTGGCGGGAAATGTCCATGGTGAAGGAGAGCGTGTCGTTGTAGCCGCCTTCGTTGGAGGTGAGGTAGAGGTCGAACTCCACGCGGTGCCCGTCGGGCGCGTCGGAGGCGACCGTGACGAGAAACGGATCATTCGTGTTCGCAGCCGCTTCGAGCGCCTGGATCGAGGGAAACGGTGCAGAGGGACCGTCGAGAGTGATGTTGGGATCGTCGGTGGCGATGGTGCCGGTGAGATCGGTCGCCGCGAACATCGTATTGTAGAGATACACGCTCAATCCGACGAGCTCTCCCGGTTCGGCGCTTCCCGATCCGTTTCCTCCGGTCGTGTCGTCGATCTTTCTCGCGATCAGGGAGAGCGAGGGGAGATACTCGAGCATCCAGATCCCGTCGGTCGTCCCCGCGAAGAGGGCCTCGCCGTCGACAGCGGCGATGCCTCCCACCGAAGCTTCCCCGCCGGGAAAGCCGGCATTGAGAGGGCTGAACACCCTGAGATCCAGCGGAAAACGGAACACGCCCTGCCCCCCGCCGATGAAGACAATGCCGCCCGCTCCGACGGTCGGATCGATGACCGCCTCGCTGGTGAGCCCATTGGTCCAGGGGAGCTGCTCGGACGTCATTCCCGCGTCATCCGAGAAATACGCCTGGAAGGAAGCCGGATTGGCTCCCGTCTGAACCCCCATGAAGATCGTCGAGCACTCATCCGGGTGAAGGACGATGTCATTCACCTGTGTCGTCGAGTGAAGCGGCAGCCCTTCGCCGCGGTACTCCCAGGTGGAGCCGCCGTCAGTGCTGACCGCGATCCCCAGGGTGTCGCCGGCGCCGAGGTATATCGTTCCGTCCAGGGGACAGACGGCGAGGTCGAATCCGCCGAATTCGTTGATCAGGACATCCCTGTCGTAGGTGCCGAACTCGGTGGTGACGTAGAATACGCCGGCAGTGATGGGGTCGGGCACGACAGCCTGAATCGCGGGGTAGGAGGCACTGAACTCCGTCCAGCTGTCACCGCCGTTGGTGGTGAAGAAAACATGGGCATTCTGGCCCAGAACGTTCCCCTCGTCTCCCGCCAGAACACTGTTGGCGTTCAGGGGGGATATGCTCACATCCGTGAAGTCGTATCCCTGTGGGTTCACGTAGGATGTGTCGAAGGTCATGCCGCCGTCGACGCTCTTGTAGATGACGTCGCCGCCGGCCGCGAAAATGGTGTTCGGGGCGTCGGGATGGATCGCGATCTTGCCGATCGACTCTCCCACCAGGCCGAGCTGCACCCACTCCTGCGCCTCGAGCGGGGGAGATGTCGCTGCTCCGAACATGAACGATGCCGCCAATACCAGGATGGAAACATACGCACAACGCTTCTTCATGTGCCCTCACTCCTTTCCGGGTTTTCTCCCGAGTACAGAAGACTCCCCTCGTGCCGTAACAGCCCGAACCCTCCCGTGAGCCGATTTAGCATACAATAAATCACTGTGAATGTCAAGGGGAAATCCGTCATCGTTCTAAGTATGGTAACGAGTTACAGGGAGTCAACCCGTCGGGGACATTTCTGGTTTCCTGCTCACCGTACCCGTGATCCTCCCCATTCAGTGAAGATACCGGCCGTGACCGCGGACACCGGGAACAAAGAAGCAGCCCGAAAGCAGCCGCAAAAATCGAAATCGTATCTAGCCCCATGTGGTTCGAGACTCGTTTGACAAGTTCGATCAGGGATGATAAAATTCCTGAAGAACTCTCTTAGCCCGGGTTAGTGATATTCCTCAGGAGTATAACTGTCGTGAATATCAGTCTCAAGCGCTCAGTGTTCTACACGGGATTTGCCGTATTTCTCTTCTTTTTGATCATCGAACTCCTTCTGAGGGGAGCATCCTCACTGGGCATCCTCGAGCTCCGGCGTCACGAGACGGTGAGAGATGCTTGGGCGAAAGAGGGATGGATGGTCGACAAGGATCTCAACTGGGCTCTCCTTCCCCATCACGTTTCGACGCGGGGAGGAGCAGAGTGTATCACGAACTCGCATGGTCTGAGGGACCAGGAAATAACGCTGGCAAAACCGGAGGAAACGTACAGAATACTGACACTCGGTGATTCTACTGTAATGGGTTTCGCCATACCGTTTGAAAAAACCTTTACAGAACTTCTCGAGAAAGAGCTCAACGAGCACAGCCATCGCGCAAATTTCGAAGTCATCAACGGGGGGGTTCCGGGATATTCGATCTACAACTGCTACAGATATCTCACCAGGGATGGTATTCGATTCGATCCGGACCTGATCATTCTCGAAACGAACTTCAATGACAGGCGCTACATCCTGT
>CAZMKB010000051.1:0-16004 GCA_964566685.1 uncultured Gemmatimonadota bacterium | reverse complement strand
AACTTTCCAGAAAAATGGACATGCCGGCGAAGCGGATCAAGGCGATCATGAGAATTGCGCAGGAGCCGCTTTCGCTCGACAGGCCGCTCAAAGACGATGAAAACAGCCAGCTGGGGGACCTCATCGAGGACACGAAGGGAATCTCCCCGCTCTACTCGGCCGCATTCTCCATGCTGCGGGATCAGATCGACACCGCACTTCATCTGCTCACCCGCCGGGAGGAAAAGGTGATCCGCCTGCGGTTCGGGATCGGGGACGGGTTTCCCCGGACCCTGGAGGAAGTCGGCAGCATTTTCAACGTCACCCGGGAGCGGGTCCGGCAGATCGAAGCCAAGGCGCTGAGAAAACTGCGACATCCCAGCAGGAGCGATGTTCTCAGGGGATTCATCGATCTCCCGTGAAGCCAGCCCGAATCATACATACATCCTGCCCGAAATCGTATGAATGACTCGGGCGGAAGACACACGACAGGGGGGATTTCTTGAACAGACGGACATGGAGGGGAGCTTCGAGGCTCCTCATCGCGGCAATCTCTATTTCCATCCTCTCGTGCGGCCGGGTTGAAAAAGACGGCGACGACACCACGATGCAGATGGTGAGCAGGGCGGTTGATCTCATGCGGATCCGGGATTACTCCGCCGCCCGTGGTGTCCTCGAGAAGGCTCTCGAGCGATCACCGCACTCCTTCCCCGTTCATCGTGAGCTGATCTCACTTCTCGCCCGGAAAGATCCCGGGGCGGCCAGGGAACGGTACCGGCGGCTGGCCGGGGAACATCCCGGCGAGCCCGTCTATCTGCTCGGGCTTTCCCTTCTCGCCGACGATCTCCGGGAGAGGAAATCGCTGATCGAGAGGGCGCTGGATCACGATCCGGATTACTCCTGGGCTCTTCTCGAGCTGGCGAAAACACTGGACGAGGCCGGGGAGCATGCAGAGGCGGAAGAGCTCCTCCGGTCGTCGGATTTCGGGGACGGCGCGTCGGAAGAGGCACGGTTCCTCCTCGCCGGGATTCTGGCAGGGACGGGCCGGGCCCGGGAAGCGGTGGCTGCCTACGAAGAGCTGGCGGAAGCCGCCACCGAAGAGCGAACCAGGGAACGGGCTCTCGAAGGGAAATTCGACGTCCTCCTTATCACCCACCGGGGCGCGGCCCTGTCGTTCGCCGGCGAGCTCCTCGCCCACTCGGAGAATCCCATTCTCATGTCGACTATCGGTTACGACCTCGCAGACAGCGCCGGCACCTATGGACTCGCCATCGAACTCTTCGAGCGGGCGGTAGCGTTTTCCGATACCGCGCATCTCCGTGCATTCTACCCGGCAGCGGATCCGCTCTGGCTCGTCGATCGTGCGGCGAAGAGCCGGGGATTCTACCTGGAGATGATCGGCGAACTCAACTACGAGCTCGGTGAGGACGAAGCCGCGATCATGTCTCTGGAACGGGCACGTTCCGAGCTCAGCGATCCGGTGAAGGAAATACTCTCCACTCTTGCCCGCTCCTATACGCGGGCGGGCCGGCCGGAGGAAGCCATCGACGTCCTCCTCGAGCTGCTCGCGAAGGAATCGGATCCCGGGGCGAGAGCCCTTCTCGACACTCTCTACGAAGAAGTCCACGGCTCCCTCGCAGGCCTCGATGAGCGAATAGCCCGTGCGAGAGAAGAGTTTTTCAGAGAAGCTCTGGATTTCACGCTCGAGGGGGAGGGGGGCGCTCCGGTTTCACTCCGCGACTTCCGGGGAGAGGTGGTCCTCCTCGCATTCTGGTTCCCCACGTGACCATCGTGTCGTGTGGAGTTCCCACACCTGCAGGATCTCCATGACGGGATGAAGGACGAAGGGCTCACGGTTCTCGCAATCGAAATCTCCGGAGACCGGAGGCGTGCCGGGAAGTTCATGGAGGAGGAGGGCATCACCTTTGTGAATCTCTACGACGAGGGGGGAAACATCGGCAGGGACCTGTACGGTGTCTATGCCTATCCCACGAGCTTCCTCATCGATCGTGACGGCATCATCAGGTACCGGCACATCGGCTTCAGGCCGGGCATGGAGAAGACGCTCGCTCTCGAGATAAGGCGGCTGCTCGGGTAGCTGTCGAATGCGTCATCGGTGTCCGGTTCTCGTTCAGGCTGTTTCCCGCTCACAGCTTCCTGGCATGGGCGTGATAATGGCCTTCGTGTTCATGCTGGCCTTCGTCGATGAAAAACTCGTCTCTCCCGTACTTCTTCGTTGCAACCTGCCGCAGGGCCCTGAACAGGTGATCGCGTTCCTCTCTGGTGGGTTTCCCGGTGTGACGCTTCAGGATGCCGAGCGGGGCGCCGCCGCAGGCCGGGCATTCGACGATGGTGCAGATGGTGTCGACGTGTCTTGCTTTTTTCGATTCCTTCAGGCGACAGCATTCACATTCCATGAGTTTTCACCCTCCGTCATAGAATTACCGGTTGAAATATAACAGAACGGTGCCTACAATTACAGGAGTTTTCCGCGAACCGGTCCGGGCGCACCTTCAGCCGCGCGGCGGAGCCGCCGGGGTCCGGTCGTGCGACGCGCCGGCGTGCTGGTACGGAACCGCCCGTAACACCTTTTCTTTACGAATTCCTTGCCCCGTAAGGAAATACGTATTCTGTGAATTGACATGTACCCGATTATTTGTTATAATTGGGAGGCTTTTACGGAGGACACGTGCACAATCAGATCCGAATGACAATGACGGTTTTCTGGATCGCCGCATTCTGCTTCTCGAACGCTGCGACGATACAGTCGGCCGAACCGTATTATGCGCGCTTCGATGTCCCCTCGCTCGCCGGTTCCTACGGAATTTCTTCCGCCGATTTCGATGAAGACGGAAACATGGACATCGTCACCTGCTGTGAATTCTTCAACAGCTACTACCTGTGCCTGTACTTCGGCGACGGTACCGGGATGTTCCCGTCGCGGATCGACAGATACCACAACGGCCTGCGTCCCAACGCCGTGCAGACGGCCGATTTCAACATGGATCAGCATGCGGACATCGTAGTGACGAACACGCTCGATCACACGATCGGCGTCTATCTCGGTGACGGCACCGGTTCCTTCGGCTCCTACTTCACAACAGGGGACTTCGAATACCCGACATCCCTCGCCGTCGATCATCTCGACGGTGACCAGTACGAGGACGTGGTCGCCGTGAGCTGGGTCTACGGCAAGGCCGGCGTTTTTCTCGGGCAGGGCGACGGGTTCTTCCAGAACGGCGATGTGTACGACGTCGGGGGCGGAACGACCATGGTCGTGACCGCCGATTTCTTCGAAGACGGCAGCAGAGATCTCGCAATTTCGAACATGGCATTCAATGACGTCGTTGTCCTGTTCGGGTACGGGGACGGCACATTCTACGGGATGAAATCTCTCGACGTGGGGTACGACGCATTCGCTCTGGCTGCTCCCGACCTCGACAATGATTCTCACGATGACATCGTCGTCGTTACGAAACACGCGATGGTCACGTTCCTCGGTGACGGGAGCGGGAGTTTCGTCCAGGACACCTCGTTCATCACCTATCAGTCGCCGGGGGCACGGGACATCGAAGTCCTGGACGCCGACGAAGACGGGAACGTGGATATCGTCTGTTCATTCTACGGCAACGATCGGGTGCGGGTGTACCGGGGTGACGGGCTCGGCGGCTTCCCGACACACCGACTCATTAAGAATGTCGTTGCTCCGCTGGGTCTCTGTACCGGTGATTTCAACACGGATGGGCACACCGATATAGCGGTCTCGAGCGCAGATGATGACGTACTGTCCATTTTCCTCAGCCAGTGGGAGGTCGTGAAGCTCGACCTCACACCTCCGTTCGATCCCGATGTACAACCCGGGGCGACCCTGGTATTCGACGTTTCCGCCACCAACACCCAGGACTCCACCGTTGCCATGGATATCTGGCTCTCGGCGGCCAGAGGGAACGGCGGGGAATTCCGGATTCCGTCGAGCATCATCGAGGGCCCCGAAAATCCGCTCCCGCTCGTACTCGATCCGGGAGAGAACCGCGAATTTCACTACGAAGTCGAGATTCCGCTCGCCATAACCCCCGGCTACTACAAGCTGCTGGCCCGATCCGGCAATTTTTCGGGCGATACCATGGACGAGGTCAGCTTCGATGGGCAGATCATCGAGAATTAGCCCGAGTTGTTCGTACGATTTCGAACAGGAAGCTCATCATTATCGACAAGTCATTTGACAGCACAGGAGCTTAGGAGGGAACTCAACGATGAAACGATACCGAATACCGACCGGACTGTCCGTCATTGTCATTCTCGCGGCTCTCACATCGACAGTCCCTCTGCCATCATCGCCCGCGGGGAACCAGACCGAACGGGTGATCGTCCTCCTGGAGAGCGACGTCGTACCCATGGACGCGGGGAGAGCGGATCACGCAGACATCATCCAGAAGCTGCGTGCGTCGGCTCTCGGCACGCAGTCCCCCGTCCTCACGTTCCTCGAGATCGAGCGTCGGCTCGGTCGGGTGAGGGCTTTTCGGAGCTTCTGGATCGTCAATGCCGTCTGGGTGGAAGCGGAGCGTTCCGTTATTCGTGAGCTCTCTCATTTCTACGGTGTCACCGATGTCAGGAGGGTGCTGCCTCTCTCACCCTCCCTCGACTTCTTCACCGTGCCCGCCGGAGACGGTGTGACGGTCGACGAGGGAATCACCGCTGTCGGCGCCGACTCGCTCTGGTCCCTGGGGCTCACCGGACTCGGCCGCATCGGGTGTATCGTCGACACCGGTGTCGACGGTGAGCATCCTGCCCTTGCGGGGAAGTGGAGAGGTGCGATGGGAGGAGTCGAATGGTATGAAGCCTGGTTCGATCCCGTGGGCGGTACGGACCTTCCTGTCGACGACGACGGTCACGGAACCTTCATGACCGGCCTGGTTCTCGGCAGCGAGGCTGCCGACACCGTCGGCGTCGCTCCCGATGCCGTCTGGATAGCGGCCCGGGCGATCGGCGGAGACGATTTCATCGCCGATCTTCTTGCGAGCCTCCAGTGGGCCACAGACCCGGACGGCGACCCCCAGACCCAGGACGATGTACCCGACGTCCTTCCGTTCACCTGGTCGTTCCCCGGATTCTGCGACGACCTCCTCTGGGAGGCAATCGATAATCTCGAGTCGGCCGGCGTCACGGTCATTACCTCGGTGGGAGGTTACGGCCCCGGTAGCGGAACCGTGGGATCTCCCGCAGACAGGATCGAGTCTCCGGTCAACTGTTTCTCGGTCGGTGCGGTCGACGCATCGGATCCCGATTTTCCCGTTGCCTCCTTTTCCTCCCGCGGTCCGTCGGGGTGTGACGGCCAGACGATCAAACCGGAAATCGTGTGCCCCGGCGTCAATGTGAAGTCGACGACAACCGGGGGCGGCTATGCCGTCTGGAGCGGTACGAGCCTTTCCACAGCCTACACAGCCGGCGGCGTTCTGCTGCTTGCTCAGTCGCAGCCCGGACCGGGAGTCGTGGAACTGAAGGAGTCGATGCTTGCGGGAGCGATGGACATCGGAGACCCGGGAGAAGACAACGCCTCGGGTCACGGACTGATGTTCCTTCCCGCCGCACTCGAAGAGCTGGGAGGGTTCGTCCCCGTTCCCGTCGACATCGAACCGGAATATCTCAGCGCACAACCCGGTGACACGATCGACATGCAGGTGTCCCTGGCGAATCTCTCCAGCTTCTCGGAGACATTCAGGGCCTATCTGGGTGTAAAACCTCCCGCCGGTCAGGGATTCGTCCTGGACAACAGGACGGTCACGCTGGATCCGGCTTCATCGATTGTGACGGAGGTACCTCTCAGGATTCCCGTGAAAGCTCCGGCAGGCGATTATCAGCTGGTCGGTCTGACCGCGACCCTGCCGCCGTTCACCGTCATCGACAGCGACACCGTCGTCGTGACGGTGACGGAAGCGTCCCGTCAATGATGATCGGCTGCTGATCCGGCAGGCGGCTCCATCTGCGGAGCACCACCGATGGCGAACTCTCGACCGCTCCTCCGGACAGCCGGGCGTTGACAGAGCCTCCTCCCAATGGCATTATTTCAGATCGGCAACGGCCGCTCCGGGCCGCGCGTTCCGGAGAACCACTGAAACGGCCGTTCGTACCCCGGCCGGTACCAGGGCCGGGCGAACCTTCCGGAGGCTGGTCTGAATAGACGGTTCCTGCATCTCATGATCGTGACTGCCGGGGCGCTGGCGGTCAGGTTGATCTATCTGGCTGAGATGAGCTCGGGTCCCTTCGACGACGTGCTCTACCTGGATGCGCTTCGCTACGACGTGTGGGCCAGGAGCATCGTATTCGGTGAAGAGGCCGTGATCGAGCCGTTCTTTCGGGCGCCGCTCTATCCTCTCTTCCTTGCGCTCTTCTACAAGGTATTCGGCCACGATCTCTCCATCATTCGATTCGTGCAGATGCTCATCGGTTCCGCCACGACGGTTCTGATCTATCTGACGGCGGAGGTGGTCTTCGATCGGAAGACGGCTCTTCTGAGCGCCGTGATCTGGATATTCTACGGACCGGCGGTGTACTGGGCGGGAGAGATCCTCATCGTCACATTCATCGTCTTCCTCGATCTGTCGGCACTGTACATCCTCGTGACGAACAGCTCCCGGTCGGTGTGGTGGAAGTGGCTCGCGGCCGGCGTCCTGATCGGGCTGTCGGCCATCGCGAGGCCGACCATTCTCGTTTTCGCCCCGTTCGTTCTCGTGTGGATCCTGCTGCAAAAGCGGGATTCGCGGACCGGAGAGAAGAGCCCGGCCCTCGCTGGAGCGCTCCTTTTCATCTTCGGGCTCGCACTTCCCATCGCTCCGGTAACGATCACGAACTTCGTCGATTCGGGGGATTTCATCCTCATCTCCTCACAGGGCGGCATCAACTTTTTCATGGGCAACAATCCGCAGGCAGACGGAAAGACCGCCGCTTCTCCGGAACGGGGAGGGATCTACGGCGACTACCTGGACAATGCCTGGGTGTCATCGGTTCGCATTGCGGAGAAAGAAGAGGGGAGGCCGCTCGAGCCGTCGGAAGTCTCCCGTTTCTGGTTCAGGGAGGGTCTCCGGTATATCGCCGATCGTCCCCTGGAGTGGATGAAGCTCATGCTCGACAAGCTCGGATACTTCTGGTCCGGCACCGAGGTCACCAACAACGAGGACACGTACTACTTCCGCCAGTTTTCGACCGTACTGAGCCTCCTCATGTGGCAGAACGTCATCTCATTTCCCTTCGGCCTCGTGTCCCCGCTCGCGCTCCTCGGTATGATCGTCGCCTGGCGGCAGAGATCCGGGATTTCCGTCCTCTCCGCGTTCGTCCTCCTCTACATGACCGGCGTGGTGCTGTTTTTCGTCTGCGGCCGTTACCGGATGCCCGTCATTCCGGTCCTCGTCATGTTCTCTTCTTTCTCTCTCGTGTGGCTCGCGGGTGCGATACGCATGCGGAACTGGAGCCGCGTCGTTCCCGCCGTCACGGGCCTCCTCCTCCTCGGAGCCGCCGCCAACAGCGACTTCGGCTCGGTCAACCGCAGGAACAGGGCCCAGGCTCGCTATCTGACCGGCTGGGCCTATCACCAGGAAGGACAGTTCGACCTGGCACTCGCCCAGTACGAGGCGGCGAACCGGTATTTCCCCCGGCACCTGCAGGTGCAGAACAACAGGGGCCTCATCCACGCAGAGAGGGGGGAATTCGAGCGGGCCATCGAGGCATTCCGAAAGGCGGTCGACATCAATCCCGCCGATCCGATGCCCCGGTTCTACCTGGCCACGGCTTATCTCAGCGCGGGTCGACTGCGGGAAGCAGCCGAGACGTATGAACAGGTGCTCGCCCTCGATCCCGGCAATCCGCTCGCGGCGTACCGGGCCGGCGCGGCTTACGCCGAGATCGGTGACCGGGAAAAAGCCATCGAACTGCTCTCCCTCTGTCTCCGTATCGACCCGACCAACCGGAGAGCGCGGGCAGCGCTCGAGGAGCTCGAGAACCTGCAACGGGAGTAGGACAGCGAGTCCCTTCCGCTGTCCAGTACGACCGCCCCCCGCGTCTGCTTCCGGTGCCTGCAGCGCACGGAGAGGGAGGCCCGGCTTCGATCTCATTGCGGAGCTCGCCGCAGCGCGAGGTTGACAATGCCGGCCATCGGGTATAACATTATGTGTCTTGGTGGGGTGCCGGTTCTCCGGCGAAGGAGAGCGAGGCTGAAACGGGCACGACCCGATCCGATTTTGAGTACTGCGGCAGGCGCACGGGCCCATGGCGCAGCGGTCAGCGCAGCGGACTCATAATCCGTTGGTCGTAGGTTCGAATCCTACTGGGCCCACCATGAACACGATGAGAGCGAACCGAAGGGCGATTAGCTCAGCTGGTCAGAGCGCTTGTTTCACATACAAGAGGTCACTGGTTCGAGTCCAGTATCGCCCACCACGATTTCTTGAATGATGACAGGCAACAGTCGATGGTGCAGGGGGGCAGATTTGCCATGCCGCATGTCCTCGGCTCAGGCCGAGAGGGGTGTATCCTCGCGGATACACCCCTCTTTTTATGTGCACTGGAAGAGACCATCCTGTATTCAGTATGAGCATGTCCCGACAGGTTGAAGTACCGGAGAGGAAGAACAGATGAATGATGTACTGCAGAAGCTCCTCGAATTGCAGGAAGTGGATTCCGGGATTCAGGAAAAGAACCAGCGTCTGGAGGAGATCCCCCGCGAAATAAAATCGCTCGAATCGATGCTCGTCGAGGAGCGGGAGAGAGAAAAGCAGACGAAGGATACGCTGAAGAGCACGACGGTCAAAAGGCGGGAGACCGAAGTCATCATCGACCAGCTCGAGACCAGGATGCAGAAGTATCAGGGTCAGGTGCTCGACGTGAAAACGAACGAAGAGTACAACGCGCTTCTCCACGAGATCGACGGAGTGAAGAAGGATATCAGGGAATACGAGGATGAGGTCCTGGGTCTCATGGAAACCATCGAAGAAGTCGAAAAAGAAGTGGCCCGCGTCGAGAAATCCCTCGAGGAGGCGAGCGAGCGCTCCGAAGCGGAGAAACGGTCCCTCGAAGAAGAGCGGGGTCGGATTCTGCGTGAGAGAGAAGCTCTCGAGGCGAGACGGGATTCCATCGCTTCTTCGGTTCAGGACAGGGCTCTCGAGCGCTACGAGCGCGTGCGTGCCCACATCCAGGTTCGTCCGATCGTCGAAGTCACCGAAGGAGGATTCTGCGGCGGTTGCTTCGCCCAGATCACGCTCCAGAGGCAGTCTGAAATACGAAACAGCCGCACCCTGATGAGTTGCGAAAACTGCGGCAGGATAGTATATTATAAAGATATGCAGAAGACATTCTCTCCGTGACTCCTGTATGGCATCGAAGGTAATCTACACCGTACACATCGACGGAGCATCCAGGGGAAATCCGGGTCCTTCCGGGGCGGGTGTCGTCATCGAAACACCGGCCGGAGAGAAAATAGAGAAGGCCGAATTTCTCGGTGAGCGCACCAATAATCAGGCCGAGTACGAGGCGCTGATCGTGGCCCTCGAGTCTCTTTCCGAGCTCGGCGCCCGAGCGGTGCGGATTCTGTCCGACAGCGAGCTCCTGGTGAAACAGATGCGCGCCGAGTACCGCATCAAGAACCAGGGCCTGAAACCGCTCTTCGGCAGAGCCCTCTCGCTTCTGGCCGAACTGGATTCCTACGAATTCGAGCTCATCGAGAGAAAACGCAACAGGCGTGCGGATCAACTGGCGAATTTCGCCGTTGACAGGGAAGAGTCCCTGAACGATACGGGGAATTCCTGAAGTGGGGAAGAGGCGATCGCCCTCCGCAGGGAGGGAGGAAAGTCCGGGCTTCACAGGGCAGGATGCTGGGTAACGCCCAGGCGGGGAAACCCGACGGAAAGTGCCACAGAAAACATACCGCCTCCCCCGGGGAGGTAAGGGTGAAAAGGTGAGGTAAGAGCTCACCGCTACGACAGCGATGTCGAAGGCATGGTAAACCCCATCCGGAGCAAGACCAAATAGGGGGGGAGAAGCGGCCCGCTTCGCCCGACCCCCGGGTAGGTCGCTCGAGGCTGCAGGCAACTGCAACCGCAGATGAATGATCGCCGCCTTTCGAGGTACAGAACCCGGCTTATTTTCCCCTCTTCAGGAATTATACTTTTTTGCTCACAGACGAATCAGGACCAACCATGAGGCGTCCTTATCGCTGGATCGAACCCCTGCCGGTCGACAGCGGGCTGCAGCAGAGCATCGCCGGGCAGCTCGGAATTTCTTCCGTCCTCGCTGGAATTCTCATCAGAAGAGGTTACAGGAATGTGGACGGCGTCGAACGCTTCATTAATCCGCGCAGTGATCTGCTGAACGATCCGTTCCTCATGAAAGACATGGACGCGGCCGCGGCGCGGGTTGTGGAAGCGGTGGAGAGGCGCGAGCGTGTTTTCATTCACGGCGATTACGACGTCGACGGACTGACCGCGACGGCGGTTCTCGAGAGAGTGCTCGGCAACCTCGGTCTCACCGTTACTCACTACGTGCCGAACAGGCTCAGTGAAGGTTACGGAGTGTCGCGGGAAGGGATCCTTCTGGCGGTGAAAGAGGAGGCGGATCTGATCATCACGGTAGACTGCGGAATCGTCGCCTGTGAGGAGATCGAGTTTGCCTCCGCTCAGGATCTCGACGTGATCGTGACCGATCACCACGAACCGGGAACGAAGCTTCCCGAAGCCGTGGCGGTGCTCGATCCGAAACGTCCCGACTGTTCCTATCCCGATGAAGAACTCGCGGGAATCGGCGTGGCTTTCAAGCTCTGCCAGGCGGTCTATCGAGAGCTGGGCCGTGACGACCGCGAGCTCGATAGATATCTCGACCTCGTCGCTCTCGGCACTATCGCGGATGTTTCTCCGCTGATCGGCGAGAACAGGATTTTCGTCCACCGAGGGCTCGAAGTCATGCGCGACAGGCCCAATCCCGCGATCGGGGCCCTGCTGAAGGCGGCGGGGCTTTCGGGCAAGAATCTCTCCGCGAACCACATCGCGTTCAATCTCGCTCCGAGGATCAATGCGGTGGGCAGGATGGGGGACTCGCAGAAGGTCGTTACGTTTCTCACGACGGAATCGCCCGATGAGGCTTTCGTGATGGCCGATTACCTCGAGCAGGAAAACCGGAAGCGACAGAAAATCGACAGCAGGGTGCTCGTCGAAGCGAAGAACATGCTGACCGACTTCGACCCGGAGCGTGACTGGGCCATCGTGCTGTCATCCGAGACCTGGCACCCGGGTGTGCTGGGCATCGTGGCGAGCAGGATCGTCGAGCACTTTTACCGGCCCGCCGTCCTCATCAGGATCGATGAAGATGGTGTCGGGAGAGGTTCGGCCCGCAGCATACCGTCTTTTCATCTCTACGATGCTCTGAGGTCCTGCCGGGATCTTCTGATAGAATACGGCGGACACCAGTATGCCGCGGGGATCAGAATACGAAAGGAGAACGTCGAAGCCCTGAGGGAGTGCCTCAACAGGCAAGCCCGCGCTACGCTCACGCCGGAATCGCTCATGAAGGAGCTGCGCATCGATGCCGAGATCACGTTCGACGACATCGGCTGGGACCTGGTTCGCGACCTCAAACTCACCGCCCCGAACGGGCCGGCAAATCCGAAACCGCTCTTTCTCATGAGGGGGATCTTC
Organism: uncultured Gemmatimonadota bacterium; assembly: GCA_964566685.1. Classification (GTDB taxonomy): domain Bacteria; phylum Gemmatimonadota; class CAZMKB01; order CAZMKB01; family CAZMKB01; genus CAZMKB01. The sequence goes on along the minus strand of CAZMKB010000051.1, from coordinate 4,350 downwards.
GTCGACGGGTATCCCCGCGTCGTGGGTGAGGACCATCTCAGGATGAGAGTGAAGCAGGGAGAACGCTACATCGATGCGATCGGTTTCAGCTTCGGAGGCCTCGTCGAAACGCTCTCGACGACGCCCGGCACGATAGACATGGTTTTCACTCTCGAGGAGAATACCTGGCAGGGCTCGACGAATCTTCAGGCCCGGATCAGGGACATCAGGTTTCAGGATGACGACCCGGATCGTCGCAGGACGCTATAAGAGGCGGGTGCTCTCGGTCCCGGAGGGGAAGTCCGTCCGGCCCACGCTGGTGCGTCTCAGGGAGTCGCTCTTCGACCTGCTGGGAAGTGAGCTGGACGGGATGCTGGTCTGCGACCTATTTGCGGGAAGCGGATCACTCGGAATCGAGGCTCTGAGCCGGGGCGCCGCTCACGCCGTCTTCGTCGAGAACCATCCGGAGGCGCTCCGATGTCTCGAGGACAATATCGCCGGGCTCGGTATCGGGGACGTGACCGAGGTGGCGAGAGAAGACGTGTTCTCGTTTCTCGACTCGGCAGGGCGTGAACGTCGAACATTCGATATCGCATTCGCCGATCCCGGTTACGACACGGACGATGCGAGGAGACTGCTCCTCTGGTTCGATCGGGTACCGGCCACGTCCCCGCTTCTCTGTATCGAGCACAGGGAGGAGGGCCTTCGCGACATCGAGATGAAAAACGGCATGCGGATGAAAATCCTGAAAGCCGGCGACAAGAGAATCTCAATCTATCTACTCGGAGGCGATTCATGAGAAGAGGCATCTATCCCGGTACGTTCGATCCCGTCACGATGGGACACGTGGACATCATCACCAGGGGCCTGAGCCTCGTCGACGAGCTCATAGTTGCGGTGGTGAAAGACACGTCCCGGGACACGCTTTTCTCCGCCGAAGAACGTGTTGAGATGACCCGGGCATCCTTTCCGCAGGATCTCCCCATCAGAGTCGAGATGTTCGAAGGCCTCCTGGTCGATTTCGCGCGGAGCCGGGAAGCAAGCATCATCATCCGCGGACTCCGGGCGCTCTCGGATTTCGAATACGAATTCCAGATGGCCCTCATGAACAGGAGGCTCGCTCCGGAGTTCGAAGTCATATTCATGGTCCCCGACATTTCCTATATTTACCTGAGTGCCAGTCTCGTACGTGAGGTGACGGAACACGGCGGTGACGCGGATACGCTCGTCCCCGACGTCGTGAAAAAGAAGCTGAAACAGAAGTTCGGAAAGAGAAGGAGCAGATAGATGGGCATACGCCTTTCGAAGCACGTGAGAAACCTCTCCCAGTCGGCGACCATGGCCGTTTCCGCGAGAGCGAAGGAGATGAAACGAGAGGGGATCAATGTCATCGACCTTTCCGCCGGAGAGCCCGATTTCCCGACGCCGGATTTCGTCAAATCGGCGGGGGCAGGGGCGATCGAGAACAACAGGACGAAGTACACCCCTGCCGCGGGCATCCCTGAGCTCCGGGCGGCCGTCGCGGCGAAGCTCGGAAAGGAAAACGGTCTCGAGTATACCGCGGACAGCATCATCGTAACTGCGGGAGCCAAACAGGCTGTCTTCAATGCAGCATTCTGCCTGTTCCAGGATGGAGACGAGGTGCTGATCCCGTCCCCGTACTGGGTGAGTTACCCCGAGATCGTCAACCTGACGGGCGCCGAGCCCGTCATCGTCGGGAGCTCTCCGGAGAAAGACTTCAAGGTCACCGCCGGCGACATCGAGAAGAAGATCACCGAGCGCACGAGGGGCCTCATCCTCAATTCTCCCAACAATCCCTCAGGTGCCGTGTATTCGGCGGACGAGCTCGGGGAGATCGGCACACTCTGCGCCGAGCGCGGGATCTGGGTCATTTCCGACGAGATCTACGAGAGAATCGTCTACGAGGACGGTCTCGCACCGTCCGTCGCCAGTGTACGCCCAGATGTGATGCCCCTCGCGGTGGTCGTCAACGGACTCTCCAAGACCCTCTCCATGACGGGATGGAGAATCGGCTATGCCGCGGCTGATCCCGAGCTGGTGAAAGCGATGATCCGCCTGCAGAGCCACACGACGAGCTGTGTCTCCTCGATCTCGCAGACGGCGGCGCTGACAGCGCTGCAGGAGTTCGACCGGTACGATGCGAGCGCGAAGGAGATGGTGGTTCGTTTCGACGAGAGGCGCCGGTACCTCATGGAGCATCTCATCCGGCCGCGGGATCTCACCTGTACTGCTCCCCAGGGGGCGTTCTACCTGTTCTTCGACCTGTCCCCCTTCTACGGGAAACAGTGGAAAGGCGGCACCATCGGGGGTTCGCTCGACATGTGTTCCTACCTTCTCGAGGAGGGAAACGTCGCGCTCGTTCCCGGTGTCGCGTTCGGCGAGGACAGCTACATCCGTCTCTCCTATGCCGCCTCTCTCGAGAACATCGAGGCGGGGACGCAGCGGATACTCTCCGCGCTCGACGCACTCGAGTGACCGGCTTCCGATATGTTCGGGAAGAAGAGGACCGGTTCGTTCCTGAGCCAGAACTTTCTCGTCGACGATCAGGTCGCCCGGCGGATCGTCGAATCGTTCGATGTGGCTCCTGAAGATCTCCTCATCGAGATCGGACCGGGGAAGGGGGCGCTGACCGATCATCTGGCCGGAAAGTGCCGCACACTCTATCTCGTCGAGAAAGACCGGACACTCGCCCGGAGGCTCCGTTCGAAACTCGGGAACAGAAATGATGTCCGGGTGATCGAAGGGGATATTCTGGAGCTCGATCCGGACCTTCTCGCCGTGCCGGAAGAGGAGCCGCGGTTTCGGATCATCGGAAACCTCCCCTACCACATCACGACTCCCATCCTCCTGTGGATCGTGGGCCACACCCGGCACGTGCGCGACGCCCTGGTGATGGTCCAGAGTGAGGTCGCCGAGAGGATCGCCGCCACTCCGGGGACGAAAGCCTTCGGTGCTCTGAGCGTCGCCGTGCAGTATCGGGCCAGAGCACGGCTCCGCTTCCGGGTCGGGAAGGAAAGCTTCAAACCGCGTCCCCGTGTCGACTCGAAAGTCGTGTCCCTCGAACTCTATCCCGAGCCGCCCGTGAAGCCCTCGGACGAGGGTTTCTTCTTCGCACTGGTCAGAATGCTTTTCACCAAAAGACGCAAGCAGATTCAGAAGATACTCAGGAGCGAACCGCGTCTCGCTCTCGAACACGGAGACATCGAGCACATCGAGTCGGAGACGGGTATTTCCCTGCGACGCAGGCCCGAGGACTGTTCCGTGGAGGAGCTCGCGGCGCTCGCCGACGCCGTGCGCGGGCGTGCAGGAGATCGGGGACTTTTCCACAATGACGGGGAAGGGCGGGCTTCAGGTGATGGCGTGCCAGAGGACGGATAAGAGGTAAGAAAACAGAATAGTATCACGGAAAACTTACAGTATTGCGAAAGATGAAAGACATTAATCCATGCCACACATTGAATTAACCTCCCGAGACCGGTTGCCTGTTCTCCGGCCCGGAAGGAAGTCACGCTCGAGGTGCCGTCAGGGGCGCATTTCGAAGAGTCGGGCAATCCCGTAGTTTCATTTGTGGAAAACTGTTGATAACCATGGAAAACGTCACGTCGAGGGGCACCTGGTCCTGGATCCTCTATGATTTCGCGAACACCATGTTCTCGATGAACGTGGTCAGCACCTACTTCGCCCTCTGGCTCACGGTCGATCTGGGTATGGCGGAATTCTGGGTGGGCTTCGGCAACTCGGCCTCGATGCTCCTGGTCGCCCTGACCCTGCCGGTGATCGGGGTATTCTCCGATGCCGCCGGCAGGAAGATGCCCTACCTCGTGTTCATGACGCTCGTCTGCTGCCTGGCAACCGCCCTGATCGGAGTCGGGGCGAGGATCCTGCCCCCCACGCCGCTCCTCGCCGCCGGCACACTGGCGCTTTTCATCGTGGCGAACTACGCGTACCAGGGAGGGCTCGTGTTCTACAATGCCCTCCTTCCGGAAGTAGCGGGCAGGCGGTCCCGGGGGAAGATCTCCGGGTACGGCGTGGCGGTGGGCTATCTCGGGGCGATCGTGGGTCTCATGACCGTGGAGCCCTTCATCTCCGGGTCGATGCGGGGAGTAGAGATCCCGTTCTTCGTGAGCAGGTGGGAAGAGGTCAGGATCATCGAGATGGATGAGCATCGGGCGGTGGTGGAAGTGCCGGAGGAACAGGATCGACCGCGGCGCTACCGCCTCACCGTCGATGATCCGGAGCGGAAGGACGGACCGGTGACCGTCGAGCCCGACTCGTCGGGTCGGGGTGCGCGGCCGGGACAGGAGGTCCTCTACTGGGACCTCGAGGACGCTGGATATGCCGGGAGGGGGG
>CAZMKB010000050.1:3774-16034 GCA_964566685.1 uncultured Gemmatimonadota bacterium | reverse complement strand
GGGAGTGCACCACCTCAAAGGACCCCACCCGGAATCCCACCTTCGTCTTCCAGAACGCCAGGAAGCCCTCCGACGCCCCCGAGTTCGCCAGGACGAGCGCGACGATGGTGCAGAGGAGCAGGAACACGCCGCTCGCCGCCTCGACGTGGAGAAAACGGGAAATCGGCTCGACGATCCGGTCGATCGGAGTGTCCGGGAGGCGGGCGCGATCAGCGCCCTCCGGGTGATCCGTCGAACCGATCATGGCGCCTCCTCTCCGGCACGGGCTCCCCGCCCGGGGAAGAGGGCCGGCTCGACGCCCAGAAGCACCGCGGCGAGGTTGAACATCACGAAGCACTCGAAGGCGAACGGAATGAACCCGGGGAATCCTGTCGCCGGCATCTCGAAGAACTTCACCCCGGACCAGAAGGGGATGTGGTAAATCCATTTGGTAAGGGCCCAGTAGTTCCAGAATTCCCAGAGGAAGCCGCAGACGATCCCCGAGAAGACGAGCGAGGTGAAGGTAGCCCATTGGCCCTCCTCCAGCTCCTCCACGATGGACCGGGTGCCGAGCTTCCGGTTGACGGGGTCGACCAGCGGGATCACGCCGAGCCAGACGAGGCCGAAGAGATACACGGCGATGTGACGGGGGACGACGAGCGGTATGATCATGAGAACCGCGCCGGCCGCGATCATGACATTCATGGTCCGCCCGGAAAACGGGATCTTCTTCCACGACAGGCCGTCGGGGAAGAAGATCGCCCGGACGAGATGGGCGGTCTCGTAGATACCGGGTGTGATGGTCGAGAAGGAGAGGACATAGCCGATGACGCGGACCGTGAAGGAGTCCGACATGTTGATGTACTCCCAGTTGGCGAGGCGCACGTTGTAGGCTTCGAACAGGAGCCAGCCGATGATGGAGACGGGGAGCATGACGGCGAAGGTCCGGGGCTGACCGGTGATCAGCGATGATCCGCGGAGCCTGTACACCAGGGCGTCGGCGAACAGGACATATCCCCACCACATGATGGGCGTGTAGAACATTGGTACGGGGTCGACGTTGGCGAAGAGGAGAACGGTCCCCGCCGCCATAATCAGGAATCCTGCCATGCCGTACGGTTTGATCATCTCGATTGACTCCTCCTCTTTCCGATCATATCATTTAGCAATCGAACGGGCATATGGCGATCGAACGGAACCGCCCGGGGGAGCGTCCCCGGCATCCTTCTCGGAGCACATACAGGCATGGAACCACACGAGGAAACGAAATCCCTGCTCGTCCGGTTCGGCAGACTGCTCTACGAGCGGGGCTACGTGACGTCGAAGAACGGGAACGTCAGCGCGCTGACCGGGAAGGGGACCGTTCTCGTCACGCCTTCGTCCTCCTGCATCGGATTCCTCGAGCCGGATGACCTGGTGGAGGTCGATCGATCGGGGAAGGTCCTGGGCAAAGGGACGCCCTCCCTCGAGCTGCTCTTCCATCTCTCGATCTACCGGGTCAGGCAGGATGTCCGCACGGTCGTGCACGCGCACCCTCCGTTCGTCAGCGCCTTCGCCGTCGCCGGCCGGGTTCCCGCCGATGACATTCTTCCCGAATTCGTGGTCTCCGTTGGCAGTGTCGACTTCGTACCCTACGAGACGCCGGGATCCCCGGAGCTCGCCGAACGAGCGGCACAGTGCGCGCGACGCGCGAACGCGCTCGTTCTGGATCATCACGGTGCGATCACCGTGGGCTCCGACATCGAGCAGGCCTACATGCGGCTCGAAGACCTGGAGCACACAGCACGGGTCGAGCTGCTCGCTCATAGTCTCGGACGCGTCACGCCGCTCGACGCAGGAGAGATCGCTGTACTGAAAGATTTCGGGAGGAAAGGGGAAGGAGCATAATCACACTATGTTCCTTGTGATTGCTCCAATCCTCTCACGTGCTTTGTGAGATGACTCTTCTTCCTGGCGGCGTTTCGCGGGTGCAGGATTCCCTGCTTCGAGTACTTGTCGAGGAGCGAGATCGCCTTCGTGAGATTCTTTCTCGCCTCCTCGCCCGATCCGGCGCTCCTGACGTTCTTGACGGCGGTCCGCAGCTTCGAGCGTTTCCGGTAATTCTCGAGCTTGGCCTTCCTGCTGGTTCGCATGCGCTTCCAGGCCGATTTGATCGTTGGCACTGTATTTGCCTCCTCATTCCATGCGGGAAAAGAAGAAAATGTTCCATAATCTTAATGACCCGTGGGACATTTGTCAATCCGGATGGAGAGAGGAGTCCGCTCGCACCATGGCTGCCGGAGGAAGAGGGAAAAAGAACGGAAACGGCGATCCGTCACCTGAAGATTCCAGGGGGCGGGAAGATCTCGAATGCTGTCCCACCGAGCGTGATATTGAGCACCTGGTGCTGGGCCGAATGGGGGGTACCCGAATGGGGATGCTCCTCGAGCACATCGGGTTCTGCTTCACGTGCAACGAGACCTATCAGGCCTTCTCCTATTTCTATCAGCGGGCGAACAGGGAGAAAGTCCCGGAAGGAGCGTATCCGGGAATGGCGACCCTGCCTCCCCATCCGCTCTCGGATTTCATTGTCAATCTGGAACCGGTCCATCTTCCGGAACCCGGGGCCGAAGATCCCGATGTCGAAGAAGAGGAGACGTACTCACGCCTCTGCACGTGTTCCTGCGCCTCCGAAAGAGTGCGGGGAACCCTGATGCTCGACCGGGGCTCGGGCGAGGTCATCGTGCGTCTCGAGGGAGCGGGCAAACGAAGTGTCAGGCACATCACCGTTCTCGTGGAGAGCCTCCGGGAAAAAGTCCTGACCGACGCCCGCGGAATCGCGGCGCTCGGTGTGCGCGAACCTGCGCCGCTCATGGACACCCGTCTCCGGATCTGTTTTCCTCTCATCCGGCTGCGGACCACCGTCGGCGTGGACCTCAATCAGGAGGAGCTCTTCAATCCCGGCCCCCTCCCCGGATTCCCGGTGGAGTCGGTGTGGGTGTACGTCGACGACGAGAACGCTCTCTGCCTCGAACTCGCCTTCAGTACCGAGGACGACGACCATCGCCGGTTCACCGCCGCCTGTTTCGGGAAGGGAAGGCCGATGATGGTTCCCGTGCTGGGCGGCATCGGGGTCTTCAGGAACGTGTCGCTGGGAAGTCCTCTGCTCATCTCCGTGTTTCCGAACTGACCATCCTGAATCATTCGATCCGACATCCGATCGCCGATCCTCCTCCGATCCACGTCGCCGCTCCCTGCCTTCTTGCCCCGGGCGGTTGAGTTCCGGAGCCCTTCGGGCTAGATTACCGGATGCGGCCTTGTCACCCGTGCACACACCCGGGAAGAGGGGTTCTGCCTGCAGCACATGAATTCCGGCACCCCGGTCGATGACTGGTTTCATGAGAAGAGAGGAGGCGAATCGATGCTGGTTCTGACCACGCCGACAGTCGAAGGAAAGAAAATCGTGCGCTATTTCGGAATGGTGAGCGGCGAGGCGATCCTCGGTGCGAACATCTTCAAGGATTTCTTTGCGGGGATCAGGGACATCGTCGGCGGCCGGTCCGCCGCCTACGAGAAGGAGCTCAGGAAGGCCAAGCTGGTGGCGGTGGAGGAAATGACCGTTGAGGCGCAGGCCATGGGAGCGAACGCCGTCATCGGCGTCGACCTGGACTACGAGACGATCGTGGCCGGATCCAGCGGAAACATGCTCATGGTCAGCGCCAGCGGGACGGCGGTCCTCCTGGAAGAGTAATCGGCCTCCCCCGGTTGACTCGGCCTGTCGAATCTGCTAAAATAAGATAACACAGTCATTTTTTCTCTCAGGAGGCAACATGGTGAAGTTCCACACATTGCTGATCCTGCTCTTCGTCAGTGTCTGCACGGTCCTCCTCGCGCCGGATTCTTCACAGGCGCTCCTCCGGAAGGTCGAGCTGCCGGAAATGGTGAGCAGGGCAGGTACCATAGTCCACGGGATCGTCCTCTCGAACGAGAGCAGGATGGCGGAGGATGGGACGATCTATACGTTCACAACCGTTTCGGTCGTCGAAGAGCTGACCGGTACGAGCAGTGGAGAAACGGTCGTCATACGGAACATGGGCGGCACCGTCGGGAGCAAGGGTCTGCGAGTGACCGACGTACCGACGTTCGAACCGGGTGAAGAGGTGATTCTGTTCATAGAACCGGAACCCAGGGTCGAGGAAACGGAGCTCGTCGGCTGGGAACAGGGTGCTTTCAGGGCTGTCGACGGCATCGTCCTCCGGAACGGACAGCCGATCGAAACCTTCAAGTCCGGGATACGGTCGCTTCTGGCCGATACCCGTACCCACTGATCCCGGTCACGTCGAGTGCAGGAGTGTTATGTCATGAAAAAGAAGATGAAGTCGTCACGATTACATTTCGCGGTACTCGCGCTGCTCGTCACTGCGCCGCTCGTGTTTGCTTACAATTTCACGGGCCTCGACTGGCTCTGGCAGGACGATCCCTGCGAGTACGTCGTCTACATCAATCCCAACTGCCAGGATGAAGAGGCCGGCTCGCCCGAGATCCAGGCGTTCTCCCTCATCAAGGGGCTGGATGCCTGGACGAACGAGGGTGAAGCCTCGTTCGAGTTCCGCTATGGCGGGATCACCGAGGAGACGGGCCGGTTCCAGAACGGCATGAACATCGCCTTCTTCGGTCCCCAGGACGGCGGCGACGTCATCGCCTCGACCTACTACCACACCGAGTCCGGTGAGATGGTCGAGTTCGACGTCAAGTACTGGGACGGCGGCTGGGTGTTCCACGGCGGCATCGACACGCCCCCCATCGGCACCGACTTCGACATCTGGGACATCGCATCCCACGAGTTCGGCCATGCCCTGGGCCTCGACCACACGTGGCAGTTCCAGGCAACGATGTACGCATACGCGAACTACCGCCAGGTACAGTCCCGGGACCTCTGGAGCGACGACATCAACGGCATCCAGGCGCTCTACGGAACACCCGATGTCAACCTCCGGATGACGCCGGCCGATTCTCTCACTATCGTCCCGGCGGGCGGCGGTAGCTTCGAGTACTCGGTCGAGATCAAGAACACCACGGGCAGTGCCCGGACGCGGACTTTCTGGATCGACGTGACGCTTCCCAACGGGAACGTCTTCGGTCCGGTCGACGGCCCCGTCACGCTGACGGTTCCGGCGGGAGCCACCTGGAACCTCCAGGGGTTCGTCCAGGACGTGCCGGACTTCGCGCCCGCTGGGGTGTACGCGTACCAGATCAAGTCCGGAACGTCCTACCAGGGGAACGTCAGGAGCATGACGACGTTCCCGTTCATCAAGGAGTCGTCTCTGGCCGGAGCCACGCCGTCTGACATCGCGGACTGGAGCCGGGCAGGGCTCGAGACGATCTCCGTCCGGTAGGAGTGAGTTGACGAGCCGACGAACGTTTTTGGGAGCGCCCTCGGCGGCGTCCCCGTACGGTAACCAGGGGGAGCACTTCGGGTGCTCCCCCTTTTTCCTTGGACTGAATAAATAATGGCCGGTACCCTCTACATCGTCAGCACCCCGATCGGGAACCTGAAGGACATCACGCTGCGCTCGCTCGAGGTCCTGGACCGGGTGGATCACATCGCCTGCGAGGACACCCGGGAGACGAGAAAGCTCCTGAGTCACTACGCCGTGGGGGGAAGAACCCGCCTCGTCAGCTACCACGAGCACAACAAGGAGGAGCGGACACGAACCATTCTCGAGAAGCTGCGGGCGGGTGAGGACTGTGCGCTCGTGTCGGATCGTGGGACGCCGGCGGTTTCGGATCCCGGGTTCTACCTGGTCCGTGCAGCCGCCGGGGAAGGATTCGACATCGTTCCCGTGCCGGGGGCGTCGGCGGTGCTGGCTGCTCTCGTCGTTTCGGGTCTGCCCACCGACCGGTTCCTCTTCCTCGGTTTCGTTCCGAAAAAGGCGGGGCCCCGCACGAAGATCCTCCGGGAGTTCAGGACCACGAACACCACCCTCGTCTTCTACTGCTCCCCGCAGCTCGTCAGGCAGGTCCTGGAGGAGATGCTCGTGATCTTCGGAGACCGGGACGCCGCCCTCGTCCGGGAGGTGACCAAGCTCCACGAAGAGGTCGTGAGGGGGAAACTGTCGGAGCTGTCGCGTGTATTTTCAGAGAGGGAAGGCGGTGTTCCCGGCGAGGTCGTCATCCTCACGGCGGGGAGCGAGGAGGCGGTCCACGATCCGGACGGCCGGAGCACACTCGTCGCCCGCGCCCTCTGCACCGGGCCTCCCCGCACCGTGAGAGAAGGGGTTGCCTGGCTGATCGAACACGCCGGGATGAAGAGAAACAGGGCCTATGAAATGGTGAACAGATTCCTGAGCGGCGAAAAGACGGGAGACGACGGGTGAGACAGAACACCGGGATGAGCACGTTTCAGCAGCGGATACGGAGGATTCTCGAGAAGCTGGCGGCCAGGCACCGGAAGGAGCGCATTCTCCGCGGCCTCCTCCTTCTCGTGATCTTCCTCTCGTTGTCGATGTTCACGGCGCTCCTCTCCCACCTGCTCTTCGGAATCGATGCCGTGTCGCGGTTCGCGATGATCATGGTCGTCGCCTCGGTCGGTCTCACTCTCCTCATCCACCTGGTTCTGGAGCCGCTCGTGAGGAAACCAGACCGGAGAAGGTTCTCACGGGCGCTCGATCGGCAGGTCGGCGGTCTGGACCGTTCCCTGGGACCGGTCCTCGACATCGGTGAGCAGGAAGGCAAGCCGGATCGAACGTTTTCCCGGGTGCTTGCGGACAGGGCGAGCGAGCGTGTCCTGGGGACACTCGAGTCGATGAGCATGAAAGATCTCCGGGCTCTGACCGGCTCGGGGAGAGTTCGCCTGCTTGCACTGTTTGTGCTTCTCCTGCTCATTTCGTCCCTCGGCTGGTATCTCGTGTTCGAGCGTTTCCCGGCGCGAGGATCGGTCGCCTGGAGTCAGCTCGTCTCGCCAATCCAATTCATAAAGGACGAGACCGTCTGGCGCTCCCGGGTGGTTCCTGCCGACACCTCGATTCTCCGGGGAGATGTCCCGCTCATCACGGTGATGCTGGATCACGACCACTTCGTTCCGCTCCTGAGAACACCGCTGCCGACGCTCACCTACAGGGTCGGGAACGAACCGTGGCGCTCCTTTCCGCTCGTCGGAGGCGGAACCGGCACCTACTACGGGCTCCTGGGCGCTCTCGACGCCGACTGTGTCTACCACGTCTCGCTCGACCGGAGGAGGAGTCCGGACTATCGTATCGACGTCATCGACCACCCGGCCGTCACCTGGCTCGTCTACTCTCTGAGCTATCCCGCCTACACGGGTCTCGAGAACCGGGACGTGCAGGATCGGGGCGAAGGCCTCAGCGTCCTCCGGGGATCGGCCGTCGAGATAAGAGGCGGCACGAACAACGTCCTCGACAGCGCCTGGATCGAGCTGAAAGACGGTGCCGTCCTCGCCGCGCCGGTCGACGACCGGCTGTTCACGTCCTCTCTCAGTGCCCGGGAGGACGTCCTCTTCAGGATCGGCCTCCTCGACACGCTCGGCAACGCGGGAGGTGATTCGCTGTTCCGCCGGCTCCAGGTCGTTCCCGACAGAGCGCCCGCCGTCCACGTCCTTTCACCGGGGATCGACATCACCGCCCCGAAAGACATGCTGCTTCCCCTCGTGGTGAGGGCGGAGGACGACTTCGGGATCCTCGAGACGGAGCTGACCTGGCGGAGGGAGGACAGCGAAGCGGCGTCGGGAGCCACCGTCATCGACTCCCGTCCCCGCGGCGCTTCCGGAGTGCGGTCGATCCAGAACAGTTACGTCTGGGACCTGTCCGCACTGGAGGCTTCACCGGGCGACGTGGTCCTCTACTCGGTCCGGGTGCTCGACAACGACCGGGTGAGCGGTCCCAAGTACGGGCGGAGCAGGACCTACGCAGTCAGGTTCCCGACCATGGCCGAGTACCTGCGGCAGAGGATGGAGGGGGGAGGTGAGATCCGCACCGACATGGAGGAGATCCTGACCGAGGCACGGCGTCTGAACGAGCTCACCGACCGGCTCGAAAAGCAGCTCCGGGGTGAAGAGGAGCTGGACTGGGAGAAGCAGCGGGAGATCGAGGAGGCCGCACGGGAGGGGGAAGAGCTTCTCGAGGAGATCCGGGACGTGTGCACGAGGATCGAGGAGTCACTGTCGGAGGGAGGGGCGGAACTCTTCTCCGAGGACGTGCTCGAGAAGATGATGGAGGTCCGCGATCTGCTGGAGAAGGTCGCCACCCCGGAGATGAGGGAGGCGATCGAGCGCATGCGCCGGGCAATGGAATCCCTTCCGCCTTCAGCGGTCGAGCGGGCCATGAAGAATTTCCGCATGAAGCAGGATCAGCTGATCGAAAACCTCGACCGGACGCTCACGGCTCTCAAGAGGCTCGAGTTCGAGCAGAGGCTGGAAGCCATCGAGAAGGGCCTCGGCGAGCTGGCGGAGAAACAGGAGCGCATCAACGAGAAGGCCGCCGATCCGGTTTCCGGCCCGCTCGAGGAGCTCGCGGGGGAGGAGGGGCTCCTGGGAGAGGAGCTCGCCATGCTCATCGAGGACATGGAGCACACCGGCGGGCTCATGGACGAACAGGGGGAAACAGAGGCGGCCGCCGGGATGAAGGAGCTGCTCGAGGGAAACGGCGAAGAGGTGACGGAAGACGTCGCCGCCGCCCTCGAGGCGATGGAGCGGGGAGACCGGCCGGCCGCACTCGGATCCGGGGAAGGGGCCCGGCAGAAACTGCTTCGCATGCAGGCTGCGCTCTCGGGTCTCACAGCCGCCCTCAGGAACCGCTGGAGACAGGATGTCGAGCGCTCCCTCGCCAGATCTCTGTCCGACCTCGTCTCGCTCTCCGGGAAGCAGGAGGAGATTACGCAGAGGACGGCGGAGCACGGCACGCGCTTCGGGCCCGATGTCGGAGACATGATCCTGGAACAGCAGGAAGTCGTCTCGGGGCTCAGGGTCGTCTCGACCTATCTCGACGAAGCCTCCGAGAACTCTTTCTTCATCGGCCCCGACGCCGTCGTCAGTCTCGGCATGGCGACGGCCCGGGCTCACGAAGTCGCCGTCGAGCTCAACCGCGGCGAGAAGACTCCGGAGGACGTTTCCGAGCTGGCCCGGGAAGGGCTCATCTACATCAACCGGACGGCGGGGGCGCTCCTGCGGGACCTCGAGTCGCTGCAGTGTTCCGCCTCCGGCACGGGGCTCGAGGAGGCGTTTCTCCAGATGCAGAAGATGGCGTCCATGCAGGCGGGGATCAACGAGAACACGCAGCAGATGCTCATCCCGGCTCCCGGTTCGGGCAGGATCCAGCTCACCGAACGGGAGCGTGCACTCCTGGCCGATCTCGCAGCCCAACAGCGTGCCGTCGCCCGTGGGCTCCAGGAGCTCGGCGATCAGCTCGCCGGCAGGAGGAACGTCCTCGGCAGACTGCGGGACCTCGCCCGGGATGCGGAGGAGCTGTCACGCGACATGGAGTCACAGAACGTGACCCCCGAGATCATCGAGAGGCAGCGGCGCACTCTCTCCCGCCTCCTGGACGCCCAGCACTCGCTGCAGGAGCGGGACTTCTCCCGGGAGAGGCGGGCCCGGACAGCCGGTTCCGTCAGGGCGGCCCCGCCGGAAGAGCTTCCGGAACAGGTGCTGCGGGCAGCGGAGCAGGCCACGGTCATGGAGCTGATGGAAACCTGGAAGGGAATCTATCCCGAGCGGTACCGGGAGCTCATCTTCGAGTACCTGCAGAACGTCATGGTCCCCGAAACCTCCGGAAGCGAGGGAGGCCGGCAGTGACAGGGAAGTGGAAAAACGGCGGTTCCGTCATCCGGACCCGGGTCCTGCCGGCGCTTCTGGCGGTCCTCGCCGTGTGTTTTCCCCTGCCGGCGCCGGCCGGGGAACTCGAAGCGGAGCTCGCGGAGGCCGTTTCGCTCGAGCGCTCGAAGGAGTACCGGTCCGCCTTCGAGCTGTACCTCGACATCGAGGAGCGGTTTCCGGGGAACGCCGAGGCGCTCCGCGGGATGTCGAGAACCGCCCGTCATGCGGGCAGGACGGACGACTGGATCGCGCGGCTGAGGACCCGGTTCTTCGCCCGCCCGGACGACAGGGAAACTGCCTCCTTCTACCTGCAGGCGCTGTACAAATCGGGACGCCGGGAGGAGTGCCTCGAAATCGGACGGGAGAGCCTCCGCCGGTGGCCGGAATCGAAGGAGCTGTACCGGAACCTGAGCACGCTCTACCGGTCGAACGGCATGACGGGCGAAGCCGTCGACCTCCTCCGCCGGGGAAGGCGGGAGCTTGGAGACGAGAGGCTCTTCAGCCGGGAGATGGCCGAGCTCCTCCTGGCGCAGGGAGAATACCTGCCCGCCGTCGGGGAGTACCTCGTCTTCCTCGAAACGCACCCCGCGGCCATCTCGTATGTGGAGAGGAGGTGCCTCGAGATCGGACGGGCGATGGGGAGCATCGACCGTCTGGCGGCGTTCGTGCGCGACTACGACCCCGACGCCCGCTGCAGCTGGCTGTTCCCGCTCCTCGTCGATCTCAGGGTCGCCGGTCTCGAGTACGAAGAGGCCTTCTCACTGATAGACGACTGCTCGGCCGAGCGGGAGAAGAGCGAGCTGCTCGGCGAGCTCATCCGTCTGGCCGGCCTGGCCGCCCGGAGCGGTGACGACGGGCTGGCCCGTCGCGTCCTCGAGCACGCCCGGTCGTTCACCGAGGGATCTCCTGCACCTCTCCGGCTCGCACTCGCCCGGGAACTTGCGGAGCGCGGAATGTGGGAGGAGTCGATCGACATGCTTCATGAAATACTCGAAGAGAATCCCGAAAAAGCAATTAAAATAAACTGCTACGAGCTTCTCGGCGACCTCTCGCTCTCCGGCCGGAACGATCCCTCCGCAGCGCTCGCCTGGTACCGGCGCATGGAAGAGGAGGGTGTCCCTCATGACGTCACGACCGGGCTCCGCCTCAGGGTCTCCCGGGCACTGATCGCCGACGGGGAGCTGGAAGAGGCGCTCGAGGAGCTCCGGGAGCTCGACGAAGACCCGCTTCCGGCCGAAATGCGAGCACCTTTGGCGTTCGAGCTCGGGAATGTCTACTTCTACCTCGGGCGCATCGAGGAGGCCGTCTCCTCCTACCGGAAGCTCGCGGACGGCTCCCACGCCTTCGAGAAGACGAACGAGGCAATCGACGTTCTCAGGCTGGAGAAGCACTACGGCCGGGATGAACCGAAAACGCTCGAGATGCTGGGGAAGGCGTTCTTCCTTCGGCGCACCGGAGACCGGGACGCGGCCACGGAAGCCTTTCGCCACGCTGCCCGCGAAACGGAGGATGAAGAGCTCCGCGGGGAGATCATGCTCATGACGGCCCGGATGCTGGAGGAGTGGGATGAGGCCGGCGAGGCGCTGGCCATCTACAGCGAGATGGCCGGCAATCCCGCCGCGGAATATCTGGCGGCACGGGCTCTCCTGCGGAAGGCTCTCCTCCTCCTGGATGAGCTCGGCGACCGGCGGGCGGCCCGGGAGTCTCTGGAAGAGCTGGTGCTCGAGTACGGCGACACGATAGAGGTCGAGGAGGCACGGCATCTGCTCGCGAGACTGAAGGAGTGATAAGATCATGATCGGACGATTTCACGGATATCCTGCGTTCTGTCTCTTTCTCCTTCTCCTCATCCTGCCGGCATCCCTTCCGGCGAAGCTCCTCGTCCCCATGGACCACACGCAGAGCGATCACCTCAAAGCCTACGGGCTCGCCTACCGGAGCCTGGAGATGGGATGGGACGTTCAGTGGCTGCTCAACTACCGCGGCGGGTCGTTTCTGCTGCTCGACCGCGAAGAGCTCCGACGCGAAGCCGCCCTGCGCGGAGTCGTCTGCGAAGCAGTAGACGCCGCCGGAGAAGCGAAGATCAACGCCACCGTCGAGAGCAGCAACATGGACGTCGTGCTGCTCGAGAAGGCGCCGTCGGTAGCCATCTACACTCCTCCGAACCGAGAACCCTGGGACGACGCGGTGACGCTGGCGCTCACCTACGCAGACATCCCCTACGAGACGCTCTGGGACCGTGAGGTTCTCGCAGGGAAACTCTCGGAGTACGACTGGCTCCATCTCCACCACGAGGATTTCACCGGGCAGTTCAACCGGTTCTACATTCACTACAGCAATGCCGCCTGGTTCGAGGAGGACCGCCGGGTGAACGAGCGCCTGGCCCGGGAGCTCGGGTACGATCGGGTGGCGGACTGTAAGGGGGCGGTGGCGGTTCGCATAAAGCAGTACGTGCTCGACGGAGGATTTCTCT
>CAZMKB010000050.1:0-3764 GCA_964566685.1 uncultured Gemmatimonadota bacterium | reverse complement strand
TTTCTCTTCGCCCTGTGCTCGGCGCCCGAGACGCTGGAAATAGCGCTGGCGGCGGCGGGCGTCGACATCGTCGCTCCCGCCGTCGACGGCACCCCGGTCGATCCGGATGCCGGGTCCAGACTCGATTTCTCCGCCGCCATGGCGTTTCACCGGTTCACGCTGGTCGAAGATACGCAGGTCAATGCGTTCTCGAACATCGACGGTCACCATGTCAACACACCCGACCGGAAGCCCCTCGGCTACTTCAAGCTGTTCGACTTTTCGGCGAAGTACGATCCCGTCCCCACCATGCTGATCCAGTGCCACGTCAACTACATCGAGGACTTCTACGGCCTCACGACGAGCTTCCTGCGGGAGACGCTCTCCCCGGCCGTGACGGTGATGGCTTTCGAGGAGGGCAAACCCTGGGCCAAGTACATTCACGGGAACGCCGGAAAAGGAACGTTCACGTACCTCGGGGGGCACGATCCTGAGGACAAACAGCACGCCATCGGCGACCCGCCGACGAAGCTCGAGCTGCACAGGAACTCCCCCGGGTACCGCCTCATCCTCAACAACATCCTGTTTCCGGCCGCGCGGAAGAAAGAGCTCAAGACCTGACGGTATTGCGCCCCCTGCCGGTGACTTCTATATTACGACCATCGAAGAAAAGGAGCAGTTTTGCTGGTCGAAATGTGCAGAGCGAAAATTCACCGGGCCGCGGTGACGGGATCGGAGCTCGATTACGAGGGCAGCCTCACGATCGACGGCGCCCTCATGGACGAGGTCGGAATCCTCGATTACGAGAAGATTCTGGTGGGCAACCTCGAGAACGGCTCCCGGCTCGAGACGTACGCGATCCGTGGCAGGGAGAACAGCAGGGAGTTCATCCTGAACGGTGCCACCGCGCACCACGGAAAAACCGGGGACCGGATCATCATCTTCGCCTTCGCTCAGATGGAGCTCGAGGAAGCGAAGACCTTCCAGCCGCGCATCATCGTCCTCGACGAGAAGAACGCCGTCATCTCCAGGAAGCCCTGACCGCGTTCGGACGCGACGACAACGTCCGCTCTTCCCGCCGCCGGCGCCTCCGGTAGACCCGTGCGGCCGCATTCGGGCCGGCCGGCGCTCCCCGCTCCACCGGTGAACCTGCGGCACAAACGGACGTGGAGCGGCTCTGGCCCCGTTCTTGCCTCTCTGTCCCTGACATCCTCGCGTTCGACAACGAAGAAGCATTCAGAAAGCGGCCGCCAGAATCGAAAGCGTATGAATAATTCGGGCGACAGACGGTCGGGCAGAGACAGACGGAAAGATACGAAGAGGCCGGCGTTCCGATATCTCCTCATGGGCAGACGGTGCGGTCCGCGCCGGGCGCACGAGTACCGCGTCACCGTGTACGTCGAGGTCTACGGTCTGAAGCTCTTCCTCGCCGTTCTCTTTCTCGTTTTGCTCTCCACGCTGGATGCCCTGTTCACGCTGTACCACGTGAGCATGGGCGCCCGGGAGATCAACCCCACCATGAACTACCTCCTGCAGATCGGGGCGAACGAGTTTTTCTACACGAAGTACACGCTCACCTGCCTCGGCGTGCTGTTCCTCACGATTCACAAGAATTTCCCCTGGGTGAAAGAGATCCTGATGTCGCTGATTCTCGTGTATCTTCTTGTCATCTCGTGGCACATCTACCTCCTCTCGATCTACCAATGATCCGCTCCGGCAGTTCGCATCGACGGAATCACCGGCCCCCGGAAAACGGCGGACAGAATGCGATTCGTGGCTGACGTCATGCTCGGAAGGCTCGCCAGGTGGCTGCGGATGATGGGACACGACGTCCTGTACTCGAACCGTTATCGGGACGAGGAGATCGCCAGGATTGCCGACACGGAAGACCGGCTGCTTCTCACGCGTGACCGTGAGCTGCTCGCCCGGTACCGGGTGGGCAGGTCCTTCCTGGTGACGGCCGACCATCTCCCGGATCAGCTCCGCGAGCTGCGGGACGGTGTCGGCCTCGACTTCGATCGGGCGGCGTTCTCGCGGTGTACCGGGTGCAATACCCCGATCGAGGAGATCGGCAGGGAAGAGGCACGGGGAAAAGTCCCTTCCTACGTGGCCCGGAACGCCCCGGCCTTCCACCGGTGCCCCGGCTGCGGAAAAATCTACTGGCCCGGATCGCACGTCAGGAGGATGAGAGAGCTGCTCGAGGGGATTTTCCGGCAGAGCCGCTGACGGACGATTTGATATTGACGCAAGTGCAGGGCGGGTTTAATATTAAATTGAAGGGGAAGCAGCGCCCGCCGCTTTCCGCAGCGGATGGGATGAGCGGGAGGGTGGAACCGGACAGACTCGAGGGACGGGGGGTGAGTGTTATGATCGAACAGGGATTCCCGAAGTGTTTGAAGTGCGATCAGGGGCTTCTGATACCTCTGAGCGACTACGGGAGAGATGGTGCGCCCATCATGTACAAGGCATGGGTCTGTACCAGTCCGGAGTGCGGATTCAACATCCGAATCGACAACGGGGAGATCAGTATCGGCAGGTCCATCGGCCAGTCGTTCAAGTAGCGGCCGAAGGTGTCCCCAACACCTGATCTCGTCGAAATGCAGCGGAAGGTTCCACCCGTGTCCCTGGATCTCCGGCTCACTGACACTGCATGATGTTCAAACGATTTCCTTCTGTCAGCGGCATGTTCTATCCCAGCTCCGAGGCCAGGCTCCGCGAGTCCGTCCAGAGCTTCCTCCGCAGTACGTCCGACTCCGAACCCGCCATCGGCATCGTGTCTCCTCACGCAGGGTACATCTACTCCGGCCCGACGGCCGGATCGGTGTTCTCCCGCGTATCCGTGCCCGGCACTGTCGTCATCCTTGCTCCGAACCACACCGGCCGGGGGTCGGCATACGGGGGCGCGAGCATCATCCCCCGCGGAGCGTTCGTCACGCCGCTGGGGGAAGTCCCCGTCGAGGATTCCCTTGCGAACGATCTCCTGGAGAGGAGCTCACTGATCAGGGAGGATCCGGCTGCACACGAAGAAGAGCATTCGCTGGAGGTGCAGCTGCCGTTTCTGCAGGTGCTCAGGAAGGACGTCAGCATCGTCCCGCTCGTGACGAACTACGATTCCTATGGACCGGCACGGGCGGTCGGAGAGGCGCTCGCCGGGGCCATCGGGGATTCGTCCAGCGACACTCTGATCCTGGCGAGTTCGGACATGACACACTACCGGCCCCGGGACGTGACGAAAAGGCTCGACAAGTTGGCGATCGAGCGAATCGAGGAGCTCGACCCGGAGGGCCTCCTGCGGGTGACGAAGGAGGAGGGCATCACCATGTGCGGGCGGGCCCCCGTCGCCACCATGCTCGTCGCGGCGAAGCTCCTGGGGGCCACCGGAGCAGCACTGATCGACTATACGGACTCGGGTGATGCGAGCGGCGATACCAGCCGGGTCGTCGGCTATGCCGGCATCGTCGTGAGCTGACAGTGTTTCCCCCCTCAGGTGAAAGGACCGATGTGAGGAGGGGTTTTTTATGATCAAAGCAGTCATTTTCGATCTCGACAACACGCTGGTCGACTTCATGCGCATGAAGGAAGAGAGCGTGAAAGCAGCCGTCGACGGCATGATCGACTCAGGCCTCTCGATGAAGAAGGACGAGGCGACGCGGAAGATCTACGAAATCTACGACCGGGAGGGGATCGAGTACCAGAACGTCTTCGACGAGCTCCTCACGGAATCGTTCGGCGAGATCGACTTCAAGATCCTCTCGGCGGGGATCATCGCCTACCGCCGGGCGCGG
>CAZMKB010000049.1:9621-16471 GCA_964566685.1 uncultured Gemmatimonadota bacterium | reverse complement strand
GAGAGCGCTCCTTTCGGCCGGGAGCGAGATCTTTTCAGTATAATCGATCTCGGGTACGTCGACTTTCTGACCTGGAACGAACTGAAATGCCATGGTTGTCCTCCTTCATATGCCGATGAGAGGAAGTCCTGACTGGTGTTCCTCCGGGTTCCTGATTGTATTCTAGGATACGGGGATTCTCATATCAAGGTGGTGAATAAGGAGGAGAAAAAAACAATCCCGGGAGCGGGAACTTTCTGAGGCAAAAGCCCGGCCGGCGGGATGGACCGGCTTCTATGCGAGGCCAGAGAGGCTGGTTACTGCTCGACGGTGGTGATGCCTTCCTGGATGGCGAACTTCGTCAGCTCGGCGATACTGTCGATGTTCAGCTTCTGCATGACGTTTCGACGGTGGCTCTCCACCGTCTTGATACTGAGGCAGAGGAGATTGGCAATGTCCCTCGTGCTCTTTCCCTCGGAGAGGAGCTGAACCACCTCGCGCTCGCGCGGGGAGAGCCGGGTGACGGGATCGACGACGGACTTGCGCCGCTGGTCGACGTAGTCCTTGAACACGATCCCTGAGACTTCCTGTGAAATGAATGCTTCGCCCCGGGCGACTACGCGAATGGCCTTGATCAGTTCCCGGGCGGCATTCTCCTTCAGGAGATAACCGGACACGCCGGCTTCGAACATCTGCAGGATGATTTTCCCCTTGGAGTACATTGAGAGGACGATCACCTTGATTTCGTCGTTGTGTGAGGTGATCTGACGGGCTGCTTCCATGCCGTTGAGGTTCGGCATGGCGACATCCATGACAATGATGTCGGGCTCGAGGTCTTTCGCAAGCTCAACGGCGGCTCTGCCGTCATCCGCGTCTCCCACTACCTGAATGTCGTCACACTTCTCGAGCAGGGCCCTGAGACCTTCCCGCACGATGCGATGATCGTCGGCAAGCAGTACGCGAATCGCCATTGATATATTCCTCCCGGCGGACAGCCGGTTTCAGCGGGGACCCCACAGACACGATCGTCCGTATCCAGAGGGTGTGGAAGGACGGCGGGATCCAACCGCACATGAACAACAACAAAAGTCGTGCCCTGCTCACGATTATAGGGGATATTCCGAATCATGTCAAGTGGATGTCCTCCATTTTCTCACGGCTTTTTCCTCTGACGGGAGGGAAGGGATTGCGCCTTTTCTGCACGTGAGAGGGCAAATCTCCCATCCGTTTTTCAGTGTTTTCGACATGGAAAAAGAGGGAATATCCGATTGACTCTGACTCAGGTATTTATCAATGTCGAATCCCGGGTATACAGGGAATTCGGGGCACGACACTCGAGATGAACATGAAGGAGACCGAGGAGACGAGGATGAAGACAACGGGGATCAAGGAGATAAAGATGAAGGGGATCGAAGACAGATACGATCCGACGGAGAGCAGCCTGCAGGCTCTTTTTCGTGAGACATCCCGGCCACGACCGCTCACGCTCGAGGAGGAGCTCGGTCTCGCCCGCCGCATACGTCTGGGCGACGACGAGGCGCTCCACCACCTCATCATCTCGAATATCCAGTTCGTGGTGAGCGTCGCGAAAAGATACACCGATTCGGGGATTTCTCTCGAGGATCTCGTGGCCGAGGGGATCCTGGGTCTCGTCCGGGCTGCAGAACGCTACGACCCGGATTACGGCGTGAAATTCATAACCTATGCAGGGTGGGTTCCGTTTCGGAACCCTTTTCACCGTCTCAGCATTGAAGCGAAATTTCGGGATCAATACCCGCCCGACTGCTTCTCCATGTGCTTTTTCATGGATTTTTCGGTTGTGCCGTGCTCTTCCAGGTACGTTGCGACTTCGTTCCTGGAAAGCCGGTCATCGCCATTTTCATCGGCCTTCTCGAACGTCTCCCGTTCGAAGAGGTCCAGATCCTGGCCGTGATGCTTGGTTTCCGGCCTGTCAGCCTTCGACAGCTTCTCTTCGCAGGCTTTCTCGGCCTCGTCCCAGCTGATTGCGCCGTCGTCGTTGTGGTCCGCCTTTGCGAACACCATCTCGACGCTTTTGTCCTTCTCAGCCGTGGTGTAGTCCCCCGCCGTCAGCTGCATCGAGAAGGCCAAGACGAAGATGATGCTGAACCTCGACGTGAAGAGAGCGCGTTTCATGCGTAACCTCCTTTAGTTTGGGTTGGTTCTGTTCTTCCTCTTTTCCGTATTTTCTCTCGAACAAATCGTATCCGGGAAGATGAGATGACCCCTCTCTTCCCGGCTCCGATCGCGGATCGATCGACCGGCTTCCCCACCGGATCGATTTTCCCGGTTCTGTTTCTACCCGTTGAATAACGCAAGGACGATGCCGAAATAGGGGAGAAGCGGCACAACTTCTTGTGAATTAACGAGTTGACTGAAATTTTCTCGGGAATGTATCGCGGACGCCAGGGCAGGAAATGTGTAATGGTGGACACAAGGAGGCTGCTGCTACGTGTCTTTAAAATATACTTGTCGATCATTGACAGAATCCCGGAAAATGCCCAAGCACTGAGGAACTCTGTCGTATGTTCCCGGAGAAGAACCGGCTTATACATCACAGCTGCCAATTCGGGCAGCGGTCAGGCTTGCCCGCACGAAGGAGTTACCCATGCTGTACTTGACGATCGTTTTTTTCATCATCGCCGTCATCGCTGGAATTTTCGGGTTCGGCGGAATCTCTTCGGCTGCGGCGGGTATTGCGAAGATTCTCTTCGTCATCTTCCTGATCGCATTCGTCATCTCGCTGGTCGTTGGTCGAAGACCGAGGGTATAGCACGAATCCTATGAATAACTCGGCTAGGAGAGGACCCTGCGGACAGCCTCGCGGACTCTGACGGCAGCTTCCATGCTGATGTCGAGTGCGCCGACGATCATTGCTGAAGCGATCTCTTTCGAGGCGTCGCTCCCGTTCAGGCCGAAATCGGACATGATTCCCAGCGCTGTGTAGAGAACGACCGACACGGTTTTGTCGAGGTCCACGCCGCTCTCGATCGCCCCTCTGACAGCTCCAAGCATCGTATATCGGAGGACCGTGAGGGGATCCGCCCCGCACTCATCCGCGGCCTCGAGCCCCCGGCTCATGATCCGTGCCATGACGGCTCGAAGATCGTCGGGAGTGTCTTCTCCATCACGGAATGTCCGGATGAATATCCGCGTGCTCGCCTCGAGGATCGCCCTGCCGCTGTCATCCCGGCCACCCGAGGTCTTCTTCACCGTCTTTTCCCAGGTGCTGAAGAGCTTCCTGTCGAGTACCGCATTTCTGTAGAACATTTCTCTTTCTCCGACGGGAAGATACAAATTGCATCAATAACCGCAGAAAAGTCTTGAATTCATGATGGGTATCTCTCCTCATTCTACTGATTCCTTGATTTTTTCGCAATAAGGGGAAACCGGAAAATGAATTCAGGAAAGTCCGCACCAGGGTATAACAGCGTTTACGATAAATTTTATATATTCGATCCCTTCGTTCAGTGCCGGACGGCCACCACCGTCCGGGTGCGTTCTACAAGACTCTCGAACGATCGGTGGGCGACTGCCCGGGCCAGCTCCTGTGCGGAAACCTCTTCCTGAAGCTCCCGCAGAGGGCTGCTGTCCATGTACGACAGGTGAAGATCTTCGGGAAATTCGACGATGTAACGAATCGCATTGTTCCCTTGAATCAGATTGTGTTCCGTCTTACATTTGTAGACTGCGAGCGCCGAGAACGAAGCAGCAGTATGAAAGCGGTCGCCAAAATTGAAATCGAATGAATAATTCTGGTTAGACGCTTCCGATGAGCTCACTGATCTTCATAATAATAATCCTTATCGGCGTGGCGATCTTTCTCCTGGCCGTCATTCTCTTCTTTTTCGAACCCGGTCTCGCGTACAGGATCCGGAAGATTCCGTCGATCCCGGAGAAAAGGAAGAGTTTTCACGCCTTCTCAGCGCGGTTGCCGGCTCCTCTTTCGCGAAGGGGAACAGTATAGAGGTGATCAACAACGGAGAGGTCTTCTGCGAAGCCGAGTTCGACGCTATCCGCTCAGCCCGTCGCCATGTGCACCTGGAGGCCTACATCTTCGAGCGTGGAAAGCTCACCGACCGGCTCATCGACGTGCTCACGGAAAGAGCAAGGGCCGGTGTGGAGATCGGCCTGGTCCTCGATGCAGTGGGGAGCGTCCTCACGCCGGCAAGATATTTCCAGGCGCTCGTCGAGGCCGGAGGGCGGGTGGAGTTCTACCCCCGCTGCGCTGGTACCTCCTCGCAAGGTTCATCAACCGGACTCACCGTGAGATCCTGATCATCGACGGAACCATCGCCTTCGTCGGGGGCGCCGGTTTAGCGGATTACTGGATCTACGGCAGGAGAAGGGAACAAAGATGGCGGGATATGGTATTCAGGGTTCAAGGAGACGTCGTCAGGGGACTGCAATCGATATTCACCGAGAACTGGCTGGAAGCATCGGGGAGATACTGATAGACGAGGAACTCTTTCCCCGGGATGGGGACGGTGAGGAATTGCCGGTGATGGCAGTCGGGAGCTCGCCCTCCGCGGGCCGCTCCACCCGTGCCAGGATGCTCTTCCAGACATTGATCACATCGGCACAGAAGAGCATCTTCCTCACGAGCCCCTACTTCCTTCCCGATCGAGAGGCACGACGCGTACTGGTATCTGCCGCCGTGGAACGTGATGTCGATGTGAGGATCATCACGCCGAACAGGAAGACCGATCACCTCCTCATCCGTGCCACGAGTCGTCGCCTCTATGGTGAACTGCTGCAGGCAGGAATCGTGATCGCCGAATATCAACTGGCTCTGATACACACCAAAATAATGATCATCGATGAACTGTGGTCCGTCATCGGATCGACCAATTTCGACTATCGTTCTTTCGGGATCAATGACGAGGTGAACCTGGTCGTCTGCGATCGGGATTTCGCCGCTCGACTCAGGGAGACTTTCCTCGGAGACTTGGAGGAAAGCCGCACGATCACTTATGAGACCTGGCGGAACCGACCGGTGAGGGAGAGGATTCCGGAGTGGCTCGGCCGGGTACTGGAGAAACAGCAGTGAAGCAGAAGACAGTCAGATTCGCTACCTACAACGTACACAAATGCCGGGGGATGGACGGGCGCGTCCGGCCCCGGAGGATCGTCGGAGTTCTGGAGGAGATAGACGCCGACATCATCGGCCTGCAGGAAGTGCTGTGCATCTCCTCGGGAAGGTCCTCCCTGCACCAGGCCGATTACATCGCCGGTGCGCTGGGGCTCGATTACTGCTTTGGGGAAACACGGAAGCTGAACGGTGGGATCTACGGCAACGTGATCCTCAGCCGGTTCCCGATCATCACCGGCCGAAACTACGACATCAGCGTGCCGGGACGGGTATCCCGCGGCTGTCTCCGGGCCGACATCGACATCGACGATCATCTCGCACACATATTCAACGTGCACCTCGGAACAGGTTACATGGAACGAAGGAGGCAGGCCGTCAGGCTGGTGGACTCCGAGATCCTGCACAACGACGAGCTCGAGGGAGTGCGTGTCATGCTCGGCGATTTCAACGAATGGACACGAGGGCTGACCACCCGAGCTCTCTCTTCCCGGCTCCATGCGGTCAACGTGAGGAGGTACGCTGCGTCCGGGAGAACTTTCCGGAAAACCTTCCCCGGCATTCTGCCGATATTCGGCCTGGACAACATCTTCTTCGATCCCGAAGTGATGCTCAGCTCCTTTCGCGTCTGGAAGTCGAAACTTTCCCTGATCGCTTCCGATCATCTCCCGGTCGTCGCCGATTTCCGGTGGGAAAGAGGCTCGAATCAGGACATCTGTCCGGGGCAGGCTGACCGTTCCGCAGAGGTGCGGTCGGCCTGAATATGCAGAGAGGATCGCCCGGCATCAGCCGAAAGCGCCTCTCATCTCAAGAGCACGCGGAAGAAAGCCTCCATTCCCCGTGCGAGAGCGTTGAGGAGAACCGCGAAATCCCTGAGCGGCTCACCCACCCTTTCTTCGATTTCCTCTTCGAAAGACTGAACACGTACGGCCATATCCCTGACAGCCGTCACTCCGTCATCGACCTTCTCCACCTGACGACGGATATCACCGAGCAACATGGTCGCCTCGTTCGAGATCCGGGTCACGTCGTGACTGAGAGGAGTTATCTGCATTCTCAGCGTATCCACGAGCTGCTGAAACTCGCGGGCCGCACGCCGCCTGGACCAGAACATCGGAATGAGAAACGCGCCATTCCGGCCCCGGCCATGATTTCCTCAGCCCTTTTCCTGGCTTCGGAGAGCTGGTGTTCTGCCTCTTTCTTCAGCTCACCTGCGCGCTGGCGGGCATCTTCCAGAATCGCATCCGCCTTGGCCTTCGTGTCCCTGTACACTCGGCCGCCTTCGTCCAGGGCGTCGGAGTTCTTCCGCCTGATGTCCGATCGCAGTTCACGGCCGGACTTCGGCGCGAGCAGCAGCCCCACCAGTGCTCCGAAAAACCCGCCGATGAGAAACCCGCGCAGTAAAGAGCCGCTTCTGTTGTCGTTTTCCATGCGCTCATCTCCTTTCACGTTATGGAATTGATTACTCCCTTCCCTGTCAGACTTCAAAGGATGACGCGAAAGAGTTGTCAAGGAGCCGCTTGCATTCAAGCTGCTTCTTGACAGGTCTGTCCTGTCTTCTCAATGAATAACGGGAAGGAGGCGGGCTTCTCGTTCGACCCTGTGTGTGTCTTGCTGAGCAGGGTGCTGCTCGGCGGGAGATGATATTCCAGAGGAAGTGCTGCCGTGAAGAAAAACAGGAGGATCGTGATCCTGGCACTCGTCGCAGGAGCTGTCATCTTTGTCGCCGGACGGCTCGTCGACATTCATGTGTATCTCGAGGCG
>CAZMKB010000049.1:7043-9611 GCA_964566685.1 uncultured Gemmatimonadota bacterium | reverse complement strand
GGCGGCGCAGGAATGGGTCTGGCGGATGGGTCCCTGGGGTGCCGTCTGTTACGCAGTACTCTATATCGTTGCCATGATGCTCCTTTTGCCCGGGACCCCCTTTACAATTGGCGCAGCAATTCTCTTCGGAAGTCTCTGGGGATTCGTCACCATGCTTTCCGCCACCACCGCCGCTGCAATGTTCGCATTTCTCTTTTCCCGTTACCTCGCCAGGGAGAAAATCGAAAAACAGCTCGACGGCCAGGAGACCATCGAGAGTCTGAAAGGATGGGTCGAGAAAAATTACTGGCTCGCCATCCCTTTCGTCAGGATAATGCCGCTCTTCCCCTTCGCCGTCAACAACTATGCCCTGGGATTGACGAAGATCGGTTTCTGGAAGTATCTCCTCTCCTCGCTCGTCGTCTTCATACCGATGACGGCCGTCCTCGTCCTGGGGGCGAACGCACTGTACGGTGCGCTGGTCAGGGGTGAAATTTCATGGAACCTCACCATCGGAACCGTGATCGCCGGCGTCATCATCCTGTCACTTGGAGCTGTCGGAAAAAGAGTGTTAGAGTGATTTTTCCCAATTTTCGACCTCCCGTTCGGCTTCCTCCCGGCTCTTCCCATACTTCTCCTGGATGCGCCCGACAAGCTACTCCTTCTGACCGTTTATCCTGTCCATGTCATCGTCTGTCAATTCGCCCCATTTCTCCCGGGCTCTTCCCTTGAGCTGTTTCCAGTTTCCCTTGATCTCATCCCAGTTCATGGTGACTCCTTTCGAAAGAGTTCATCGTACTCCGGTTTCTCCCGTACTGCCGGGTACGATTATCATAGTATGTCCGCCGGCTTTTCCCATCGGGGAATGGATGAATTTCGCAGGGGAAGAATCCTGAAAGCATTGTTGATCCTTACGGGACACGTTGACCCCTGCTTCTCAGCTTCGATCGTGAGATCGTCCAATTGTCGCGCCGTGGCGATCGTCTGAGTGTGCACTGATCATCACGAGAACAGAAATTTTACTCGTTCTTGAGTGCCTGTTTCACATGGCTCTCCTCCGAGTCCAAAAATGAAAAAGGGCTCCGAAACGGAACCCTTTCTCCTGGTCGTCGTCGTGGTGTGTGGTGAGTGAAATCCTGGTCAGGAACCCTTCCGCTCCATCGCACCCTTCTTCATCTTCTGACCGTTCTCCTTCAGGTAGGCTACTACCTCATTCCTGGAGAGCTGGTCGTTGTCGTCCTCGTCCGCCTCGTTGAAGGTTTCGCGCTCATAGAGAGCCCGATAGTGTTTCTCCCTTTCAGCCTTTCCGTACTCACCGTACTCACCATACTCACGGGTTTTTTCGGTTCTTTCCTGCTCCGACACATGTTCTTCACCGGCTTTCTTCGCTTCGACCCAGCTGATGTTGCCGTCATCGTTGGTGTCGGCTTCCTGGAACACCGCATCCACATGGGCCTCCTGTGTCGTCATCGGATCTTCCTGCATCTCGGTCTGCCGATCGGTCGTGGCCGGGTAATCCTGGGCCGACAGTGTCGCTGAGACGGCCAGCACGAAGAAAAGGCTGAAAATAGACGTGAAGAGTGTGCGTTTCATGAGTAACCTCCTTTTTCACCGGGCCGAAAGTACTTCCTCTTTCCCTGTCGTGCTGTTCAAAAGGACCGTCGCCGGAAAGCCGAGCTGACCCCTCTCTTCCCGACCCGGTTCGCGGTTGATCGACCTCGACCGCATTGTGCCGGATCGATCGTCGTTTCTGCCCTGGAGAAGTGCAAGGATGATGCCGTTCTCCAACAGAAGTGTGAAGAAACGCGTTATCCTCTTGTGCGTAAAAGTGTTGCGTCGTACATCAGGGAGGGCCGCCGGGAGAGCCGCTCTGCCCGGAGTGTGTCCGCGCGTTCATGCTTCGACACCCTCGATGTGTACGTTTAAACACAATGCCCGCGAAAACACGGGTTCAGAGACCGAAATCTCTGATGGGTCCGTTTTCGCAGCCTGCATGATGTGAAGGTTGCGAACGAACACTTCGATTCCCATGATGGAGGCAGGCAGGGAATGGAATCCATGACATCTCTCGAGGAGGTCTTTATGCGCAGAATCGTCAGAGTGGTCAGCATCGTCGTCGGAGTGATCCTGCTGATTGTCATCGCCGCCGGTGTCCTGATCATGATCGTGGTCGATGAGGACATGCTGGACGGCAGGATGGAGTCGGCACTCGGCCGGCAGGTCTCATTCGATAATGTGGATGCCGGCCTCTTCTCCTTCGTTTCGGGAGTCAGTGTCCGCGGCCTGCGCATCTCGGAGCCGAGACAACCCGGGGAGCTCGAACGGCTTTCAGGCGAAGTCGTTCCCGAGTCCGAGCTCTTCGCCTCCGTGGATCGTCTCGAGCTGAACTTCAGGCCCCTTCCGCTTCTCGCCGGGAAAGTGCGAATCGACGAATTCATGCTGCACAGTCCGGTCATCAACATCGTACGCCGCACCGACGGCAGCTTCAACTTCTCCGATATGTTCGTCTCCCGACTCCCGGGACGGAACACGACCTCCCGTCCCGGGAATCGGGAGTTCCGGACCATCCGGGCCGGGATCGGTGCGCTC
>CAZMKB010000049.1:0-7033 GCA_964566685.1 uncultured Gemmatimonadota bacterium | reverse complement strand
CACTCCTTCTGCCGCGGTTGACATCCCGCTGGCATTCACCGTCGAACGCATGGGTCTCAGTCGTGGAACCATCATGTTCGAGGACCGTACTCTCGACAAGACCTTCGAGATCTACGACTGCTCGGTTGTCGCCCATTCGATCGAAATCGACCCGGATGACCTGGAGCGGAAAAACACCGCCGACATCGAGGCCGACTTCGGTGTCAAGCCGGTCGGCGAATTCCGTACGGGAACCGTCGAGTATTTCGACATCGGGTTCAGCGGATCCGGCGAGGTGAAACCCTTCGATCCGGAGACGGGAACGCTCGAACCCGAGATCGTATTCAGGGGCGGCTCGCCGCAGGGAACACTGACCGGCCTCCAGATATTCGAAGCCATCAGGTCGGTACCCGTCATCGAGACCTACACCGACCGCCTCGAATTTCTGAAGAGGGAAATCACTTGGGAAGATGCGGAAGTCGAGCTCTGGTACCGGGACGGCCGTGTCGGTTTCGAGAAGCTGGAGCTCCCGGCGGAGAGGTATCTTCTCGGACTGGAAGGCTCCATGGTGGTCGAGACGAGGTCGGTAGATCTCGCACTCGGCCTTGCGCTGGACGAGGATCTGACCGGCACGGTGAGGAAGACCGTCCATGCGAGTGTGGAGAAGAACCTGCCCGCCGAGCTCACCCGGGTCGTCTCGAGCGACCGGATCACCGAGACGGTGATGGACCGCCTCGTGAACGAGGAGGGAAGGATCTACCTCGAATTCAACGTCACCGGCACCACCAGCTCACCAGAGAGTGAGCTGATCGAGCCATCACTGCCCTCTCCTGAAGAGCTTGCATGGGATCTCGGTCAGGATGTGAAGGAGAAAGCAAAGGAAGAGGCAGAGGAGAAAGCCGAAGAGACTCTCGAAAAAGCCGGAGAGGAGGTGAAGGAACGCCTGAAGGATTTTCCCTGATTCGGGCTGCATCCACATTCTCCTCCCTCATTGACAAACAGTTCTCCCGGATGGTAGTATCCCCTGGAGCAGTTCACAGCCGGGGATCGATTCTGACACAGGGAGGCCTGCGTGGATTATGAGAAATTCGTCGAGGAACAGATAGCCGCAATCAGGAAAACCGTCGGTGACGGTACCGCAATCGTGGCACTCAGCGGTGGAGTAGACAGCTCTGTAGTTACCGTTCTCGGAAACCGGGCACTCGGTGAGAACCTGAAGGCATACTTCGTCGACAGCGCTCTGATGCGGGAGGGAGAACCCGGCCGCGTCGTCAGTGATTTCGCCGGGATGGATATCGATGTCGAGGTCGTCGACGCAAGAGACGAATTTCTGAAAGCGCTGAAGGGATTGACGGATCCTGAAGAGAAGCGACAGGCCGTCACCGACACCTTCTACTCGGATGTCTTCGTCCGCCTGGTGCAAGACAGCGGTGCGAAATTCCTCATGCACGGAACGATTCTCACCGACATCGAGGAGACGGTCGCCGGGATCAAGCGGCAGCACAACATCCTGGAGCAAATGGGAATCGATCCGGAGAAGGAGTACGGCTACACCATCATCGAGCCGCTTAGGACCCTCCGGAAGGATGGTGTGCGGGAAGTGGCCAGGGTTCTCGGTATGCCGGATGGCATGGTCGACAGGATCCCGTTTCCCGGACCGGCGCTGGCTGCACGGATCGTCGGTGAAGTAACTCCGGAGCGGCTCGAGACGGTGCGTGCGGCGACTGCTATCGTAGAGGAAGAGCTCGGTGACTCGGGCGCGTTCCAGTACTTCGCCGTTCTTTTGAATGACAGGGCGACCGGTATTCGAGAGAACAGAAGAGAGTTCGGTCAGATCATCGTCGTCCGATGCATCGAGAGCATCGATGCGAGAACGGCGGAAGCGACCCGGCTTCCGTGGGAGAAGCTGGAGAGCATCGCGAACAGAATCGTCGAACTGCCGGACGTGAACCGCTGCCTGTACGACCTGACTCCCAAGCCTCCTGCGACGGTCGAGTACATCTGACTCGCCGGTTTAATCGTTCCCGGGGAAGGGCTGAACGTACAAAGTCAGCCCTCTCCGCTCCCGAACCTCGATCCGGCTGCCGACCGCTATGAATCCCTCATCGACGGCGACAGCCCGCCAGCGGACACCGTCGACTTCCACGATCCCCTCAGGCTTGCATGCCTCCGTCACCGTTCCCCGTGCACCAACCAGCGGCTCCTCCTCTCCATCCTTCGATCGGTAGCTCGGCCAGAGCCAGAAGAAGAGAACCACATCTTTCAGAATCCAGAAGCAGAAGATCCCCCAGACGGGCCAGAGCGGCCAGTCGGTGAATTCCCCGATCACGAAAGCCGCGGCGAGGAGGATGAGAATCCCCGGCAGCTGGGCGATGACATAGCGAACGACGGTATGCCTGTCCGGTCTATCCAATAGAGTCCTTCGTGCACAGTACACGAAACCTGCCGGGCGATCTCAGGCTCTCGAAGTGCTTGGCGTGTTCCGTGCGCAGTCTGACCCGTGCCGGCGGAAGGCTTCTCCGGTAGGAGTTGAAAATCTTCTGTATCGTCGCGTGGTTCGATATCACGTGAGGAACGAGAATCTGCCCGTAGTCGACGCGGGCGAGGAGCGTGGTGAAAGCTTCCCGGAGGCCGTCGAAGAACCGGATGTATTTCGTCCGTATGTTACGCGGAATCTGAATCCTGTCGATGACGATGCAACCGTGTTTCTCCGTTAAGTCCAGGCAGTAGATGTTCCCGATCCACTTCTCCTCTGCGAACACACGGATGTTGAAGAAGCGAGGATCGAGGAGCTGCAGGCGCCCGAGCTCAGAGCCGCTGCAGTCGCAGGACACCATGGACTTCGCGAGCTCGAGCCAGTCCTTCCTCGGGTAGAATGAGAGGCTGGTCATGAGTGTGAATTTCCGCATGACGGTGCTCCAGGAAGTCACCGTGCTCGTCATCACCTCCTGCGGCCGGTAGAGCCTCCTCATTCCGAGGAGGTTCCTGTCGAGAAAGAGCTCCTGATAGAGGTCCCTCACCGAGAGAACAAGGCGTTTCTGTGAATCGAGAAAGTGAAGCAGCCTGACGAGGACCTCCGGTGCCATCGGCAACCGCCGGGAGAGGTTTCCGATTCGTTCGAGACTCTCGGGAAGCTCCTCGCTCCGGATGTCACCCGGAATGCAGCCGCAGAGCGCCAGCCTCTGCTGAGGGGAGAGGCCGAGCCTGAATGTCTTCGAGATGAGTTTCTCCCGGAGTATCAGCGGATCGGGAGAGATGAGGCCTTCCATGAACCGGGGAATCCGTACGAAGAGGATCTCGGCACAGGCGTTCTGATAGAGCGGTCCTCGCTCGCGGCTCCCGGGCGCTGAGCGAAGTCCCTGCAGCACATCCTCGTTTGCCGGCACGAAGAGCGTCGATGCGGTGATCAGCTCCCTGAAAACCTCCCCGGATACCACTCCGTTTCGTCCCGTCCTGAGACGGCGGAGAATTTCCGAACGGAGGAGTTTTCTGAGTTCCAGGACCACTTCGTACGCCGATGTGAGGGCTGGTGTGTGGATTTCGCGGCACCTGTCCCGGAGAGGTGTCTGTGCAGCCGCGAGGTATGAGAAGAGATTCTCGTGCTCTGCGATACCGGCCGCCCGGGGTATCCGCCGGTCGATCAGGTCGAAATCGCCGATCGTTCCCAGGTTTTCGATCTCGTGGAAATCGACGTTGTACTCTCTGATCTCCCGCTCATTGACGTGGTAGAATTCCTGCTCGAGTTCCGGAACGGCCAGGCGGAGCGCGGGAGGCTCGACAATCCGTTCTCCCGAGCTCATCAGGAGTTCTATCTCCCGGTAGATCCGTCCCAAGCCGAGGAAGCCCGCTCTCCTGGCTTCGTCCAGATCCTCCCGGGTTTTCAGTCTATAAGGGATGTCGAAAGGACTCTTCACCCTCTCGATGGTCTCTTCGGTCATCATCTGCCCTCGGGTAGGGCTTCAGATGATAGCAGAGGAGGCCACTCCTGTCAAGCGCGATCGACGAATACCCGTCATTTCGCGCCTGGACGGAGGATGAACCGGCCGTGTGATGGTTGACATGGGCGGGAACCGCCCTATAATCGAGAAGAAAGAAGACGGAGGAATGTGAGCGACGAGAACGCAAGAGCAGTCCGAAGGCGGCCGCCACAATCGAAATGGTATGAACAACTCGGGTTCAACAGGAAGAGAGAGCGGACCCGTCTTCGCGGAGGAACTGTGTCATGGAGAAGAGAGCCTCGCTGCAGGGACAGACAGCACTCGTGACAGGCGGCAGCTCCGGAATCGGGAGAGCGATTTCCTCGGCACTGGGAAAATCCGGCGCGGCCGTGGCGGTGAACTACCTCGGGGGGCTGGAACGCGCCGAAGAAGTCGTCCGCGGCATCGAGAAGGCGGGCGGGAGGGCTCTCCCGGTCAGAGCCGACGTGAGCAGGGAAGATCAGGTTCGGAAGATGTTCGAGACCGTCGTGCGGGAGTTCGGCACTGTCGACATTCTGGTCAACAACGCGGGTATCCAGCAGGATGCGGGGCTTTCCGAGATGACGCTTGACCAGTGGAATACCGTTCTCTCGGTCAATCTGACGGGTTGTTTCCTGTGTTCCCGTGAGGCCGTCCGTGAGTTCAGGAGACGGGGAGTGGTGCCCGGGGTTTCGCGATCGGCGGGGAAGATCATCTGCATCAGCTCGGTGCACGAAATCATCCCGTGGGCGGGACGCAGCAACTATACGGCGTCGAAAGGCGGCGTCCGAATGTTCATGAAATCCATCGCGCAGGAGCTGGCTCCGGAAAAAATTCGCGTCAACAGCATCGCCCCGGGAGCCATCAAAACGTCCATCAACCGTGAAGCCTGGGAAACACCGGAAGCAGAAGCGGAACTTCTGAAGCTCATCCCCTATGGAAGGGTCGGCGAGACGGAGGATGTCGGATCGGTGGCCGTCTGGCTGGCATCGGATGAAGCCGACTACATCCACGGCACGACCATCATCGTGGACGGCGGCATGACGCTCTATCCGGGGTTTGCCACGGGAGGCTGAATGCAGGGAGAACGGAGTGGAGAATGAGCTACCAGCCCATCGAGGATTACGGTGTCATCGGTGATCAGCACACCGTCGCGCTGGTCGGCAGGAACGGCTCAGTAGACTTCATGAGTTTCCCCAGGTTCGACAGCCCCACCATCTTCGCCGCGCTTCTGGATGATGAGAACGGGGGCCGGTTCGAGCTGTGTCCGACGAAAGGTGAGCCGAAGCGGCGCCAGATCTATCTGCCGGATTCGAACATCCTCCTTTCCCGTTTTCTGTTCGAAGACGGTGTATCGGAGGTCTCGGACTTCATGCCGGTTGACCGGGAGGAGCATGCCCATGATCTGGTCAGGCGGGCGAAGAGCGTGAAGGGTGAAATCGAATTCCGCATGGTCTGCCGGCCGAAGTTCGACTACGGGAGAACCGGTCACAGGATTGAAGAGAGAACGGACGGTGAATTTCTCTTCAGCCCGGAAAAGCCCGGGCTGCCGGCGCTGCGCCTGAGATGTTCGGTGCCCGCGAGGGTAGAAAACGGCGCCGTCCTCGCCGAATTCACCCTTCGTACCGGCGAGTCCGCCTCCTTTGTGCTCGAAGAAGCACGGGAGCACGAGGAATCTCCTTCCGCTTCCCCCGAATATGTTTCGGAAAGCTTCAAATCGACTCTCAACTACTGGAGAAAATGGATCGGCCGTTCTCAGTACCGTGGCCGGTGGCGGGAAATGGTCAACCGTTCGGCGCTCCTTCTCAAGCTGTTGACCTATAAGCCCACCGGCGCAATCGTCGCAGCGCCGACATTCGGGTTGCCGGAGGTGATCGGAGGAGAAAGAAACTGGGATTACCGCTACACCTGGATACGGGATGCATCCTTCACCCTGTACGCTCTCATCCGGCTGGGCTACACCGAAGAAGCCGCGAAATTCATGCACTGGATAGAAGACCGCTGTGATGAGCTGGAACCCGACGGATCGTTGCACATCATGTATGGAATAAACGGCGAGCACGAACTCACCGAAGAGGAGCTCGCCCACTTCGAGGGCTATAACGGCTCTTCTCCCGTCCGCATCGGCAATGGAGCCTACGATCAGCTGCAGCTCGACATCTACGGCGAGTTGATGGATTCCGTGTATCTGTACGATAAGTACGGAGACCCCATTTCCTATGATCTGTGGAAGAACCTGGTCCGGCTCCTCTCCTGGGTCTGTGAGCACTGGAAGCGCCCCGACGAGGGCATCTGGGAAGTGCGGGGAGGCAGGAAGGAGTTTCTCTACTCCCGGGTCATGTGCTGGGTGGCGATGGATAGGGGAATTCGGCTGGCCGGGAAACGCTCTTTTCCGGCTCCGGTGAATGAGTGGCTGACGTGCCGGGATGAAATCTACCGGGACATTTTCGAGAATTTCTGGAACGGTGAGAGACAGGCGTTCATGCAGTACAAAGGAGCGAATGTTCTGGATGCCTCCAGTCTGCTGATGCCGCTGGTCCGGTTCATCAGTCCGGTCGATCCCCACTGGCTGTCTTCCCTGAAGGCGATAGAAGAGAATCTGGTGTACGATTCGCTCGTGCACCGGTATTGTGTCAGCGAAGGAGCCTTCGACGGCCTGGTGGGGGAAGAGGGAACGTTCAGCATGTGCACCTTCTGGTACGTGGAATGCCTGTCACGTGCGGGTGATCTCGAGAAAGCCCGTTTCTTCTTCGAGAAGATGCAGGGATACGCGAATCACCTGGGCCTCTACTCGGAGGAACTGGGATCACAGGCTGAACACCTGGGGAACTTTCCACAGGCGTTCACGCATCTCAGCCTCATCAGTGCCGCATACGATTTGAATCGGAGGCTGTCCCGGAGCGGACAGAATGCGTGATGAGAGGGGACATGACGGGAGCCCCGGCATTCATGAACCGTCCGATGTCATACCTGTTCTGTCTGTGCTGCCTCGGCTTTGTGCTGTGGGCTTTTCTCATCGGCGGATGCGGAGGCAGTGAGAAGAACAATCTCACCGTGGCGATGAGCCTCGACGAGCAGGAGTGGCGGGTAATGCGGGA
>CAZMKB010000048.1:0-16689 GCA_964566685.1 uncultured Gemmatimonadota bacterium | reverse complement strand
GGCCGGGAAATATCCTATGCATACCGGGGCTGCAACCCGATCGTCGTCGGAATCCTGAAAGGAAGCTTCGTCTTCCTTGCGGACCTCATCCGGTCGATCGATATTCCCATTACCATGGACTTCCTGGGAGTGGAGAGTTACGAGGCGGGTGAAAGTACCGGAACGGTAACCGTCACGCACGACATCGGGACCGAGATCGAAGGGAGACACGTCCTTCTCGTCGAAGACATCGTCGACACCGGACTGACGCTGCAGCGGCTCCGTGAGCTCCTGGAAGACCGCGGGCCGACGTCGCTGACGTTCTGTACGCTTCTCGAAAAGCGGGGAAGCCGGAGAGAGGACGTGGAACTCACGTACATCGGATTCCGTATACCGGATGTGTACGTCGTCGGTTACGGACTCGACTACAACGGGAATTACCGGAACCTTCCCTACATCGGGATACGCTGAGTGGTACCGTCCATGAATATATCGAAGCACCGGGGGCGCCAGGGCCCGGATCACGAAGAGAACCGTTCCCCATCGCGGGGCACAGGGGGTGTATAACGATGCCGCAGGATGAGAAACGTAAGAGGAAACCTCCCCGGAAGAAGCCCGAGCGGCCCCCGCGGAAGCCCGGATCCCGCCCTCCGGGCGGACCGAAGAAGATGTCTTCGATGTCGAAGACGCTCGCGTTCTGGATTCTCATCCTCCTCCTTCCGCTGACGATCTACAATTTCCTGCAGATGGGTGAACAGGAATTCGTCGAAATAAGCTACTCCGATTTCAAGCGGGAGCTCTCGGCCGAGAACATCCAGTCGGTCACCATCGTGGAGAAAGAGATCACCGGGAGCCTGAAGAACCAGAGCAGCGTGACGGTGGACGGGAAGCTCGTCGAATACGTGAAGTTCAAGACCTTCACCCCGTACGAAGACCCCGACCTCATCGCGGAGCTGGAGGAGCACGGAGTGTCTCCCATCTCCTCCCATCCGCCGAAAGTGAAGTGGTGGTTCCAGCTGCTCGGATGGTTGCCGTGGATCTTCCTGCTCGGGCTCTGGATCTTCTTCCTCAGGCAGGTTCAGGGCGGCGGGAGCAAGGCGTTTTCCTTCGGGAAGAGTAAAGCGCGCCTCCTCGCCGGCGACACCCCGAAAGTGACCTTCGACGACGTGGCCGGCTGCGACGAGGCGAAAGTCGAGCTCGAGGAGATCATCGAGTTCCTGAAGGATCCGAGGAAGTTCCAGCGGCTCGGGGGGAGGATTCCCAAGGGTGCTCTGCTTCTGGGTCCTCCGGGCACGGGGAAGACGCTTCTCGCACGAGCCGTCGCGGGCGAGGCCGTCGTGCCGTTCTTCAGCATGAGCGGCTCCGACTTCGTCGAGATGTTCGTGGGTGTCGGAGCTTCGCGGGTACGGGATCTCTTCGAGCAGGGGAAGGCTCATGCACCCTGCATCATCTTCATCGACGAGATCGACGCCGTCGGCCGTCATCGCGGAGCCGGTCTCGGCGGGGGCCATGACGAGCGTGAACAGACGCTGAATCAGCTTCTCGTCGAGATGGACGGGTTCGAATCGAAAGAAGGGGTGATCTTGCTCGCCGCCACCAACCGGCCCGACGTCCTCGACCCGGCACTCCTGAGGCCGGGACGTTTCGACCGCCAGATCGTGGTGGACAGCCCCGATGTGAAGGGCCGCCAGGGAATCCTGAAGGTGCACACGAGAAACATTCCGCTCGGAAGCAACGTCGACCTCGAGATCCTTGCGAAGTCCACGCCCGGCCTGTCCGGGGCGGACCTCGAGAACATCGTGAACGAGGCGGCGCTTCTCGCCGCACGGCGAAACAAGAACACCGTCGACATGACCGATTTCGAGGATGCAAAGGACAAGGTGATGATGGGGGCCGAGCGCAAGAGCATGGTCATCTCCGACAAGGAGAAGGAGGGGATCGCCTATCACGAGGCGGGCCACACGCTGGTCAGAGTGCTCACGCCGGGAGCCGACCCGGTGCACAAGGTCACCATCGTCCCGCGCGGCCGCGCCCTGGGTGTGACGCATTTCCTGCCGATCGACGACCGCCACATCTACTCGAAGTCCTGGTGCGAGGACAATCTCATCGCCCTGCTCGGCGGCAGGGCCGCCGAGGAGATCGTTCTCGGAGATCCGACGACGGGAGCCGGGAACGACCTGGAGCGGGCGACGGAGCTCGCCCGCCGGATGGTTTCGAACTGGGGCATGAGCGACAAGCTCGGTCCGATCACCTTCGGGAAGAAGGAAGAGACGATATTCCTGGGCAGGGAGATCTCGCAGCCCAGGGATTTCAGCGAGGAGACGGCGCAGCTGATCGACTCCGAGGTGAAGCGGATCGTCGAAAACGCATTCAAGACCGCGGTCAAGCTCCTCAACGACAATATCGATACGCTGCACGCTCTCGCCCGGGAGCTCCTCGAGCGGGAAATCCTCGACGGTGAAGAGATCCAGGCGATCGTCCGGGGTGAGAAGCTGGACGAGAGGCCTCCCGGTGGGGAGGAGGTTCCCATGGAAGAGAAGAAGGAGGGAGAGGCCGTCGCCGAGGAAACGGTGACCGACGACAGGGCCGGGAAGGAGCGGGGAGAAAGCGTATGAATAATTACAGCTGGATAACTTCCCGGCGCCGGATCGATCTCTCGGAGAGAGTTCTCATCATGGGCGTGCTGAATGTGACCCCGGATTCTTTTTCAGACGGCGGGCGCTGGCTGTCGCCCGACAGCGCGATCGAGCGTGCGCGGGAAATGGTCGACGAGGGGGCAGAAATCATCGATCTCGGCGCGGAGTCGACAAGACCGGGAGCCGTCCCCGTCACCGGGACCGAAGAGATCGACCGCCTCTCGCCGGTCCTCGAGGGGCTCGGCTCGTCGTTTCCGGTGCCTCTGTCGGTCGACACTTCGAAAGCCGCAGTCGCCGCCCGGGTTCTCGACTCCGGTGTCGAAATCATCAACGACGTCAGCGGGCTGAAACGGGATCCGGAGATGGCGGGAGTCATCGCCCGGCACGGCGCCGGTGTCGTCGTCATGCACATGCGGGGAGATCCCCGGACCATGCAGGATCGCACCGCCTACCGCGATCTCGTCGGAGAGGTCAGGGCCGAGCTCGAGGAGTCAGCCGGCATCGGCCTCCGGGCGGGTATCACGCCCGAACAGATGGTGTTCGATCCCGGCATCGGTTTCGCGAAAGAGTGGAGCCAGAGCTGCGCGCTCATCAACAGGCTCGAGGAGCTGCGGATCATGGGTAGACCCCTGCTCGTCGGGCCCTCAAGGAAGTCGTTCATCGGCAGGATCCTGAATCTCCCGCTCGATGAGCGGCTCGAAGGCACCATCGCCGCCGGCGTACTCTCGATGCTGCGGGGTGCCGGAATCCTCAGGGTTCACGACGTGCGCGAAGTGAGGAGAGCGGTCGACGTCGCCGCCGCGATCATGGCGGAGGCTCACGACCCGGCATGACCTTTCTCAAACCGAGCATATCCGACATTCTCGATATCGTCATCGTGGCGTATATCGTCTACCGGATCCTCCTCGTCATCCGGGGCACGAGGGCCACCCAGATGCTGCTCGGTCTCACGCTGCTCCTGATATGCTCGATCCTGGCCCAGTGGTTCCATCTCAACACGCTGAGTCTCATGATATCCACCCTCGAAGCGGTCTGGGTACTCGGTTTCATCATCGTGTTCCAGCCGGAGCTGCGCAGGGGACTGGCCGACCTCGGCCGCTCCCGGTTCTTCCGCTTCTTCATCCGGTCCCAGGAGCAGCGGATTCTCGAGGAGATCATCAAATCGGTCGAGAGGCTCGTGAGGCTCAAGCTCGGCGCCCTGATCGTAATCGAGCGGGAGACGGGCCTCAAGACATACGTCGAAACAGGAGTTCGGCTCGATGCGACGGTGAGCTCTGAGCTCATCACATCTCTCTTCACGCAGAAAAGCCCCCTGCACGACGGAGCGGTCATCATCGGGCGATACATCATCAAAGCGGCGGGATGCATCCTGCCCCTCACCGAACAGCCGGTCTACGACAAGGAGCTCGGAACCCGGCACCGGGCGGCCATCGGCCTCTCGGAACAGACTGATGCACTCGTCATCGTCGTGTCGGAGGAAACGCAGCAGATATCTCTCACCTACGACGGCTTTCTGGAGCGGAACATTTCGGTCGAAACCCTGCGCAAGAGAGTGAAAGAACTCACGTCGGAGATCGTATCGTATGAAGAAGAATAGTGTCGTAATGGAGAACTACCTTCATGACAGATGGTTCTGGATAGCGGCCGGGGCGGCTTTCGCCTACGTGATGGTGCTCTACATTTCGACACTCGCGGCGACGGTGACTTTCTGGGACGCCGGAGAGTTCATCGCCACGTCGTACATTCTGGGTATCCCGCACCCTCCCGGAACTCCGCTGTTCGTGCTCATCGGCCGTGTCTGGTCCCTGATTCCGTTCCCGGTGTCGGTCCCTTACAAGCTGAACCTCCTCTCCGCCTTCGCCACCGCCCTCTCGGCTATGATCCTCTTCGTCGTGGTCGTCAAGACACTGTGGAAGCCCGTGACGAGGGACGTCGGAGGAACACCCCGGATGATCGTCTACGGAGGGGCCTTCTCCGCTGCGGTCGTCTCCGCTTCCGCTCTGACCGTGTGGCAGAACGCCATCGAGACGGAGGTCTATGCTGTTTCTTTTCTCATGGTGGCCGTTCTCACCTGGCTCCTGCTCCGCTGGAGGGAGCGGCGGGGGACCCCGGAAGAGAAGGCGATCCTTCTTCTCATGGCGTACATCGCCGGCCTCTCCGTCGGCAACCACCTCACCACTCTCCTGGCCGGACCCGGAATCTTCCTCGTTTTTCTCCTGACGGCGAAGAGTGTAGAATTCGAGCGGTATCTCTCCCTCGTCGTCGGCGTGTTCGCCTTCACCCTGCTCGTCTTCCTGGGAATCGATCTCGAGCAGCTGGGAGCGGGACGCTTCTTCGAAGACTTCTCCCTGCTGTTCAGCGAGGTGATCGTCGGGCCTCTGTTTGTCCTCCTCCTCGTCCTGTTCTCGGGAACGGCGTACTGGATGCACAAAACGGGGATGCTGCGGCTGTTCGGGCTGCTGCTCCTGTTCTTCACGCTCGCCCTCAGCGTACACCTGTATCTCCCCATCAGGGCTTCTCTCGATCCGAGCATAAACGAAGCCGATCCCACCACCTGGTCTTCCTTCTGGGACGTCCTGCTCAGGAAGCAGTACGGTTCGCGACCGCCGTTCCCCCGGACCGTGGACTTCTTCCAGTACCAGCTGCCGCTCTACTTCATCTATTTCTTCGAACAGTACGGCAACCTGGGCGTGTCCTATCTCTTCCTCGCCCTCGGCCTCATCGGAATCGTCGCCCACATCGGGTTCGACCGCCGGAGCTTCTGGCATTTCCTCGCCGTCTATCTGGCCTTCAGCGTGGGGCTCGTGTTCCTCCTGAACTTCAAGCTCGGCCACACCCAGGCGCTCGACCAGTTCCCCGGCCAGGAGATGCACGAGGTCAGGGAGAGGGACTATTTCTTCCAGGTGTCGTTCGCGTTCTTCGGTGTGTGGGTCGGCATGGGGCTCGCACACATCGTCCGGGGCATGCGGAAGGCTCTCGCCGGCACGGGATCCCGGCCACCCGTCATCTTCTATCCCGCCGCCGGGCTCGTGTTCATGACTTCGTTCATCCCGTCGGTTCTGAATCATCACGAGAGCGACCATTCCGAGAACTACATCGCATGGGACTACGCCTATGACATCCTCATTTCGGCCGAGCCCTACGGCGTCATCTTCACGAACGGCGACAACGACACCTTTCCGCTCTGGTTCCTGCAGGAGGTCGAGGGGGTGAGGAAGGACGTCCTGGTCGCGAATCTGAGCCTCATCAACACGCCCTGGTACATCAAGCAGCTGCGGGACTGGGAACCCCCGCCCTCGGAAGATTTTTCCCCGGACCTCGTGGAGCTCTGGAGGTCGATGAACATCGAGATACCGGAAGAACCGCCCGGCCCGATCGTAACCTACTCCGACGAGGAGATCGAATCCCTCGTGCCCATCCAGATCGGCAGCGACAGGGCGTTCCGGGTCGACAGTCTCGTCGTGACGTACGGGAAGGACACGATCTTCAGAGTTCAGGACCTCATGGTACTGCACCTGCTCAAGGCGAACGACTGGGAGCGGCCGATGTACTTCGCCGTGACCGTCTCCACCGAGAACAAGATCCAGCTTGACGAGTACTTCCTGATGCAGGGGCTCCTGTACAAAATCCTCCCGGTCAGGGCCCAGGAACTCGCCGCCCGGGATCCCGGCATCGGCCACATCCCGGAGGCGGGTGTGTACATCGACATCGACCGCTCCGAAATGCTCCTGAATACCGTCTTCA
Organism: uncultured Gemmatimonadota bacterium; assembly: GCA_964566685.1. Lineage (GTDB taxonomy): Bacteria > Gemmatimonadota > CAZMKB01 > CAZMKB01 > CAZMKB01 > CAZMKB01. The sequence continues at coordinate 10,330 of CAZMKB010000048.1, read as the reverse complement.
GCTACCGGAGCATCTTCGATCCCGAGGTGTACAAGGATCCGAACACGAAGAAACTCCTCAATAATTTCGCGGCCGCCTACAGCTTTCTCGGACGGGCCTACATCGGGAAAAACGAGATGGAGAAGGCCATTGCTTCCTATAAAAAAGCGAAACAGTTCGCTCAGAATCCCGACCGGTTCGACTACCTGATCTCCACGCTGTATGCGCAGACGGGCGACTACACCAGGGCCGACAGTTTTCTCGGCCAGTACATGAACAGGGTGGACCGGAAGGGAACCGCCGATCCCGGTCTCTACCTGCAGCGGGCCGCTCTCGCATTCAGCGAGGGAGACACGCAGCAGGCAATCAACTACCTCGAGGAGTCGGTCCGGGTCGACCCCGAATACGAGACGGGCTACCGGCAGCTGTTCAGGTTCTATGACGCGCTGGGAAAGGAGAAGGAGGCAGAGGACGTGCTGGAACGATGGCTCACACACTTTCCCGGGGACACGCTCGTCGAGCAGCAGCTGAAATCATATGGACAGAACTAGGATCATCGTCGTTCACTGGCTCCCCACGATAGCCTGGGCGGGCCTGATTTTTTACCTCTCTTCGCAGCCTGAAATCAAGCTGCCGGGGAAGGAGTTCGTCCTGAAAGACAAGGCGGCGCACGCGATGGTGTACGGCGTCCTCTGCGCACTGGTCCTGTTCGGGGCCCGGACCGCGAAGAATCCCGATCTCGTGCGGGGGCTGGGACTCACGGGCGTCATCGCATACGGTCTGCTGGACGAGATCCACCAGAGATTCGTGCCCGGGCGGTTCTGCGAGGCGAACGATTTTCTCGCCGACGCGGTCGGCGCAATGGGAGTCTATCTCCTGTTCCTTCTCACGCGGCGGTCGCTGGAGGGGCAGGCAGACTCCCGGAAAGCGCGGGCGGGATAGCATATGGCGAAGTTCAGATCACCACGGGGCACACACGACATTCTGCCGGACGAGGCAGCGGTATTCCGCAGGGTGTACGAGACCTCCCGGCGTGTTTTCGAACACAGCGGGTACCGTGAAATCATCACCCCGATGTTCGAGGAGAAGGAACTCTTCGCCAGGAGTGTCGGTGCCGAGACGGACATCGTGAAGAAGGAGATGTATGTCTTCGAGGACCGCGGGGGGAGGATCCTCGCACTCCGCCCGGAAGGGACGGCTTCGGTGATAAGATCCTACCTGCAGCACGGCCTGCATGCCGCGGCGGATATCCAGAAGCTCTACTACCTGGGGCCGATGTTCAGGTACGACCGGCCGGCGGCGGGACGCTACCGCCAGTTCCACCAGGTCGGCACAGAGGCCATCGGGAGCATGTCTCCGTACCTCGACGTGGAAACCATCTTCCTGCTGAGGGAGCTGAGCATCGACCTCGGAATCACCCGGGCCAGCATGCACCTGAACAGCGTCGGCTGCAGGGAGTGCCGTCCCGGCTACATCGGGGTGCTGAAGGGGTACCTCGGGGACAGGCTCGACCAGCTCTGCGGTGACTGCAGGACGAGGTTCGAGGTGAATCCGCTCAGGATGCTCGACTGCAAGAATGAAAGCTGTCAGGCCATCTACCGTGACACCCCGCTCATCATCGATCATCTCTGTGAGGAGTGTGAGGGGCACTTCGACGAGGTCAGGGCGATTCTCACCGCCACCGACATTCCCTTCGTCCTGAATCCCCGTCTCGTCCGGGGTCTCGACTACTACACGAAGACGGCTTTCGAGCTCGTTCCCGATGCGGAAGCCGGAGGTTCACAGAGCAGTCTCGGCGGGGGAGGCCGGTACGACGAGCTCGTCGAGATGCTCGGCGGGGCTCCCACTCCGGCGGTGGGTTTTTCAGCCGGCGTGGAGAGGCTGGTCACCGCCCTCGAGGAGCTCGGGGAGAAGGGCGAGGGCGCAGGAGCAGACGGGAAACCCGATGTCGACGTATTTTTCGTTGTGACGGACGAGGAGACGAGGCGGACGGCGTTCAGGAGCATGTTCGAGCTGAGGAACCGGGTCAGGATCGACATGGACCACTCGGGAAAGAGCGTCAAAGCTCAGTTCAGATTGGCCAACAGGCTGGGAGTCTCCCTCACCGTCGTCTTCGGCGGCGACGAGCTGAAGCGGGGGGTCGTGAACGTCAAGGACATGGAGAGCGGAGACGAATTCGAAGTGCCGCTGTCAGAGCTCGGCACGAGACTCGCAGAGATCCGGACACCATGAATGAAAATCATCTGACCACGAAGTACAGAACACACACCTGCGGACAGCTCGATCCCGCCGAAGAGGGGAAGGAGGCAACTCTTGCCGGCTGGATCAACCGCCGGAGAGACCACGGCGGCCTGATCTTCATCGATCTGAGGGACAGGTACGGGAAAACACAGGTGGTATTCCATCCCGACGTTCTCGGGACGGAGAAGATGGAAGAGGCGAAGCGGCTGAGAATGGAAGACGTCGTTGCGGTGCGAGGACTCGTTCGCCTGCGTCCCGAGGACATGAGAAACCCCGACATGCCGACCGGCGATATCGAGGTTCGGGTCGAGGACTTCGACCTGCTGTCACGGGCCGAGACCACGCCGTTCGTGATCTCCAACCCCGGCGATGTGCAGGAGGATCTCAGGTTCACCTACCGGTACCTGGACCTCAGGAGGCCGGAGCTCCAGAAGAACCTGCTGGTGCGCCACGCCGTCATCCAGTCCGTCCACCGGTCACTCAACAGGATGGGATTCGCCGAGATCGAGACGCCGATCCTGACGAAGCGCACACCCGAAGGTGCGCGGGACTACCTGGTACCTTCGCGCGTCCACCCCGGAAAATTCTATGCGCTCCCGCAGTCGCCGCAGCTCTACAAGCAGCTTCTCATGGTGGCCGGCCTGGATCGCTACTATCAGATCGCCCGCTGTTTCCGTGACGAGGATCTCCGCGCCGACCGGCAACCCGAGTTCACCCAGATCGACATCGAGATGTCCTTCGCGGCCGAAGAAGACGTGATCGGCGTCTCGGAAGAAATGGTCGCCGATGTATTCCGGGAATGCCTGGACATCCGGCTCGATCTTCCCCTGCCGAGAATGACGTTCCGGGAGGCCATGGATCGCTACGGCATCGACCGGCCCGATCTCAGGTTCGATCTCAGCATTCATGACCTCTCCGCGTTTTTCCGGGATTCGGAGTTCGGTGTCTTCAGGCAGGCGCTGGAGAGGGAAGGCAGGGTCCGGGGAATCGGTGTTCCCGGCGGGCGCTCGTTCTCGAGGAAGGACATCGACGAGCTGACAGCCGTCGTCACCGGCCAGGGGGGCAGGGGGCTTCTGTGGGTGCGCCGGGGAGAGGACGGATGGGAAGGCATGCCGGTGAAGCACACCGGTGAAGGCGTGTGGGAACGGGTCTGGCAGGAGATGGATCTCGGGGGGGACGACATCCTGCTTCTCATGGCGGGAGATGACGAGACGACGGATCCCTGCCTGTGCGAACTCAGGCTCGACTCTGCCCGTCGCTGCGGTCTGGTCCCGGCGGACGAGTTCGCCTTCACCTGGGTCGTGGATCACCCGCTCTTCGGAATCGAGACCGAGTCCGGGGAGATCACACCGCTCCATCACCCATTCACGAGTCCCAGGCCGGAGCAGGCTCCGCTTCTCGAACAGGAACCTCTCGGGATTCTCTCCAGGGCGTACGACCTGGTGCTGAACGGCTTCGAGATCGGCGGCGGGAGCATCAGAATATCGGACCGGAAGCTCCAGGAGAGGATCTTCCGTGTTCTCAACATCGGCGAAGAGGAAGCACAGGCCAGATTCGGCTTCTTCCTCGATGCCCTGACCTACGGCGCACCGCCGCACGGCGGAATAGCCTTCGGGCTCGACCGTCTCGTCATGCTGGTCGGCGGGGGGACGAGCATCAGGGAATTCATCGCGTTCCCCAAGACCACCAGCGCATACGCACTGTGCGAAGATGCCCCTTCGGAGATCACGGACGGATCTCTGGAAGAATTGCACATCAAGATCCGGAAAACGGAAGGGGAGGGAGGATGAAAGAAGGCAGGAAAGAATCCGGCTCCGGCTCGAAATCGCATCGTACCAGGCAGGTCAGCCCCCTCTCGCTCGAGGGCATAGATCAGCTGGTCCTCTTCGGTCCCGGCGATCACAACCTCCGGGTGCTGGAGAAGGTCACGGGGGCGAGCATGTACATTCGTGACAGCATGGTCATGTTCAAGGAGGACATGGAATCGGCGCGAAAAGCCAGGCACGTGCTGCAGAAGATGATCGAGCTGGTCGAGATGGGAGAGTTTTTCACCGAGGACGATATCGAGCGGATGGCCAGGGAGCACGACGAGACAGCGGACACGTCGGAGGAGGACAGGCTCATCTACCTCTCGGGGAGACAGAGGATCATACGGCCGAAGAGCGAGGGTCAGCGCCGGTATCTCCGTGCCATCGACGAGCACGAGATCGTCATCGGCATCGGCCCTGCGGGGACCGGGAAGACGTATCTGGCTGTCGCGATGGCCCTCGATCTCATGAACAAGAAACGGGTGAAGAGGCTGATTCTTGCCCGACCCGCCGTCGAAGCGGGTGAGAGCCTGGGATTCCTCCCCGGCGACATCCAGGAGAAGGTTGATCCCTATCTCAGGCCGCTCTACGATGCACTGTACGACATGCTTCCCCCCGACAAGATCCGGCGTGCACTGAACGCCCGGGTCATCGAGGTCGCTCCCCTGGCGTACATGAGGGGCAGGACGCTCAACGACGCGTTCGTCATACTCGACGAGGCGCAGAATGCGACGCGTATGCAGATGAAGATGTTCCTGACGAGGCTCGGCCTGAACTCGCGGGCGGTGATAACGGGGGACAAGACCCAGATCGATCTCGTCAGGAAGAGCGAGTCGGGCCTGCTCGACATCGAGCGGGTGCTGAGCCGGGTCGAGGGGCTGGCCTTCATCTATCTCTCGGAGCGGGATGTCGTCCGCCACCGGCTCGTCCAGGAGATCATCAAGGCATACGAGGCCCGCGAGCAGGAGGAGTCGTGATACAATGGGCCTTCTGAAAAAGCTCACCAGCGGGAAAAACGGATGGCCGACCGCCATCCAGGAGTATGTCTCCCACGATCCGAAGACCAGGAAAGGTCCGAAGCACCCCCGAGCGTACCACGCCTCCCGCGTCCTCCTCATTCTGCTCACAGCCCTCGTGTTCAGGCTGATCTTCCCCTTCGCCATGCACTACGAGCTCTCCGACTACGAGGTCGGCATGGTGGCTCCGGAAGACGTGACCGCCCCTTTTTCCTACTCGGTGTACAAGGATCCGAAGGACCTCGCCCGCGAGCGGGAGGAACGGGCCGCCGCGGTTCACCCCGTTCTCGAGTACGCTCCGACCTCCTTCGATTCCGTCATGTCCCGGCTCGACACGTTCTTCCGGACGGCGGACAGCCTCTCGGTGGTGTACCGCCGGCTGTCCGTCAGGCTCCAGAATGCCGAAGACGGCGCCGCACGAGAGCGGCTGTCGGCCGAACTCGACTCCCTGAAGTACTGGGCCATGGCTCATTTCGCGGAGATGGGAGTCGGTGTGAACGAGAAGGGCTTCGAGATCCTCGTCGATCCGGAAAAGCGCAGGTTGCTCGAGAAGAAGACGGTCGAGTTCTTCTCGGCGCATCTGAACCGCGGAGTGATCACGAGTGAAGTGGCGGAGCGTCTCGGCGACGTCCAGGTGGCCTCGGTGAGGAACGAGACCGAGGTGCTGAACGACACGAATGACTTCTACACCATCGAAGAAGTCTACGACGCAGCGCTCGCCTACGACACCGGGCTGCCGTCCTCCGCGAAATCCGTCTTCCTGTCGCTGGTAACGCGCCTCCTGAAACCGAATGTCATCTTCAACGATCTCGAGACGGCGCGAAGAAAGGAGCACGCGCGGAATCAGGTGTCGCCGATCAGCACACAGGTCCTGGAGGGTGAGAAGATCATCACCGAGGGATACCGGATCACGCGTGAATCGCTGGGCAAGTACGCGGCCCTGAAAGAGGAGCTGGCACGGCGGCAGAAGGGCGTGACCGCCGCGCAGATCTACCTTCCCATTCTCGGCGGGGTCCTCATCAACTTCTTCATCTTCGGGATCTTCGCACTGTACCTCCACTACTACCGCCCGCACATCTACGCTTCGTTCTCGAACATCCTCCTGTTCTGCTTCGTGTTCTTCATCGTCATGGGACTCTCTTCGATCATCGCCCGGTTTCCGCAGGTCCCGGTCTACCTGGTCCCGATCGCGATCGCATCGATCCTCATCGCCGCCTGCTTCGACGGGCGTCTGGCGCTGGTCTCGACGCTCATCCTGTCGATTCTTCTTGGCGGACAGGAGAATTTCGGCTACCAGGTGCTCTTCTTCTCCTTCGTGGGAGGAGTGTCGGCGGCTCTCTCGACGAGGCTGATCAGGAGGAGAGGCCAGTTCTATCGCTCGATCCTCTACCTCGCGACGGGGTACGTTCTCTCGATCACCGCCGTCGGCATGGTGCGTCTGCTGCCGTGGATGGAGATCATGCAGTCGTGCGGCTGGGGGATCATCAACAGCGTGTTCTCGACTTTCTTCGCAATGGGATTACTTCCTCTCCTCGAGTACATCTTCGATGTCACGACGGACATCACGCTTCTGGAGCTCTCGGATTTCAACCATCCGCTCATGAAGGAGCTGGCAATCAAGGCTCCCGGGACCTGGGCGCATTCGCTCGCCGTGAGCAACCTTGCAGAATCCGCCGCCGAGAGGGTTGGGGCCAACTCGCTTCTCGCCCGCGTCGGCAGCTACTACCACGATATCGGGAAGCTCTCCAAATCGCTCTATTTCGTCGAAAACCAGCGGTCGGACTACAATCCACACGACTACGCCTCGCCGAGCATGAGCGCGCTCATCATCGAATCCCACGTGAAGAAGGGCATCGAGATGGCGCGGAAGTACAACCTGCCCGACTGCATCATCGATTTCATCCCTCAGCACCACGGCACTTCCATGATCTCGTTCTTCTATGACAAGGCGAAGGAACTGAACGGCGACTCCGAGGTCGATCCCTATCAGTACCGTTACCCCGGCCCGAAACCGCAGACGAAAGAGGCGGCGATCCTGATGATGGCCGATTCCGTCGAATCGATCAGCCGGACGATAAAGGATCCGGTTCCCCAGAAGATACGCGACATGGTCAGGGGAGTGATCAGGAGCAAGGTCGACAGCGGGCAGCTCGACGAGTGCGACATCACGTTCAATGACCTGAGGCTGATCGAGGACGAGTTCGTGAAGGTCATCATATCGGCACTCCATCACCGGATCGAATATCCGCAGCATGAACCGGCAGTCGATGAAAAGGAAGAAGAACAGAAAAAGCGCGTCGAGGGCGGTGTACATAAATCGTGACACCCGGCACCGTCTCCCCGGTCCGAAGAGGTTCTACGAGCGGTGCGTTCTGACGGCGCTCGAAGCGGGGGAGGTCGATCGTGCCGAAGTGAGTGTCACGTTCGTCGACGACTCGAGAATGCAGTCGCTGAACCGGACCTACAGAAATCGTCACCGTACGACGGACGTCATGGCGTTTCAGCTGTCAGGCGCCGATTCCGACACTCTGCTCGGGGATGTGTATGTCTCGATGGACAGGGTCATCGAGCAGGCGCGGGACTACTGCATAGCGAGAAGAGAGGAGTCAGCCCGTCTCGTCGTGCACGGCGTTCTCCACCTCTGCGGATACCGGGACGGTACCGGCTCATCTCGCCGACGGATGTTCGCCGTCCAGGAGGAGGTTGTCGGATCGCTGCTCGAGGAAGAATCCTGACATGTTCACCGCATCGATCATAATTCCCTCGGTCATCCTCGCCCTGATATTCGTTCTCTGTCTCATCCTCTCGGCTGTCTTCTCGGGCTCCGAGACCGCATTCTTCTCCCTCACCAGGTGGCAGCTCTCTCACATGGAAGAGGACAGGGTCCGGAACGCAAGAATCGTGGAGAGCCTGCTCGAGAAAAGCGACGATCTTCTCAACGGCATTCTGATCGGAAACCTCGTGGTATCCATTGCTGCGGCTTCATCGGCTACTTTCCTGAGCCATTTTCTGCTCGCCGATCGCCTGGATCTTTCCGAGAATACCCTCTTCCTGATCGACGTCCTGTCCATCACCATCGTCATTCTCATCTTCGGGGAGATCTCCCCGAAAGTGTACGCGGTCGACAATCCGGAACGTTTCAGCTCGCGGGTGGCACCGTTTCTCCGGGTCTGGCTGATCATTTCCAAGCCCGTCATCCTGGTTTTCTCGTTCCTCACCGGCATCCTGAAGAAACTCTTCGCGTCGTCCTCGAAGATCCCCCGGTTCACGGAGGAGGAGCTCATTACCACGGTCTCGACGGCCGTCGGGGGGGGGATCGTCGACCGGATGATGCTCCAGAAGATCTTCACTTTCGGCGACACGATGGTGCGCGAAATCATGGTTCCCCGGACCGAGATGGGGTGCATCGACGAAACCACACCGATCGACAGACTCCGGATGATGGTGAACGAGATCGAACACTCGCGCATCCCCCTCTACCGGGAGAACCTGGACAACATCACCGGGATACTCTACGCAAAGGACCTCCTCGGTTACGCGTTCGGCCTGTCCGAGCCCGGCGGAATCGACGGGATCAGGAGACCGGCTCATTTCGTTCCCGAGTTCAAGAAGGTGTCGGATCTTCTGCGTGAGTTCCAGACCATGAAGGTGCACATGGCGATCGTGGTCGACGAGTACGGCGGCACGGCGGGGCTGGTCACGCTCGAGGACGTCATCGAGGAGATCGTCGGCGAGATTCAGGATGAGTACGACGTCGAGGAGCCGGAGATAGTCCGGATCAAGGACGGCGTGTACCTGGTGAGCGGGCTGATGGACATCGACGATTTCCAGGAAGTGGTGGACGTGGAGATCAAGGACGAAGGATTCGAGACCGTCGGAGGATACATCATGTCGCTGATGGGACGGATTCCCCGGCAGGGGGAGGAGATCGATGCGGGGAATCTCTCCTTCAGGATCTACCGGGTTCTCGGAAGAAGGGTCTCGAAGGTGATTGCGAGGAAGCTTCCGGTTGCCGGGTCCCGGACAGCCGGGGAAGAGAAAGGGGAGGAGTGAATGGCCGGAACGATTGTTCTGCTCGTTCTCTGCATCCTCGGCTCCGCCATGTTCTCGGGCTCGGAGATCGCCCTCATCTCCATCAGCAGGGTGCGGCTCAAACACTGGGTGGAGAAGCGATTCAGGGGGGCTTCTCTCGCCGAAGACTATCTCGAGAAACCGTACCGGATGATCAACACCATCCTGGTCGGGAACAATCTCGTCAACATCACCGCTTCGGTGCTGACGGCCAAGCTGCTGCTGGACCTGTTCCCGGCGGCCGAGGACAATCCCATCGTCTCAGCCCTCGTGGTACCGGCACTCGTCGCTCCCCCGCTGCTCCTGTTCGGCGAGATCATTCCCAAGGCCCTCTTCAGGCAATCAGCCTCGCTCGTTTTCCCGTACCTGGGCCGGCCGCTGAAGATCAGCACCATCCTGCTCACGCCGCTCCTGTTGTTCACGAACAGCCTCAGCCGGCTGCTCCTGCGTTTCACCGGTACCGGCCAGGAGAGGAGCAAGACATTCTTCACCCGCCGGAACATCGAGCTTCTGCTCAGGGAGAGCGAACGGGTGGGGCTCGTCGAGGAGAGCGAGCGGGAGATCATCACCGGTGTCTTCACGTTCGGTGAGACATCCGTCAGGGAGGTCATGACGCCCAGGACGGAGATCGTCGCCGTTCAGACCGGGACCGAGGTCACCGAGGTGGTCGAGAAAGCGATCGAGTCGGGGTTCTCGCGGCTGCCGCTCTACGAGGAGAACATCGACAAAATCATCGGGATGTACCACATCTTCGATCTCCTGAAATACGACGAGTCCACCGGCCTCACCATGCGGCCCGTTCACGTGGTGCCCGACACGAAGAAGTGCGATGAGCTTCTCTACGAGATGCGAGCCGAACGCAAGCATTTGGCAGTGGTCGTCGACGAGTACGGCGGGACGGCGGGCATCGTCACACTCGAGGACCTCGTCGAGGAGCTGGTCGGCGACATCCAGGACGAGTACGACAGGGAGGAAGCGGGCGTCCGGGTACGGTCCGGCCAGGAAATCATCGTGGAAGGAACCGCGGAAATCGAGGAGGTGAACGAGCTGTTCGGTCTCGAGCTCGATTCCGAAGACGTCGAGACCATGGGAGGGCTCTTCGTTTCCCGGCTGGGTCGTATCCCCGAACAGGGAGAGAAATTCCGGATGGGGAATCTCCGCATCGAGATTCTCCGGGCGAATGCCATCTCCATAGAAAAAATGAAAATCACGCTC
>CAZMKB010000047.1:0-16762 GCA_964566685.1 uncultured Gemmatimonadota bacterium | reverse complement strand
CCACGGGATTCGCCCACATGCTCTCGGCGCTCGACACGGCGCTGGGGCCCTCGTCCGAGATCGTCATCGCCGGAGACCCGGACGACGAGAGCACGGAGCGGATGCTCGAGGCGCTGCGGCGGCGGTACCTGCCGCGAGCGGTGGTGCTCCTCCACCCGCCCGATGCCGGAGGAGAAATCGAGGAAATCGCACCCTTCGTGAAGGACCAGACCGTCATGGACGGTGAGACGGCGGCTTACGTCTGCAGAAACTACTCCTGCAGTCTCCCGACGACCGATGTCGATCTGATGCTGGAGCTGCTCGAGGAAAAGCATGCGGAATGAGATGACTGTCCCCGCTCGGGCGGGAGTCCGGGAGTCGGTGCCGTCTCTCCCGCCGCGGGACACCGAAAGGAGCTGAAACCGGAGGTACGAGCTATGAGAAACGCACTCTTTCTGTCGGTCTCTGCCGCGGTCGTCTTCACCCCGCTCCGGGGAGACGGAGACGGGGATTCCGCCCGCCCGGCACAGGCCGACTCGAGGAAGTTCGAGATCACCTACACGGCCCGGGTTGCCGATGTCCCTGAGGATGCAGGCCGCCTCGATGTCTGGATTCCGCTGCCCTCGGACAACACGTACCAGGAGGTCCGCCTGCTCGAGGTGGAGAGCCCCGTCGAGTACAGGATCACCAGGGAGGGGAAGTACGGCAACAGGATGATCCACGCGTCGATAGATGATCCTCCGCGGGATGTGACGATCGAGTACCATCTCCGGGCGCTGCGCCGGGAGAACAGCCCCGAAGGCACCCGGAGCACCGACACCGGTGTCCTCGACTGGGCGCTTGAGGAGGAGACCCTCATTCCGATAACGGACAGTGCTCGCCAGATGGCGCTCGAGGCCGTCGGCGGGAGTGCCGGCTCCGACGAGCGGGCCCGGAAGCTCTACGAGAACGCGCTCGAACAGCTGGACTACGACAGGTCCGGAACCGGCTGGGGGCGCGGAGACTTCCAGTACGCCTGCGACGTGGGGAAGGGAAACTGCACCGATTTTCACTCCTACTTCATCGGACTCTGCCGGAACCTCGGTATCCCGGCCTATTTCGAGATGGGCATCTCCGTACCGCGCGATCCTGACGGGGGAGAGACCGGCACCTACCACTGCTGGGCTTATTACTGGAACGGAAGCGCCTGGATTCCGGTGGACATTTCGGAGGCTGACAAGCACCCGGAGAGAGCGGATTACTTCTTCGGGAACCACGATGCAGACCGGCTCGCCTTCTCGGTGGGACGGGACATCGTGCTGAATCCTCCGCAGAAGGGACAGCCGCTCAATTACTTCGTCCTCCCCTATGCCGAGGTCGACGGACAGGTACACAACGACGTGACGAAGACGACAACCTACCGGCCGCTTGCCGGGAGCTCCTGAATCCGGTAGATTTTGTGCTGTCACATGGCTTATCGGTAGCGAAGAGTCTCCTGCTCGAAATCGTATGAATAACTCGGGCCGGAGCCGTGTCACTATCCTGTACCGCGGGGAGGGAGTCATGAGAAGTCTGCTTTCCATCGTTTTTCTCAGCGCCGCTGCCGTCACGCTTCTCCTGTGTGCCGGAAACGGGAGCGAGTCCGCACAGCCCGGCGAAAGCACCGATACCGATGCGCGCGGTCAGGCGGTGATGACCGGTGCGGACGGGGAGACGGGTCAGGCGGCATCCCTCCCGCTCGACGAGTTCCTGGGGGTCACCACCGCCACGTTGCCCGCCACGGGGTACTTCCGGGTCGAACAGCGCGGCGAGCGGTGGTTTCTCGTCACGCCGAAAGGTCATCCCTTCTTCATCATCGGCCTGAACGGCGTAACTCCCTGGTACGGAACGTACCGCAAGGTGGCGTTCACGAAGAAGTACAGGAAGGACTTCACCGCCTGGGCGAACACCACCGTCCGGCGAATCAAGTCCTGGGGCTTCAACACCCTGGGATACAAGACCGCCGATCAGCTCGTCAGGGCCATGATCGCGGGGAAGGTGGCGAAGATGCCCTACACCGTGGTGCTCCCCTTCATCGAGAACATAGCCCACAAGCGCTCCACGTTCCCGGACGTTTTCTCGGCGGCATTCGAAGCCCACGCCGACAGCGTGGCCCGGCGCTACGTGACGAAGCTCGCCGAGGATCCGTATCTCGTCGGCTACTACCTCTGCAACGAACCCGATCTCGACCTCACGCCGCCCAGGAACTGGAGATCCCGGTGGGTGAGGAACCTCATCAAGAGCGGCGCCGGTTCTCCCGGATTCGAGGCATTCCGCGATCTGGTGAAGAAGAAGTACACGAGCGTCGAGGCCTTCAACCAGGAACACGGCACGAGCATCTCCTCGTTCGAAGCCATGAACGCGAAAGACGTGAAGGAGCTCGAAAGCGAGAGAAAGGGGACGGCGACACAGATCGTCAGGGAGTTCAACGCCCTCATCGCCCGGCGGTTCTGCCGGGTCACGGCCGAGGCGGTGAGGAAGTACGACTCCAACCACCTCATCCTCGGTATGCGCTTCGGCGGCGGTGCAGAACGGCGGGTCATCGAGGAGACCGCTCCCTGCTTCGACGTCATGTCCTTCAACAAGTACACGAAACAGCTCGAGAGATCGGTCGAACTCTTCGAAAGCGCCTACAGGATCGCCGAGAAGCCTCTCATTCACACCGAGTTCTCTTTTCTCATGGAGGGGCGTAACGGCGCCTCCGACGGAGCGTCGTACCCGCCGGTTCCGTCACAGCAGGCGCGGGGCGAGTACTACCGGACCTTCGTCGAGCGGGAGTTCCGCCTGCCATACATAATCGGCGTCTCCTGGCACGAGTTCACCGATCCCTCACCGGAGACCAATTTCGGTCTGGTCAATGCGCACGACGAGGAGTACACCGCCGCCGTGTCAATCATCAGTGAGACGAACCGGAAGCTCGTCGCGACGCTCGCAGAGGTCGCCGGCGAAGTGACGGCGGAGCCGGAGAAGGGAGAACGTTCCTCCGGTCAGCCTGCAGCCGAATTCTCCGATCGGCCTGCCACGGAGTGAGGATGATTCTTTGATGCACTCGTGTTCCGCTGCCTCCGGCGCTGAATCGTCGGTTTCGACGCCTCTCCACGGCGCCGGACGAATGCCCGGTGGCCCGTCCGGCGCGGGATCCGGCTCCTGTCCCTTCATTCACTCGTCGATTCCCGCGAGGTAACGCCTGCCGGGGAAGACAGTCCCCGGCTCTATCCAATCGCCCGGTCCGTTCTCCCCCTTCGGGTTGCACGAATGCGCCGCGGCTCTTCCCTTCTGGCACGACCCCTGCTTCAGGTGCCGGTCGCCCCCGACGGGAGTGCTCCCGTTTCCCGACATGCTCCGACAGCGTCATCGAGAGAAGGGTGCCCTGGATGCAGGCCCCCGGTGAAAGGAGGACTCGATGCACGAGCAGACGACGGCCCGGATCACGACTCTGGTAACGCTCTTCGTTCTTTCCATCATGCCCGGCGGGCTTCGCGGCGCGGACGGACAGGATCTCGACCACCCCGTTCCCGGAGACATCATCATCACCGAGCTCATGGTCGATCCGGCGTCGGTCGGTGACACCGACGGCGAATACATCGAGCTCTACAACAGGACGTCCGCGGACATTGATCTCGAGGGCTGGATCCTCATGGATGCAGGGAGCGACGACCATGTCATCTCGAACGGGGGACCGCTTCTCATCGGAGCGGAGTCGTACCTCGTTCTCGCACGAAACGCCGATCCGGCGGAGAACGGCGGTTTCGAAGCCGACTACCAGTACAGCTCGTACATCCTGTCGAACCAGGAAGACGAGGTCGTTCTCCTGACCCCGGAGGGAGAAGTGATCGACAGCCTGCGCTACCGCGACGACCTCGGTTTCCCGCTCGAGGCGGGAGCGGCGCTCGAGCTCAGGAATCCTTACTGGAACAACGCGATGGGAGTGACCTGGCGCACCGCCGAAGTGCCCTTCGGTGACGGTGACCTCGGCACACCCGGGTTCGGGAACAGCGTTCAGGAACCGTTCACCATGGTCGCCGTCGACGCCGGTCCGTCGATGCAGACGGTGCCGCCCGGAGACAGCCTGGTGGTCTCGGTCTGCCTGTTCAACCCGACCTGGCTCGACTGGACGTGCGACGCCGCTTCCTTTCTCGTGATGCCGGGTGGAAAACCATACTGCCACAACCCGCTCGACGGCCCCTTCGGGTGCCGGCTCGAAGCGGGGCGTGTGATCGAGGCGCGGCGGGCGTACCTCGTCCCCGACTACGCGCCGCCGGGGATCTATGAGCTGTACTACGGAGTGCGCGGGCCGGACGGCGACGCGCTCGACAGTGAAATGATCAGATTCGAAGTCAGTGCCCTCAGGGTGAAGTGAACCGACAATGGCCGGAGATCTCAGCCCTCGGAATACGGAGCCTCCTTCCTCGGCCCCGGATCTTCGGCCAGGCTTTTCCCCGCCGCGAGAGGATGGCGGGCATCATCAGGAGAGTTTGAGGGGGGAGTAGGGAGCACGTGTGGAGAGAGAGCTCCACAGCCCTACAGGAAGCCGCGGCAGAGATGCCGCGGCTTCTTAAATGGTGAATCACTGGAGAAAACCATTCGTCGTATCGTGAGAGAGAAACTGAAGCACAGTGCATGAAGATCCTGTGTATAACATCATGACGTTTTAGAGATATAGTGCTATAACGTTATAATGAGTCTGTCGAAGACGACCGACTCGTCGTTCACATCGTAAAAGTCATTCATCGAAAGGAAGTTTATCGAAGACATCGCCCGGGCTGATTCTCGAGGCGGCGGCCTTCCGTCTCCCTCAGACCGTCCGAGCTGGTATCATACTTGCAATTTCTTCCTTCGACATTTCCCGGCCGGCACCGGGTTCCGGGCGTTCGTCGAACCCCCGGTATTTTCCCGGGCTGCCCGGCACGGTCACGGAAGGTGATCATCTCGAAGGAGGACAGGTCATGAAAGGATCCGTATCCCCGACATACCGGCGTTTCGGTGCTCTGCTTCTCGCGGTGTGCATTCTCGCACTGTCGTGCTCGGACAGCAATCCGGGAGATCCCGGCGAGAACCAGGCTCCCGAACTGCCGCCGGTCTCGAGCATGGTGATGGATCTCTCGACCATTACCGGTGCGAGCTCGTCGCTTCAGAGCAGCAACAACTTCCTCTGGGCGAGCGTGAATCTCGCCGTCTGGAGCACCGTCGTCACAGTGACCATGGCCGTTCCGGTGGCGTCGTACGTCGCGGCCTTCCAGTACGAACCAGAGCGCCAGTCCGACGGCAGCTGGGTCTGGTCGTACAGCTTCGCGGCGGTCGATCAGACCTACGATGCGAGACTGGTGGCCCGCTACGATCAGTCCGGCATCACCTGGGAGATGTACGTGACCGAGGAAGGGGGGTTCGAGGATTTCCTGTGGTACGAGGGGACCTGCAACTACACGCTGACTCACGGCACTTGGGATGTCAACCTGGAACCGGCGGATCCCGTCCCCTTCCTCGACATCGAGTGGAACCTCGACAGCGGCCAGGAGACGGCCGACCTCACCTACACGTACGTGGTGCCGGCGAGCCCCGACAGCGGGAACTACATCTTCGCCGAGGTCACGAACGACACGCCCTACGACGGATTCTACGACGTCTACAGCCGCAGTGCGGACAACCTGCTGGAGATAGAGTGGAACACGACGACCATCGAAGGACGGGTGAGAGATCCGCTCCACTTCGCCGACACGGAATGGCACTGCTGGGACGAGGGGCTCCAGGACATCGAGTGCCCCTGAATCAGAGCGTCGAGGTATAGGACACGACCGCCGTGAGCTCCTCGATGACCAGGCTCCCGACGATGTTCTCCTCCAGAGTACCGCCGGGATAGAGGTGGAGCTCAGACGCGACGGCGATCTCCTCCCGGTCGAAGAGCTGGAGCAGCCGCTCGTCGCCCTCGATGACGATGTCGAGCGTGTAGCTCGTGTCGGGGACGAGGACGATGGTCTCCTCGAGCACGGCATCGGAGAGGAACGGATCGAGATCGCCTCCGCAGATGAAGAGCCTGAAGTCCCCGGTCGCTTCACCCGTCCGGTTGTCGATGCCGATGCCGGCGTGTATGTAGATCCTGTCCATGTCGCCGGTGTCATTGATCTCTTCGGCGATCGGGATGACCTGGATCGGCGTCCTGACGGTGACGTCAGGGCTGTAGCCCGGAATGATGGGTTCCTCGCCGTAGTCGAGCCGGCTCTCGTCCTCGTCGAGAAAGCTCAACAGGTCCACGTTCACCGTCAGGGTGCCGCTCGAGCAGCCGAGAAGCAGAGCGACCGCTCCGGCCAGGACACGGGATGTCGTTTTCCTCTTCATGATCGTCTGCTCCTCCCGGTCTTCACCATACCGTTTCACACGGATGATCAATAGTCTCCGAATCTGAGCGAGGTTGCCATGTACATGCCCTTCTTGCCCGAGAGCGACCTGTTGTGGGTGGCGAACCCGAGGTCCACCGACATGAAGCCGAGCGGGATGCCGCCTCCGAAGCTCACCTGCGGTTTCCCGGACTCGTTGAACACACCGGCGCGGAGGGGGAAGGATGAAACGTACACTTCGCCGCCGAGGCTCATCGCGAAGTCACCGCCCTCCACTCCCATGTTGGTGGCGATGGTGTACCTGTCACGGCGGACATCCCCGCTCCCCATGCGGGGGCCGCGGTAGGCGAAAGTGATCATGAAGATCCTCGGCAGTTTCTGCATGTACTGCTCGGAGGCGACGAGCGTCTTCTTCTTGATCTCGTTGGTCTCCTGGTTCAGCCGCCAGCGTTCGACCTCTGCCTCCCACCAGACCCGGGAATACAGGTCCTGCACGCCGACGCCGACCTCGAGCTCGTCGAACTGCGTGAGAACACCGAGGTCGAAGCCGAACCCGTGGCCCGAAGGGCCGTACGTCCCCCACTCCGGGTGAGACGACCTGACGATCGCCTCGAACTCCACGTCCGGCGGTGCATCGGTGCTGAAGACCGGATCGAGTGTCTGGATCGCGAACCTGGTCTCGGCGTCCGCGTATCCCCAGCCCATGATGTACTTGGCGGTGAAACCGAAATAGGAGGGGTTGTCCTCGCCGAACAGGTCGAACGGCATCTTCCTGCCGTGGGAGGCGTTGACCGAGGCCATCACCGCGCCGTATCCCTCGCTGGTGATGTCGTACTCGGAATCGGCTTCGAAGGGCTCCGCTTCCGCCAGCGCCGCGGTGAGGTTGTCGGACAGGGTGACCGAGCCGCGGCCGACCAAAAGCGGCGCGACGGAGAAGCTCCAGTTCCCGAATCCATAGCCGATCCGCGGCGACCGCAGGTGGAAAATGCCGGGATCGACCGGCGCCGTGGGGATGTAGGTCTGCAGATCCCCCAGGTCCACCTGGAGATAATCTTCGCTCACGTTGATCTCGACGACCGCCTCCTCGAGAGCAGGGTCGGGCCTCATGAGCTGCAGGTGAAACGGCGGATTGATCATGAGGTTCATCAGGTAGAACGGGTCGAAGTCGGGGTCGTCCGGGTCGAGCGCCGGAAAATCGGCCGCGAGCTGCAGGAGGCCGAGCGGCACCGGTATGGTCAGGGGCGTCTGAAAATCAGGAAGAGCCAGGTAGGCCGGGTTGAACTGTGCGGCGCAGCCGTGGTATCCGAGAAACACGCCGCCCATGCCGACCCGTCGGGCGTCGAAGTTCATCCCCCGGGCAACCCGGGGAAGGGCCGCCGTCGCGAGCACCGCCAGGCCGATGATGAGCCACTTCTTCTTTATGGATCGGGACATGGAATCACCTCCCCTTTCAATCGTGACAGTCTGTCGGAAAAAGAGCAATATTTATACCAGAAATTGATCAAATGGCTGAATCGTTGCCACTATTTACCCCGGCTGCCTTCTGTTCCCTCGTCGACACGTGGCCAGCGAATATCATTGACAATGACACGATTTCGCGATATGTTGAAATCCGGGATCCGCCCATGTCTTTGCCCGACAAGGGAGTGAGCGAAGCATCATGAAAACGCGAATCCTCAGGTACACGATGCTCACGGCTGTTCTCGCGATGGTTCTCCGGCTGGCCCTGGGGCGGGGAAGCCGATCGTTCGAGGCATACTGCCCCTTCGGCGGGGTCGAGAGCCTCTGGGGGCTTTGTACCACGGGGCAGTTCACCTGCGCCCTCGGGCCGCTCAACCTCTCGATGCTGGTGGCGATCGTGGGGCTTGCGGTCGTGGCGAAGAAGTCCTTCTGCGGCTGGGTCTGCCCGGTGGGATTTCTCGGCGAGCTGACCGGCCGCCTCGGAGGACGCCTCTACCGGAAGCGACCCCGGGTGCGTGCCGGGGTCGACGCGAAACTGCGGCTCCTTCGCTACCCGGTTCTCGTTCTC
The DNA here is from genome assembly GCA_964566685.1 of uncultured Gemmatimonadota bacterium. Classification (GTDB taxonomy): domain Bacteria; phylum Gemmatimonadota; class CAZMKB01; order CAZMKB01; family CAZMKB01; genus CAZMKB01. The sequence goes on along the minus strand of CAZMKB010000047.1, from coordinate 8,404 downwards.
GCCCTCCTTTTCACCTACCGGAGCGGCGAGCTCATCCTGCGGGGGTACGACCCTTATTACGCCATCTTTTCGGGATTGGGCCACGGGACGCTGGGGACCGCGACGGTGCTCGTCCTCGCCGGTCTGGCCGCCGGCGGGCTGGTCGTCCCCATGTTCTTCTGCCGCTATCTCTGCCCGCTCGGCGCCACGCTCGATCCCTTTTCGCGCCTGGGGCTCGTGAAGGTGAGCCACCGGCCGGAGGAGTGCACCGGCTGCGGGCTGTGCCGGGATGCCTGTCCGCACCAGCTCTCGCCCCACGACTCTGACGCCGTGAGGCACCGGGACTGCACGAACTGTCTCGAGTGCGTGGATGCCTGTCCGGTCGCTGGCGTCCTCGAGCTGAAACTCATGCGCTGAGGTGCACATGAGGGTACCGAAAATCGTCATTCCCCTGCTCGTCGTGGTGACCCTCGGAGGAGGGTATCTGCTCCGTCATGCGTTCACGCACCCCACCACTTCCACGGCGTTCGAATCTTCCGGTTCGAAGGCGGCCACCGTGACCTGCGTGGTCGAGGGTCTCAAGTGCCGGGGAACGGCGGCGTTTTTCACCAGCCTTTTCCAGAATGAGAAAGGCATCACGTCGCTCGAGACTTTCGCGTCCGAGCACAAAGCGGTTATTACCTACGATCCGGCGGTGATCGACCGCGAAGAGATACGCGGCGTCATCGAACAGGCCGTTTCCCTCCGCGACGGCACCAGGCGGCAGGTCTTCCGCTGTATTTCGATGGAGTGAGGCGGGATTTGACTACGCTCCGGCCTTGACATTTTTCGCAAACGACGATAATATTCTAAGCTTAAAGTCGCCCACGCGGCGAGCATCGGAAAAAGAACGTTCTCATCTCCAGACCCGCCGTGGAGAGATGGGGAGTTTTTTTCTCTGATGTACATTTCGCGAAGAGGAGGTTTCACCGAATGCTGTCTGAGAACATCGAACCCAGGGAGAGGGAAGGGGAAGACCCCCGGGACGAGGACGCGGGAGCAGAAGCCCGGGCGTCCGACGTCGCGACGGAAGAGTCGACCGAACAGACCGTCTCCCACGAAGAACAACCCCAGCAGAGTACCGTTCCCGCCCACATGGACGACAGGTACGACGACTCCGATTACACGCCCGCCGAGTATGAGGAGATGATGAAGATGTACGACGAGACCCTCAAGAAGATGGAGGAGGGTCAGGTCGTCACGGGCACGGTTCTCGGTATCAAGGAAAACAGCGTCATCATCGATGTGGGATTCAAGGCCGAGGGGATAGTTCCCATCGACGAGTTCAAGGATGTCGAGGACCTCAAGGTCGGCGACAGCGTCGACGTATACCTCGAAAAACTCGAAGATCAGGACGGCATGATGGTCTTCTCCAAGAAGAAGGCCGACTTCCTGAAGGTCTGGGACACGATCAAAGACGCATACGATGAAGGCAATACCATAAGAGGGACGATCGTCCGCCGCATCAAGGGCGGTGTGGTCGTCGATCTGCTCGGTGTCGACGCGTTTCTTCCCGGTTCACAGATAGCACTCAGGAAAGTCTCCAATCTGGACGAGCTCATCGGAAAGCAGTTCGATTTCAAGATCATCAAGCTGAACAAGCGGCGCCGGAACATCGTCGTTTCCCGGCGCGTCATCCTGGAGGAGGAGCGCGAGGAACAGCGCAAGAAGCTCCTCGAAGAGCTCGAGGTCGGACAGGTCCGCGAGGGGGCTGTGAAGAACATCACCGACTTCGGAGCATTCATCGATCTCGGCGGCGTCGACGGTCTGCTCCACATCACCGACATGTCATGGGGCAGGGTCAGCCATCCGTCGGAGATGGTGAGGATCGGGGACACCATCAAGGTGAAGATCCTCGAGCTCGACATGGAGAAGGGGCGCATCTCGCTCGGCCTCAAGCAGCTCACGCCGTACCCCTGGGAGGACATCGAGAAGAAGTACCCGGTCGGCTCACGGGTCAAGGGCAAGGTGGTGAGCCTCACCAACTACGGAGCATTCGTCGAGCTCGAGAAGGGCGTGGAAGGGCTCATCCACATCTCCGAGATGTCCTGGACCCAGCACGTCAAGCATCCTTCGAAGCTTCTCGCGATCGGCGACACCGTGGAAGCGGTGGTGCTCAATGTCGACCAGAAGGAGGAAAAGATCTCCCTCGGCATGAAGCAGACCGAGGAGGATCCGTGGATGTCGCTGCCGGAGAAGTACCCTCCGGGTACGCGGGTCGAGGGAAAGGTCCGCAACCTCACCTCCTTCGGTGCGTTCGTGGAGATAGAGGAGGGCATCGACGGCCTCGTGCACATCTCCGACATGTCCTGGACCAAGCGGGTCATCCATCCCAGTGAGGTGGTGAAGAAGGGCGACAGGATCGAGGTCGTGATCCTCAACGTCGACGTCGAGAACAAGCGCCTTTCGCTCGGACTCAAACAGGTCACCGAGGATCCCTGGGAACACCTCGCCGAGCAGTACAAGTCCGGCACCGAGACGACCGGTACGGTCACGAAGGTGCTGGAGAAGGGGCTCATCGTGGATCTCGGCGACGACGTCGAAGGCTTCGTCCCCATATCCCAGATCGAGTTCGAGGTGCAGAAACCGCTCAACCAGATCTTCCAGGAAGGCGATCCTCTCGAGCTTCGCGTCCTCGAGTGCAACACCGAGACCAGGAGGATCGTCCTCCAGGTCATCTCCGGGCTGCCGGTGAGGCAAGAGAAGAAGGAAGAACCGGCCGGGGAAGAAGCTCCGGAGGAAGAGGAGGCGGCCGCCCCGGAGGAAGAGGCGTCCGGGGAGACTCCGGCAGCTGAAGCCGAATCCAGGGACGAGCCGGAGGAGGAGAAGACCCCCGAATCGGGCGATGAACCTCCTGGTGAAGAGAAGATCGAAGTCCGGGCCGAGGAATCGACTGAGTCCGGCGAGGCCCGGGCCGAAGAAGAAGCTCCCGGGGACGAGAAGGACAGGGGAGACGCCTGACGCTCAATCATCCTGAACGATCTCTCGCATGATAAAACGCTGGTATGCTCTACTTCCGTACCTGATCGCTGTTCTCATTCTCTCCTGCGGCCTCATCAAGCGACACGGCGAGACCGAACCACCGGTCGAGCCCGAGGGTCCTCCCGTCGAGGAGCCGGCTCCCCAGGAGGCACCCTGGGATGAGGAGGAAGCCCGGGAAGCTCGGGGGGAAGAGCTCGAGGAAGACAGGGAGAGCTTCACCGTCGGGCTCATCCTCCCGCTCACCGGGGAGCTGTCGAATTTCGGGCAGGCGGTGCTCGAAGGAGCGCTCGTCGCACGCGACCGGTTCGAGGACGAGTATCCTCTCGCCATAGAATTCCTGCTCCTGGACAACCGCGAGAACTACCACACCGGATCGGTGCGCGCGATCGAGATCGCTCAGGAGCTCCGTACGGAAGGAGTGAGTGCTGTGATCGGCCCGCTCACTACACCATCGGTCGTCGCGACGGCGCTGACGCTGGCGCCCGATTCCATTCTCATTCTGAGCCCCACGTCCTCGGTGTTCGATCTCCCCCGGGTCGCCCCGAACACCTTTTCCCTCAACACACCCTCGCCGTCACTCTCACGGGAAATCGCCCGGTTCGCCGTGCTCGACATGAACATGTCCCGCTTCGCGATCCTCTACCCCGCCGACATCTATGGCCTCGTCATGACCGAGGCCTTCATAGAGGAGGTGGAGGAGATGGGCGGCAGGATCATGATCACCCGTTCGTTTTCCCCGGAGCAGACGACCTTCGAGGACGAGATCAAGACGGTTGCGGTCTACGAGCCGGACGCGCTCTTCATTCCGGCACGAAGCGAAGACGTGATCCAGATCGCGCCGCAGATACCCTACTACGGAACGGCCGGTATCCTGCTCCTGGGCGCCGACGGGTGGAACTACGAGGACGTCGCTCGAAAGGCCGGTGCGTACGTGGAGGGAGTCTACTTCACAGATTCGTTCCTGCCGGCATCGCCCGACCTCGACTACCAGGATTTTGCGATACCCTACATAGAGCGCTACCGGAAGGAGCCGACGCGCATCGCCGGCTGGGGGTACGATGCCCTGGCCATGATCGTCGAAGCCTACCTGGAGGGCGGTGGTGATCCGCCCGCTCTCCTCCGCGCATTTCGTTCGGCGGACGAGATGCAGGGGGCGACCGCCGTATACCGTTTCGTCGACGGGCGTCTCGAACGGGACGGCTACGTCTTCACGATAGCCGGCGGCGAGATCCTGAGCATCGAACCGGACGTCGTTGACACTCTGGACGTGAATACCGATACCGAATAGGAGACCAGGGAGGCCCGCGGCATGACAATGAAAGAGAAGCTCCAGGAGCTCGAACATCGCAAGGAGAAGGCACGCGAGGGCGGAGGGCCGGACAAGATCAAGCAGCAGCACGAGAAGGGGAAGCTGACGGCGCGCGAGCGCATCGACCTCCTGCTCGATCCGGGCAGCTTCAACGAGCTCGACATGTTCGTGAGCCACCGCTGTGAAGAGTTCGGCATGGGCGACAAGAAAGTGCCCGGAGACGGCGTGGTCACGGGCTGGGGCACCATCGACGGCCGGCTCGTGTACCTTTTCAGCCAGGACTTCACGGTGTTCGGAGGATCTCTCGCCGAAGCGCACGCCAGGAAGATCTGTAAGATCATGGACCTCGCAGTCGAGAACGGGGCCCCGCTCATCGGCCTCAACGACTCGGGCGGTGCCAGGATCCAGGAAGGGGTGCTGTCGCTCGGAGGGTACGCCGACATCTTCCTCAGGAACACCCTCTGCTCCGGCGTCATCCCGCAGATCTCGGCCATCCTCGGGCCGTGCGCCGGCGGTGCCGTCTACTCTCCCGCCATCACCGATTTCATCTTCATGGTCAAGGACCTTTCCTACATGTTCGTCACCGGCCCCAACGTGGTGAAGACGGTGACGCACGAAGAGGTGACCTTCGAGGAGCTCGGCGGTACCGAGACCCACAGCACGAAGAGCGGTGTCTGCCACTTCGCCGCCAACGACGAGGACGAGTGTTTTCAGAACATCCGGAAGCTCATCTCCTACATCCCCTCGAACAATCTCGAGACCCCGCCTTTCGTCGAGACGGAGGACGATCCGGCCCGGCGGGAGGAGGAGCTCCTCGACATCGTTCCGGACAATCCCAACAAGCCCTACGACGTGAAGCGGGTCATCGACCTGGTCGTCGACGACGGTGATTTCTTCGAGGTCCAGCCCTCCTACGCCGGGAACATCGTGATCGGCTTCGCCCGGCTCGGCGGTCGTGCGGTCGGCGTCATCGCCAACCAGCCGATGGTCCTCGCCGGGGTTCTCGATATAAACTCGTCGCTCAAGGGCGCCCGGTTCATCAGATTCTGCGATGCGTTCAACATTCCTCTCGTGACCTTCGAGGACGTGCCGGGATTCCTGCCGGGGACGGGACAGGAATTCGGTGGCATCATCAAGCACGGGGCGAAGCTGCTCTATGCATACTGCGAGGCGACCGTCCCGAAGATGACCGTGGTCCTGAGAAAGGCCTACGGCGGTGCGTACGACGTCATGAACTCGAAACACGTCCGGGGGGATCTCAACTATGCCTGGCCGACCGCGGAAATTGCCGTCATGGGTCCGAAGGGAGCGGCCGAGATCATCTTCAAGCGGGAGATCAGCGAGGCGGACGACAGCGAGGCGACCCTCGAGAAGAAAGAGGAGGAGTTCCGCGAGCTCTTTGCCAATCCCTACATCGCGGCGGCGCACGGCTTCATCGACGACGTGATCGACCCGCGCAGGACCCGGGAGTCCCTGATCAAGGGGCTCGAGATGCTGGCCAACAAGCGGGACTCGAATCCGCCGAAAAAGCACGGCAACATTCCGCTGTGAGAGGAGCCGGACCGGAGGTTGAAACTCCGGCCGGCGTCCGGAGAGGTACATCATGCCGTACTTCGACAAAGTGCTCGTCGCAAACAGGAGTGAGATCGCCGTCCGCATCATGAGGACGCTGCGGGAGATGGGGATCAGGTCGGTCGCCATCTACTCCGACGTCGACAGGGACGCTCCGCACGTCTGGGAGTCGGACGAGGCATACCACGTCGGCAGTCCCCCCTCCGAAGAGAGCTACCTCAACATGGGGAACATCCTCGACATCGCGGCACGGGCCGGCGTGCGGGCGATCCACCCCGGCTACGGGTTCCTCGCCGAGAACCCAACCTTCGCGCGCATCTGCGAGGAGAGCGGCTTCGTGTTCATCGGACCCACGTCGAAGGCAATCGGCCTGCTGGGCGACAAGGCAGAGGCCAGGCGCCGCATGAGCGGAAGCGGCGTGGCGGTCGTGCCCGGATCGGAGGGAGGAGTGCGCTCGGCGGACGAGGCGAAGCGCTGGGCGAAGATCGAGGGTTTTCCGCTGCTTCTCAAGCCCGTCGCCGGCGGCGGCGGCAAAGGGATGCGAGTCGTGCACCGCAACAAGGACATGGAGTCGATGTTCCGGGCATCGCAGAGCGAAGCCCGGAAAGCCTTCGGCGACGACCGCATCCTGGTCGAGAAGTACCTCGACGGCCCGCGGCACATCGAGTTCCAGATCATGGCCGACAACCACGGGAACGTGATCCATCTCTGCGAGCGCGAGTGTTCGATCCAGCGGCGGCACCAGAAGCTCATCGAGGAGGCTCCGTCGCCGTTGATGACGCCGGAGCTCCGGGAGAGGATGGGGAATGCGGCGCGGGAGGCGGCCCGGGCCGCGCAGTACAGGAACGCCGGCACGGTGGAGTTCATGGTCGACAGGGACGGCAATTTCTACTTCCTCGAGATGAACACGAGGCTCCAGGTCGAGCACCCGGTCACCGAGTTCGTCACCGGCACGGACCTGGTCTACTGGCAGATCGCCATCGCCGCCGGCGAGAAGATCCCGGAGCGGTACCGGTCGATGAAGCCGCGCGGCTGGGCAATGGAGTGCAGGATATCGGCCGAGGATCCATTCAACGAGTTTCTCCCCTCGGCCGGGAGGATCACCGCCTACGAGGTGCCGGGCGGGCCGTGGGTGCGGGTCGACTCCGGGGTGACGGTCGGCTCGGAGGTCACGCTCTTCTATGACTCGCTGATAGCCAAACTCATCGTCTGGGCGCAGACCCGCGACGAGGTCCTGGCCAGGATGAAGCGCTCGCTCGCCGAGTTCCGGATCGCCGGGGTGCGGACGACAGTGCCGTTTCATCTCAATGTCCTGGCGGACGAGGAGTTCATGCGAGGCGAGTACGACACGTCCTTCCTCGCGCGGAAGGGAGTCCTCGCCGACGCCCGGAAGTCGGAGGAGCAGGCGTTCGCTGCCGTGATCGGCGCTGTCATCGCGAAGGTACGGGAGGGAGATGGAACGGTCACCCGCATGGAGAGAGACGGGAAACGCGGGGCCGGCAGAGCGCCCTGGCTCGAGGCTTCGCTCGCCGAAGGCGTCGGGCTGCGCAGCGAGTGGGACGGGCTCAGGAGGCGCCGGGAGCGGAGGACGACGTGAAGTACTTCGTGAGAACCGACGGCGGCGAAGAGGCCTTCGACATCTACCTGGAGGGCGACACCGTCACGGTGCGCCGCGGCGACCGCATGCACGTCGTCGACGTCTCGCAGAACGAGTTCAAGCCTTACATTCATCTGCTCATCGACAACAGGTCGTTCCTCGTCACCACGAACGTCCGGGGTGAGATCGTCGAGGTCGAGGCGCTCGAGGGAGCCTACACATTCGAGGTCCTGGGCGAGAAGCGGAGGGAGCTCGAGCGGCTCGGGCTCCGGAAGAAGAAGGAACTCCGGAAGAAGGACGTTCACGCACCCATGCCCGGGCTCGTGGTAGCTGTCCAGGTGGAGGCCGGCCAGGAGGTGAAGCGGGGCCAGGGGATCGCCATTGTCGAAGCCATGAAGATGGAGAACGAGCTGCGGGCCGCGGATTCCGGCGTGGTGAAGGAGGTCCTCGTCAAGGAGGGGCAGAGGGTCGACCAGAACCAGCTGCTCGTGGTGATCGAGTAGGGGAGGATAAGACCCTACTGTACCGGCCTCACGCGCGGCCGGGTGGGTTCCGGCGGTGAAGTCCGACCTGCCCGTATCTTTGCGGTGTGCTGAGAGGAACGGGACGGGAGACAGGCGCCGGAGAGCCCTCAGTGCCGGGCATCCCTCGGGGACGGAATCTCGTGGCGAAGGAGCACCGGAGGACATGCCGGACAAGAAGGACAGAGAGGAGCGGTCGACCTCCTCGGGGATCCCCGTGAAGCGGGTCTACGACCGGGAAGACCTCGAGGAACTCGACCTCGACGAGGCCCTGGGCGAGCCCGGGAAATACCCCTTCACGCGCGGCATCTACCCCGACATGTACCGCGGCCGCCTCTGGACCATGCGGCAGTACGCCGGGTTCGGGTCGGCCAGGGAGACGAACGAGCGGTACCGGTATCTCCT
>CAZMKB010000046.1:16238-16830 GCA_964566685.1 uncultured Gemmatimonadota bacterium | reverse complement strand
TTCACGATGAGCTCCACCAGCCCTCCGTACATGATCCCGCACTTCTCCCAGGCGTCGTAGTATGCCAGGAGATCGCGGAACTGTCCCTTGCAGTTGCTGCAGGGGGCGCAGATGTACTTGTGCGTGTCCGGGCTGAGGTCGTCGGAGAAGACGTTGAGGACCTGCTCGAACTTCTTCCTCCCCGAGACGTTGAAGCGCCAGTCGGCGAAGTTGTACGGCGACATGATGGCGAAGCCGCTCCCGCCGCCGCAGCAGTAGTTCTCGACGCCGTGGGGCGTCATTTCGCGGAAGTCGGGGCAGATCTTCCGGAGGATCTTCCGCTGCGGCTCCACGATGCCCATGAGGCGGACCATGTTGCACGGGTCGTGGAGCGTCACCGGAAAGTCATTCCGGGATGGATCGAGGTCGAGCTTCCCGCTCGAGACGATGTCCCAGAGAATCGGCATGGCGCTCTCGCGGGGGATGTTCAGGTCGCCGGTGAGCACCCGGTCGGCGATGACGGTGAGCGCCTTGTGGGCGTGGCCGCACTCGCCGAGGACGATCTTCTTGACGCCGAGCTTCTTCGCCGCCTGCACGTGTTTCACCGCCACCT
>CAZMKB010000046.1:0-16228 GCA_964566685.1 uncultured Gemmatimonadota bacterium | reverse complement strand
CCTTCGCCAGCATCGCATCGTCGTACCAGAGGCCGTAGTTGATGCTGTCGTAGGCGGCGATCTCGCTGGAATAGGTCCAGCTGATGCCGGCGGCTTCGAAGATGACGGCGAAAGCTCCCGGATTCTCGGGCCAGGCCAGGATCTCGCCGGCGTTGTGGATGAGGAGGATGTCGGCCCCCTCCATGTCCCACTTAGACTCCACCGTGAGGCCCGTCTTCTCGCTCATGTCCTCGTCGATGAACTCGACGTTGTCCTTCACCACGATCGCGTTCATTCCGGTCGACGAGCCCACTCTCAGCTGCAGGACGCTCCCTTTCTCGTGGAGCTCCTTCGGAGCGATGCCCATCTCCTGGCTGAAGAGCTTCCGGAGCTCGTGGGCGATGAGGCCGTTGTCGAGGCCCAGCGGGCAGGTCTGGGCGCACCGGCGACAGAGGTTGCAGCGGTAGGCCAGTTCGGCGAGCCTGAGGACCGTCTTCCAGTTGAGGTCGATGTCTCCGTGCTGCCACCTGCCGAAGAACCTCCCTCCCGGCTTCAGGTACTTGTAGTAGATTCGCCGGAAGATCTCGGAACGGAAAGCCGGCCGGTACAGGTCGTTCCTCCCGCTCGCCTCGTAGATGTGGCACGCCTCCGAACAGGTCTGGCACTGGGCGCAGTGCTCGGTCGAGAGGAGAAGCGGCTGGAGGAACGTCCAGTTGTCCTCTTTCCTGAAGAGCTTCTCCATGCCGGAGAGGAATCTCTTCACCAGTTCCTTCTCCTCCTCCTCCGTCTTCGGTTTGGAAAGGCCGAGGGCCAGCGTCCCGTCGAGGCTCGTTTCGAGCTCCTCGTCGTACTTCGCGTCGAGGGTGGCGAACGGCGGCAGGTTCTCCTCCCGGTCATAGGGGGGAGGGAGCGGCTTGAACTCCTCCGGACCGAAGTTGGCGACTTTCTCCGAGTGTTTTCCGAAGTCTTTGACTTTTATCTTTTTCTTCTTCGTGTCTTCCGTCATTTCTCCATCTCCTCCGTTGCCACATCGGCCCAGGTCTTCTTGCCGCCGCCCGCGATGTGAGGCGCCGACCAGCTCACCGGGTAGTTCAGGTACTCGAGGAGCCTGGCTTCGAGTGCGCTTCCCGGTACGTTGGGCCGGTCATCCCAGAGCACTTCGTGATACATGAACCATTTCGTGAAAAAGTGCGACATGTGTGTGAGCGGGATGTATGCGATGAGCATGGAACCGAGCACGACCTCCAGCGACACCAGCCAGCTCCCGACCGGCTGGAAGGAGAAAGTGACAAGGTTGTAGGCGTAGGACTGGATGATGGCGAATGAGCTGTCGACCAGGACGAAGGTGAAGAATGCGATCCCGAGGGTAATGATGAAGAAGCCGAGATTGAAGACGTGCGAGGTGAGGGTGTACCCGTCCAGGTCGGGGGCGCTGAGGCGCCGGTGCATGAGCCCAACGGCTCCGATCAGCGCGAGGATGATCCCCACTGCGCCGAAGAGATTCGTCAGGTAGAACACGGCGGCGCCGTACGTCGAACCGGTGCCGGCGGCGATATCGACGCCCGCGAGCCGGCCGATGACACCGAGAACGAGGCAGCCCAGGAAAGCGATCAGGAGGTAGAGCCCGAAGTGAAACGGAAACGAACGGTACCAGAGGGACCTGTTGTTCTCCCACAGAGCTTTGATGAATATCATCTCAGGAAGCATGCGGGACAGCATGTTGAGAAAAGAAGATTTTCGCGGCTTCGTCCACCACTCGAAGTCCTCCATGAACGAGCCGCCGTGCTTCAGGTGCTCTTTCTCGTGGGCCACCGGGTAGAGCTCCCAGCGGAGGTGGAGCGGCGCACGGGCGAGTCTGCGGGCCCGCACGACGACCGCCCCGACGAACACGATGACCGAGACGTACGAGAGAGCGTAGATGAGCCAGGACATTCTTCCGTTTCCTTTCGTTCGTGTGTCTGCGATCTATGAGAGACAGCTCGCCACCAGCTCGAGCAGCTCATCCCTGTCCACGGGCTTCGACATGAAGCCTTCCGGAGGCGGCACCTGCTTCCGTGAGCTGATGAACTTGTTGAAGCCGTCGGGGTCCCGGCCCCAGCCGGTCACTCCAGTCACGATGATGATTGGAATCCCTTTCAGCTTCTCATCCTCCTTCATTTCACGGTAGAAGCGGACCCCTGATTTTTCGGGCATCGTGATGTCGAGAGTCACGAGATCAGGAGATTCTCTCCGGACGATGTCGAGCGCTTCCTCCCCGTCGTGGGCCGTCAGTGTGTCGTAGCCGTTGTCCTTGAACAGCGTGCCCAGGTACTCGAGAATGTCGTCTTCGTCGTCGACGATCAGTATCTTCTTCACTGCCGTGTCCTCCTCCCGGTTCACTTCCCGAGGATCCGCAGCGCTTCCTCGAGAGACTTCCTGTCGGCTGTCTTCATCTTCTCCTTCAACTGGACCCTGAGGACGTCGTCTTCACCGGCACTCTCGAGATCGAGCTCGTCGAGCCCGGTGAGCTTTCGCATGGTGTTGATGTACACGGTCGGGTCGACCGGCTTCTCCAGCACGAGCAGCGTGCCCTTGGCCGGCCTGGCCTCTTTGATCTTCGCGAGATCTCCCGTTCCGAATTCGTCCTTCGCGTGCGCGGTGATCACGACGACCGGGATACAGGAGCGTTCCTTGTTCTTCTGGATGTAGCGGTAGAACTTGAGTCCCGACATCCTGGGCATGACGAGGTCGAGCGAGATGGCATCGGGATTCTTTTCGGTCATCCGCTCGAGCGCCTCCTTCCCGTTGCCGGCGACCATGACATCGAAGCCCGCGTCCTCCAGGACGGTCCTGAGGAACAACCGGACATCGGGTTCGTCGTCGATCACCAGCACGGTCTTTCCGAGCTTCTCGGTCATGGTTGATCCTCCTTCCATCCGGGCTCGAAATCGCATGTACAACTCGGGCTAGGAAGATTCGGACTTCTTCAATCTGGGCAGTTTTCTCCTCGGCAAAGAGATCCTGAACACCGATCCTCTTCCGAGCGTCGACTCGAAATCGATCTTCCCGCCGTGTTCGTGAACGATCCGCCTCGTGACGAGCAGACCGAGCCCGGTTCCCTGACCCGATGCCTTGGTCGTGAAGAAATTGGAGAAGATCTTCTTCTTCACTTCATAGTCCATTCCCGTGCCGTTGTCCCTGACCTCGAACACGATCACGCCTTCTTCCTGGTGACAGGAGACCTTGATCTTCTTTTTCTTCTTGTCGCTCATCACGCATGCGTCGATGGCGTTGGAGACCAGGTTCGCGAGACAGGTGTGTATTCCTTCGGGGTCGAGGGGAGCCGGGCGCAGCTTCCCGGGAATCTCCGCTTCGAGCTGGATGTCCGACTGCTCGGCCAGGTCCTGGTAGAGCTCGACGACCTCCTCCACGATTTCCGTCGGGCTCGTCTTCTCTACCTCGATCTCGGATCCTCTCGCGAACTGCAGGTATTCCTTCACCACGGACGATATCTTGACGATGTTGTTCTGCAGCATGTCCCAGCCCTGGGTCACCAGGTCGGTGTCGTCCCGCTTGAGGCCGGAGTTCATCACGTACATCCCGCCCTCGAGGCCCATGAGGATGTTCTTGATTCCGTGGGCGAGTCCGGCCACGGTCTGGCCCACGGCCGCGAACCGCTCGACCATCAGCTTTTCCTGCTCGATCTGTTTCAGCCGCTCCTGCAGGCTCATCACCTCTGAGACATCGAGGGCCATCTCGATGACCCGGTCGACGTCGCTGCCGTTCACTTTGAGCGGAGCGGCCGTCACCATGTAGTGCGTCTTGTTGCCGTCCTTGTCGACGCCCACCTGCAGCGAGGTGAAACGCTTTCCGGTCTTGAACACCTTGACGGCCGGGCATTTTGCGCAGACCTTCGACCTCTTCTTGTACATCTCGTAGCAGTAGTGCTTTCCCCGCTTGGCGAAGGTTTTCCGGAAGAGCTCGTTCGAGTCGAGAATCCTGAAGTTTCTGTCGATCACGGACACGTAACAGGGCACGTTGTCGAACAGGAGCCGGTACTCACGCTCGATGGTGACCCGGTCCGTGATGTCGGTCGCCATCTCGATGACGTAGGGGATCTTCCCGCCTTCGTCCTTGTATGCTGAAATGTGGACCATGTAGTGGCGGGGATTCCCGTGGACGTCACGGCTCTCGCCGCGGGTCGTCCTCGTTTTTCCGTCCTTGAACGTCTTCACGGCGTCGCAGTCGACGCACCGCTTCTTCCGGTTGTGGTACAGCTCGTAGCACTTCTTTCCCTTCCAGGGACCGTAGGTGCGCTCGAACTGCCGGTTGGCCTCGATGATGGTGAATTCTCTGTCGATGACCGCGATGTCCATCGGGATCTGGTTGAAGAGAGCCATCCGCGGCCATTCTACTCTTCTGCCCGGGTTCTTCTTCATGATCTCGTCCGCTTCTTCGGGTTACGTAAGTGTTCGTCGATGAAACTGGTGAACTGCTGGATGTCGAGCGGCTTTTCGAAGAAGTTGAGCGGTTCCGGGATCGACCTGTCCGGAATGAGTCTCCGGAATGCCTTTCCTTTGAACGTGTATGCGCTCTCGTAGGCGCTGATGAAGACGACGGGGATATCCCTGAGATCGGGATCGGACTTCATCTCCGTGTAGACGGCGACGCCGGTTTTCTTCGGCATCATGACGTCGAGGCAGATGAGATCGGGCTTCTCCGTTCGGGCGTAATCGAGCCCCTGTTTCCCGTCCGAGGCCATGACGACCCGGTAGCCCTGATCTTCGAGAACCAGCCTGAGATAGGTGAGGATGTCCGGTTCGTCGTCGATGATCAGTATGGTCTTCTTCATGCGAGTGTCTGTTTCGAGCGAGTGTCTGTTCCCGTCCACCCGGGACCGCTCTCGCTATCCCGGGAATGTCTTCCGCAACCTGTCCCGGCGACGCTCAACCACCTACGTGATTGCGTGCAGTGCGGTTATATCCGCTTGTAATATATCATAAACGCGGATTACGGGCAAGGAACACACCGAGGGCTAGATCGAGTCGATGATCGCGTTGAAGGTTGGGCTCGGCCGCATCGCCTCCGTCGCCTTCGCCAGGTCCGGGAGGTAGTAGCCGCCGATGTCGACTGACTTTCCCTGAGCGGCGAGGAGCTCTCCGGTGATCTTCTCTTCGTTCTCTTCGAGCTCTTTTGCGATCCCGGTGAAGCGCTTCCTGATCGACGCGTCGCTGTTCTGTTCGGCCAGCGCCTGTGCCCAGTACAGCGCCAGGTAGAACGTGCTGCCCCTGTTGTCGATCTCGTTCACCTTCCGGGAGGGGAAACGCCCGTTTTCCAGGTACGAACCGATGGCCCGGTCGAGCGTCTCCGCCAGGACGGCGGCTTTCTCGTTGCCGGTCTGAGAGTGGATCAACTCGAAGGACGGCACGAGGGCGCAGTACTCGCCCAGGGAATCCCACCTCAGGTGACCTTCTCTCAGGAACTGATCGACGTGCTTCGGAGCCGAACCGCCGGCTCCCGTCTCGAACAGCCCGCCACCGTTCAGGAGAGGGACAATCGAGAGCATTCTCGCGCTGGTGCCCAGCTCGAGAATGGGGAAGAGGTCGGTCAGGTAGTCTCTCAGGACATTGCCCGTCACCGAGATGGTGCTCTCGCCCCGGCGGATCCTCTCCAGGGAGAACTGCATGGCCTCCACGGGCTTCATGATGCGGATGTCGAGACCGGCGGTGTCGTGCTCGGGCAGGTACTTCTCCACCTTCGCGATGATCTCCGCGTCGTGTGCTCTGCGCTCGTCCAGCCAGAAGACGGCCGGCCAGCCCGACTCCCTGGCTCTCGTAACGGCGAGCTTCACCCAGTCCCGGATCGGGACGTCCTTTGCCTGGCACATGCGGAAAATGTCACCGGCCTCGACCGTCTGCTCCAGCAGGCTGGCTCCAGACCTGTCGACGACGTGAATTATCCCTTGAGCGGGGGCCTCGAAGGTCTTGTCGTGAGAGCCGTACTCTTCCGCCTTCTGCGCCATCAGTCCGACATTGGCGACGCTTCCCATGGTCGCGGGGTCGAACTGTCCGTTTTTCTTACAGTCCTCGAGGATCGTGACATACGTGGTTGCATAGCAGCGGTCAGGTACCATGGCGATACAGTCCTGGAGTTCGTCGTCGCTGTTCCACATCCTGCCGCCGTCGCGTATCACATTGGGCATCGAGGCATCCACGATGATGTTGTTCGGCCTGTGGAGGTTCGTGATTCCTTTGCTCGAGTCGACCATGGCCAGCCGGGGACGATGCTCATACCCCGCTTCGATGTCCTTCTCGACTTCCTGCCTTTTGTCGGCGGGGAGCCTGTCGAGCTTTTCGAGGATGTCACCCAGACCGTTGTTGACATTCGCGCCGATCTCATCCAGGAGATCCGCGTGTTTCTCGAGTGCGTCCCGGTAATACACGGAGACGCAGTGGCCGAACATGATGGGATCGGACACCTTCATCATGGTCGCTTTGAGGTGCAGGGAGAGGAGCACATCGTCTTTCTTCGCCGCCTCGATCTGCTCGTCGTAGAACTTCCGCAGAGCGGCCACATTCATGACGGCCGTGTCGATGACTTCACCCTGCTGGAGCGAAAGCCCGTCTTTCAACACCGTGCGCTTTCCGTCTTCGCCGACGAATTCGATTTTCACCTCGTCCGCTTCGTTCATGGTCATGGATTTTTCCGTGTCGTAGAAATCCTTCTCCTTCATGTGGGCGACACGCGCCTTCGACCCCGATTCCGGCCACTCCTTCATCATCCTGTGGGGATTCTTCTGCGCGAACTTCTTCACCGACGGCGCCGCTCTCCGGTCGGAGTTCCCTTCACGCAGTACCGGGTTGACGGCGGAACCGAGGACGACGGAGAACCTTTCCTTCAGGGCCTTCTCCTCATCGTTCTTCGGCTCCCCGGTGTAGTCGGGAATGTCGTAATCCTTTTCCTGCAGCTCTTCGATCGCCCCCTGCAGCTGGGGAACCGACGCACTGATGTTGGGGAGTTTCATGATATTCGCTTCCGGGGTCTTCACCAGCTCGCCCAGCCGCGACAGGTAGTCGGGTATCTTCTGATCTTCTCTCAGGTTGTCGGGGAAATTGGCGATGATTCTGCCGGCGAGGGAGATGTCGGCAGTCTCGATCTCGATGTCCACGCCGCTCGTGTATGCCCGGAGGATGGGAAGGAGAGAACGGGTAGCCAGTGCCGGAGCTTCATCCGTCTCCGTCCAGATGATTTTCGATGTTTTCATAGTGGGCCCTCTGTCTGAAGATCTCCATGGATTTCACATGACCTGCTCTTGGAACAACCTGAATTTTTCAGCGTCAATGTTAAGGTGTCGTATGTAATGTGTCAAGATGATCTCTTCTTCCGCCATCTGGATCCCGTGGGGGTGTCCTGCACTTCCAGTCCGGCGTCTCCGAGTCTCGAACGCAGCTCGTCGGCTCTCTGCCAGTCGCCCGCCTCTCTCGCCTTCTCCCGCTCGTCGAGCAGTCGCTGTTCCTCTCTGCTGAGGGTTTCCCGGCCGAAGTTCAGGACCGCCAGCACACGGTCGAGCTTTTTGAGCAGGGCGAGCACCGACCGTGCGTTCTTCCTTCCGAACCGTCGTTTCGAGAGCAGCCGGTTCGTCTTCGCGGCCAGGTCGAAGACCGCCGACAGGGCCCGGGAGATGTTGATATCGTCGTTGAGTGCGTCATCGAACCTCCTCTTCGTCCCCGCGATCATTCCGTCGACCTCCGGATTGTGATCTCCTCCCGTGACGTGGGAGAGCGTTCTCACGAACTCGTCGAGCCTCTCCAGAGCGCTTCGCGCTGCGTCGAGCGATTCGAAGGTGAAGAGGATTCTCTGGCGGTAGTGGGTGCCGATCAGGTAGAAGCGGATCGTTCTCGCGGAGTATCCCCTGTCGTACAGGTCGCCGAGAGTCCGGAGCTGTCCGTTGCGGCGTGTCATCTTCTTTCCTCCGTGGACGACATGCTCGCAGTGCAGCCAGTAGTTGACGAACTTTCTGCCCGTATAGGCCTCACTCTGGGCTATTTCGTTCTCGTGGTGAGGAAAGATGAGGTCGACGCCGGAAGTGTGTATGTCGATCGTGTCACCGAGATACTTGAGCGCCATGGCCGAACACTCCAGGTGCCAGCCGGGCCTGACCTTCCCCCACTCGGTCTCGTAGAAGATCCCGCGCTTGAGCTCGGAAAGCGTGGAGCGTTTGAGGAGTGTGAAGTCACGGGGATTGTCCTTCTCGTATTCGTCCAGGTCCACCGTCGCCCCGACCTTCACCTTGCCGAGGTCCACACGCGAGAGCCTGCCGTAGTCGGCGAACTTGGACAAGTCGAAGTACACCGACGAGTGCCGTTCGTAGGCGTAGCCCTTCCTGACCAGAGTCCTCGCCAGTTCGATCATCTCGGCGACATGGTCCGTGGCCCTGGGATACTTCGAAGCTTTCAGGATGTTCAGCTCCTCGATACCCTGCATGAATTCCTGCTCGTACTGCCGGGTGTACTCGGCGAGAGAGACGTTCCTGTCACCGGATGCTGCAATGGTCCTGTCATCGATGTCGGTGATGTTCATGATATGCTTGACCTGATAACCTCGGTATTTCAGGTATCTTTTGACCAGGTCGGCGAAGACGAAGCTCCTGAAGTGCCCGATGTGCGGGGTGGCGAAGACGGTCGGACCGCAGGAGTACATCCGGATGCGTCCCTTCACGAGCGGTTCGAAGACCTGCTTTTCCCGGGCCATGGTGTTGTAGAACCTGAGCTCACTGCGTTTTCTGCGAACCGCCGGGGCGAGCTCGTAGAGCGGGGTGCTGAGGTATCTCTCTCCTCCGTCGGGAAGCAGAACGACGATGACACCCCCCGTGAGTTCTTCGGCCTTCCTGAGAGCCACGTGTACGGCGGCCCCGGAGCTCATACCGCAGAATATCCCCTCTTTCTTCGCCAGTTCCCTGGCCATCCTGAAAGCGTCGTCGTCCTCGATGAGTACTCTCTCGTCCAGGAGCGACTTGTCGAAGATCCCCGGCTTGTAGGACTCCTTCATGTTCTTCATGCCCTGGAGCCTGTGGTCATACTGGGGCTCGACACCGACGATCCTCACCTCGGGATTGCACTCCTTCAACCGCCTCGAGACTCCCATCAGAGTCCCGGTCGTTCCCATGGTTCCCACGAACATCGTCACTCTTCCGCCTGTCTGCTCCCAGATCTCCCTTGCGGTGTGTTCGTAGTGAGCCTTCCAGTTGTTCTCGTTATTGAACTGATCCGCCAGGAAGTACCTGTCCGGATCTTCCCTGGCGAGACGATAGGCTTCCTCTATGGCTCCGTCGGTCCCCGCCTCGGGCGGTGTCAGGAGAAGCTCGGCGCCGAGGGCTCGGAGAACGGCCTTTCTCTCCGAGCTGGCCGACTTCGGCATGACGAGCAGCAAACGGTATCCTTTGACCGCCGCGACCATCGCCAGGCCGATGCCCGTGTTCCCGCTCGTCGCCTCGAGAACGGTCTTTTCACCGGTGAGCTCGCCCGACTCTTCCGCGGAAAGGATCATGGAGAGGGCGATGCGGTCCTTGACGGAGCCCCCGGGATTGAACGACTCGAGCTTCGCCAGGACCTCGACGGCCGGGTTGGGATTCAGGCGTCGTATCCGAACACAGGGGGTGTTGCCTATCAACTCGAGCAGGTTGTCGGAGTCTTTCATCGCATCGAGATCCGTGACTTTTGTGCTGTCCATTCGCTTATCGATAATAATGAGACTCCTGCTCGAAATCGTATGAATAAATCGGATTGAGTGAGACCGGTAATTTCATTCGAGCTGTGTGTTTTCTCCCGTACAATCTCCGTGCCAGAAGCACACCGTCCCGGCGCGAGAGTCCCGGAATGAAAGAAGGAGAGAGAACGGGAGGAAGATTCAGAATTCCTGGAAGAGGCCGGGGAGCTTCTCGATGCGCTTCCAACCCTCTCCTTCGGCGACCGGCTCCACCGCTATCTCGTCGAAATACTCGTCCAGTACCGCTCTCCGTTCCTGGTCGAGCGGCGGGGAGCAGTAGTCTTCCTCTTCCCAGACTGCACGGCCGTCTTCCCGGATTTTCGCGTTTCTGAGGGAATTCGCGAGTGTTTGGCCGAACGGGCGCATCGATTCGTAGACGCCTTTCCGGATGTTCTCTTCGATTTCAGACATTTTCTCCTGTTTCGGCAGTACCGTCACCAGGTAGTGTGCCATGTCGGTTCCTCCCTCTCCCATTGACACCGGATGAAAATTCTGCCGTCTCCCGCCGGGACGGTGAATTCCGTTCCGATCTCACCCGTCGAGATGTCCC
Source organism: uncultured Gemmatimonadota bacterium (assembly GCA_964566685.1). GTDB lineage: Bacteria > Gemmatimonadota > CAZMKB01 > CAZMKB01 > CAZMKB01 > CAZMKB01. Next base: position 5,955 of record CAZMKB010000046.1, on the reverse strand, counting down.
GGTGAAGGGTGTCGAACTCCACGACGGTCGAGCACTCCGTGGAGGCGACTATCCTGCCTCTATCGAAATCCCTCGAGTAACACCCGTCAGTGTGAATGTAGGGACCGGTCGGATCTCCCAGCCGCACGTTGTAGTAGTCCGGGTGCCACCAGCCCTCGACTCCCCCGTGATCGGCCGGTCCGAAATCGAAGGCAAACAGGGTGTTGTCGAGAAGCAGGCTGCTCACCAGCCCGCTTCGAAACCGGAGCGTGTCGATTTCTCCGGTGTTGTCCGTGTCCACGGCAAAGACCACGATGTGCGGGAAGAGGGTCGTCTGACAGGCTCTCTCTGCAGAAAGGAGAAGCTCATCCACCGTCTCCAGGCCGAACAGCTCTCCCAGTGCATTCTCGAGGAGGTAACCGTTCAGGTAGCCGGGAAACGGAGAGCCCTCCGGGAAATCCCGGCCTGCATTGCCGAACACGAGCCTGTTCTGCCCAACGCTGTCGCGAACGCCGGCGAGCAGCTCCTCCTGCGCGGATACCCAGGCGGTGGAGTCGATGGGAACCGGCACCCCTTCGGACCAGGCACCGTCGCAGAACGGGTAAGCGTCGATCATGTCCACGATCACCCCGTCGTGCTGTGGGGCGCTCGCGACGTTGTCGTAGAAGCTGAGAATCAGCTCCCGCCATCCGGGATGCCGGGGATCGACTGCGAGTATCTGATCCCAGCCGGGAGGGGTGCAGTGTGTATCCAGAATACTGTCTCCGTCCTCGTCGTACATGAGAAACATGTCGTCGGTGAGCTGCAGCGGGCCGCTCGTGTCGCCCCCGTTGGCCACCGTCTCGAGAAGGTTGATCCATGCAGTATCATCGAAGACCCAGCAGAGAGTGAGCCCGGCCAGGAGAATCGACGCCGGTCGTCCGGCACGTATCGAATCGGCTTCCTCCGGCTCGAACCAGCCGCTCATGACGAGATCGTAGCCGGCATGTTCCTGCTGGAGCAGCTGATCTTTTTTCGCGAGCCAGAGCGCGAGCCGCGGGCTCCTGGAAATTGAACTTCCGGAGACAGGGTGCACTGCCTGCTGTGTCGACGTCTCAGGCGGGGATAAGAGCAAGAGGGCGAGACAGGAGAGGAAGAGCACAGCATGTTCGAATCGCGGCCTGATCATCGAACAATTCGGCGAAACCACGGTGTTTTTCCTCCTGCACGTTCCGATCGAAGCCCGTTTCCAGGCGAACCGTTGTCCACTTCCTTCTCTCACCTTTCCTTACGTCATTGTATCATTCATTACACGACGTGTCAACCGGCCGCTCCCGCTGATTCTTTCCGGGGCTATCCTCCGGCCGCCGGCAGCCTCCTCCCTCATCCCCATTTCCGAGGGACGGTTTGTCTCCCATGGCACGCCGGTTCCCGCGCGGGGCAACGGCATCCACCCTTGACAGTCTCCCGGACTCTTCTAGGATCAAATTACACACACGAGGCAGATGGGTCGGAGCAGGATACGACTATGCCACGATACTGGAAGAGAGCTGCGTAGAGGTCGACATCGTCGATGTCGACGGTGACGACGACCTGGATCTGGCGGCGGCGCTCTACAGCAATATCTTCTCTCCCGGAAGCCGGAGCCCCGTGGACAGGATTTCCATCGTCGAGAACACGGATTCGGGATGGCGCGAGCACATCCAGCTGGATGATGTGCAGAAGTCGAACAATGTCGAATTCACCGACCTTGACCAGGACGGCGATCCGGATCTCGTCGCGTCGGCGATCGAGACGGACCCGCACGCGGCGTTCTGGCTCGAGAACGACGGCTCCTATCCGTGGAACAGCGGTTATATCGACGGCGGCGTGTTATACGGTCCCTGGGACATGGCCGCCGGCGACATCACCGGCGACGGCCTGCCGGATCTGGTGGCCGCGGGCACCTTCAGCGTGCGTTACTTCGTCAACGATGGATTCACCGACGGCTGGCCCCAGACCCAGCTCGACGAGCTTAACGGGACGACGACTCTCGACTTCGACATTGCGGATTACGACAAAGACGCCGACAACGGCATTCTCGCGGCGCGAAACACGATCCAGGGGACTCCCCGGATCGGCATCTACCGGAATGACGGCGGCGTTTTCACTGAGCGGGTGATCGAGGAGGAGACCGATTTCGACGACGCCTTCTTCGATGATTTCAACGGTGACGGCCGGCTGGACGTGATGGCTGTTTTCAAGGAGGGTGCGGTCGAGGGCATCTACGTCTGGAAACAGATTGATTTTTAAAACCATCATCACTATGCTTCCAGAGTCTGAGGAGGCGGCTGATTTTCCCAGATTGTGCACCGAGAAGTGACAGCGTGGCTGGATGAGCAGCTGAAGAAGAGGCTGCGTTGGTAGAGAGGATTCGCGCGTATTTCAGGAGTTTTCAGCACTCAACCGGAGGAGACCATGAAGGACCTGGGCAGCAACATCCAGAAAGCCGACTGGAAAACGGAAAAGCACGTACCGGTGATCGAATGCCCCGACTCGGTGAGGGCCGGGGAGAATTTCGAGGTCACGGTCGGTCTGGGCAAGGAAGTGGATCACCCCAACACCACGGAACATCACATCCGCTGGGTCACTCTCTTCTTCCACCCTCAGGGGGAGAAGTTCGCCTACGAAGTCGGTCATTTCGAGTTCGGCGCTCACGGGGAGTCGGTGCCCGGTCCGAACGAGGGTCCTGTCTACACCCATCACCAGGTGACCGCCGTCATGAAAACCAGCAAGCCGGGTGTGCTGCACGCTCTGTCGCTCTGTAACATCCACGGACTCTGGGAGAACAGCAGGGAAATCGACGTCAGCTGACGGAGAGCATGCCGGTCGATGGGGCTGATCGTTGGTCCGACTCTGAATCCGCGGATGCGGCTGGAGTACCCGCTGCACTATTACCTGGCCCATCTCATCTACGGCTGTGCCATGGCTCTCCTGGTAGCTTTTCTCAGCAGAAGGGCCGGGGCGAGGGATGAGTCCTGAGACAACGGCGTTTCACACCGTCATCGACGGCGCGGGCGGGTGGAAGCGTACCCGACTACTGCCTACAGGGTGCAAGCTGCTCCATCCTCTTAAGGCCGACAGCCCCCGCCTCTCCCGTTTTGAATCAAGGTGATATTTCCTCGTCATTCCCTGCCTCCGGGGCTGCCGTACCGGGGGAGGAGTGAGAGCTGGAGTGCGTGCTCGTGCGTGCCTCTTGATTACATGCAATCATTCGACTAATTTTAATGGAGGGGCCGGACAACGTTCCGGTGTGTTCCGGAATATGACAATGTGTTGCCGGCCTTGTGGTTCCGGTACTGCCGCGGAAGAATGCTGTAAACGGAGATCTTCGGGTGGCTCGCATATACATGGATCACATAGCAGGAGCGCCGCTCCTCCCGGAGGCGCGGGACGGAATGCTCCCGTATCTCGGCGAGAGGTTCGGGAATCCCTCCTCGATCCACAGCTTCGGGGAAGTGGCCGAGAGCGCAATCAACGAGGCGCGCGCAAAGGTCGCCTCGCTCATCGGCGCCGAGCCCGATCGCATCGTGTTCACCTCCTGCGGGACGGAGTCCAACAATTTCGCGTTCAAGGGGATTCCCTTCGCCCGTCAGGTGAAGGGGAACCACATCGTCACGACGCCTGTCGAGCACTTTTCCATCATGCACGCGGTCAAGACGATGGAACGCATGGGCTTCACCGTCACGCAGGTCCCGGTGGACAGCTTCGGCATGGTCGATCCCGGGGATGTCAGGGAGGCCGTCACCGACAGGACCGTCCTCGTCTCCGTTCAGCACGCCAACCCCGAGGTCGGCACCATTCAGCCGATCGCGGAAATCGGCCGCATCTGCCGTGAGCTGGGCGTACCGTTTCACACCGACGCCGTCGCCTCGGCCGGGGCTATCCCCATCAATGTGGAGAAGATGGATATCGATCTCCTCTCCCTTGCGGCGAACATGTTCGGCGGGCCGAAAGGGGCCGCCGCCCTCTATGTGAGGAAGGGTATCCAGATAAGGCCGCTCCTCGACGGCGGCATCCAGGAGAAGGACCGGCGGGCCGGCACCGAGAACGTTCCGGCCATCGTCGGCATGGGGATCGCCGCGGAGATCGCCGGCAGGGAGATGGAAGAGCGTCGTGCCAGGCTCGGGAATCTCGCACGGAGACTGCGAACCGGGATCCTCGAGCGCATCGATCACATGCACGAGTTCGGTCACCCCGAGAGGAGGCTGCCCGGCAACGTGAGCCTGGGGGCCGAGTTCGTCGAAGGCGAGTCCGTGCTCCTGTTCATGGACATGGAAGGGATAGCCATCGCATCGGGTTCGGCCTGCATATCCAGGAGTCTGAAAGTCAGTCACGTCATGCTCGCAATGGGCATCGACCACGCTCTCGCCCAGGGTTCGCTCCTGTTCAGTCTCGGAAAGGACAACACAGAGGAAGAAGTCGATCGGGTCTGCGAAGTGCTGCCGCCGATCGTTCAGAGGCTCAGGGACATGTCCCCCCTCTATAAGAAGAAGGCGATATAGCCGTTCGCTAGTTACCACGGAGGCAATCATGGCGATAAAGTACAGCGAAAAAGTGATGGACCATTTCATGAACCCGCGGAATGTGGGGGAGATAGAAGATCCCGACGGCATCGGAGAGGTCGGTAATCCCGCCTGCGGCGACATCATGAATTTCACCATCAAGGTCGAGAACGACCGGATCGTCGACCTGAAGTTCAAGACCTTCGGATGCGGCGCCGCCATCGCGGTCTCTTCCATGATTTCTGAGATGGCGAAGGGGAAGACGCTCGACGAAGCGCTCAAGATCACCAACCGGGATGTTGCGAACGAGCTGGAGGGACTGCCCAAGAACAAGCTCCACTGCTCGAACCTGGGCGCCGACGCGCTTCGCGCCGCCATCGAGAGCTATCGGAAGGCTTACGACGGAGATGGCATGAAGCCGGAGAAGGTCATCGTAGACCACGATCATGAGCACGAGGAGGAGAAGGAAGGCACCACCTGCACCTGCCCCCACTGCGAGATCGAAACCCCGGCCGACCTGCCGTACTGCAAGGGATGCGGCCGCGACATCGAGGCCGCCTGACCCGGTCGTGTGGGCTGGGCCGCCGGCTTCCATCAAATGTCCGGCGATCCCTTCGATCATGTATGCCGTGCCCGGTCGTGTGCCGGGCACGTTCCTTTTGACTTTCCCCCTTCCTCCGGTGTATATTTCGTGCGTTCCGCAGGCCGCCGCGCCGCAACCGCAATGTCCGATCGCCGGAGCCTTCGATGGGAAACCTGATCTACCTCGACAACGCGGCCACCTCCTGGCCGAAGCCCGACAGCGTCTACTCGTACATGGTGGAGTTCTACCGGCAGTGCGGCGTCAATCCCGGCCGGAGCGGGTTCGACCATGCGATCGAAGCGGGAAACCTGCTCGAAGACCTGCGTACACGCTTGACGCGGTTCTTCGGCGGCGACGAGATCATCCCTGAGCGGCTCTGTTTCGGGTACAACGCCACCGACGCCCTGAACCTCATCATCCAGGGCAGCCTTTCCGCGGGTGACCACGTGGTCACGACCAACCTGGAGCACAACTCCGTGATCAGGCCGGTGAACCACCTGGTCCGGGACGCCGGGGTCGAAGCCACCTACGTTCCCTTCACATCCGACGGATTCGTCGACCCCGACGAGATCGGGAAGGCGATCAGGCCGAACACGAAGCTCGTCGTGGTCAACCACGGCTCGAACGTGCTCGGGACCGTTCAGCCGGTGAAGGAGATCGGGGCGGTGTGCAAAGAGGCGGAAGTCCTCTTCGCCATCGACGCTTCACAGACCGCCGGGGTCATTCCCATCGACATGAAAGCCATGAACGTCGACATGCTGGCCTTCACCGGCCACAAGTCGCTCCTCGGAACGACCGGCATCGGCGGCCTCTGTGTCAGGAAGGACGTGGAGCTTCGCCACACGAGAAGCGGCGGCACCGGCGTGCGCT
>CAZMKB010000045.1:8980-16857 GCA_964566685.1 uncultured Gemmatimonadota bacterium | reverse complement strand
GCCTTCGGCGACTGGGGGCAGGTCTTCCAGGGCGAGCGGATGACCGCGGCGCTGGCGGAGCGGTCGGACGCCGTCGCCGCCTCCTGCGACTGGGACGTGGTCGACGTCGCGAGCGGCGGCGAGGTCCCCAGCCAGGTCATCGAATCCGGAGACAGCTGCTTCGTGCGCATCCTGGCTTCGGAGGTACCTTCGGTCGGATACCGGGTGTACGAAGTACTGTCCGGAGAAGGCACGTCCTTTCCACCCTCGGCGGACGTCGCGCTGCCGGCCTTCGACAACGGCACCTATGAGGTGACTCTCGGACCTCACGGCGAGATCACCAGTCTCATCGATCACCGCAGGAACGACAGACAGTTCGTCGTCTCCGGGGGTGCCGTCCACGACATGGGCTCCGGTTCGGGGACCGCCGTACTCCAGCACGCCGGGCCGGTGTCGACGACGCTGCTGGTCGAAGCAGGCGGCTCTCCCGCGCACGGGTCGAGGGTCACTCTCTACGCCGGCATCGACCGCATCGACATCGAAGGCAGGGTAACGGAAAACTTCTCGAGCAGCGTGGATTACCTCTCGACTTTCGATCTCACCTCCCCGGTGATGAGACATGAGGAGGTGGGGATGATCGCGCTGGTCGCCCGCGCATCGGACGGCGGAGACTATGCCGACACGAACACGAGGACGGACTACCTCACGTTCAACCACTTCGTGGATCTTTCGGAAGATGACTGCGGAATCACGATCTCGAACCGGGACAGCCCCTTCTTCCGTGCAGGCGACAGTACGGTCGACACGCTCGACTGTTCGACGCCATCCATCCGGAGCGTCGTCGGCATGCAGGTCGACGGCTCGCATCTCGGTATCCCCGACCAGGGGGGTGACACGCTTTTCGTGAACCGATTCGCGGTACGTGTCCATGGCGGGTACGATCAGCCACAGAGTATGATATGTGCCCTCGAGCATCAGAATCCGCTCATCGCCGGGGCCGTCACGGGCGAAAGAGAAGCTCCTCTTCCACCCGACACGCTCACATTCGTGTCGATTTCCTCCCCGGACATCCTGCTCTGGGCTCTCAAACCCGCGGAGGAAGGAATAGAGGAAGGCGTGATCGCCAGGGTGTGGAACCTTGCCGAGGCGGAACGGCAATCCGACCTCTCACTTCCCGTGTGGGGGATCGGCGAGGCCGTTCACACGACGCACATCGAGACCGATATTTCGGTGATTCCCATCGAAGATGGAGTCCTGAGTGACGAGCTCGCCGCCGAGGAGATGCGCACTTATCGACTGACCCCCGATTCCAGATAGAGCCCTCACGGAACGCCGGCTCCCCTGAAAAAGGAAAAGAGCCCGACATCTCCCGATTGCCGGGAACAGTACATTTCTCCTTTGCCCTGACACGATATGCTTCTCCGGTTGACAAAAAACCGTTCTCGTGATAAAATCCGGGTGTCCATCACGAACAAGGAGCGCTGGATCGCTCAGGAGGTGAAGACATGAAAAAGCTCGTCCTCGCATCCATGGTTCTTCTTCTGGCTGTTCCCGCCGCCCTTCAGGGCGGGACCGACCGGACGGTCATCGCCGAACTCGCCACGGGAACCTGGTGACCCTACTGCCCTTACGCGGAAGCGGCCCTCGACAGTCTGTCGAAGGTATTCGATCGTCAGGAACTGGTGATTCTGCGGTATCACTACGATGACGAATTTTCAACACCCGACACTCACGCGCGCATCAATTTCTACGGAATCACGGGATACCCGACCTGCATGTTCGACGGTACGGAATCGGTGATCGGCGGCTGGTCACAAACATACCAGGAGTACCTGACCGTCATCAACAACCACCTCACCGATGAGTCCCCCCTCACCCTCGAGCTCTACGGGACGATAGAGGAGACTTCCGGATCGGTCGAAGCGCACATCAGCATCCTCGATGCGATCCCGACGGGCAACAACGAAGTCTGGTTCGTCGTCTACGAGGACTCCCTGTACTCGAACGGGGAATGGTACGACCAGGTGGTGCGGGATTTCCTCCCCGAAGAAACCCTGCTCATTTCAGAGCCCGGTGAGAATGTGAGCATCACCCGGGAGTTCACGGTCGATCCCTCCTGGGATGTCGAACAGCTCAGCGTCGTCGCCCTGGTTCAGAACATGAGCTCGAAGGAAATCTACCAGGCTGCCGAGCTCTCGGAGCCGATCTCGCACATCGAAGGGTATGTGACCGACTTCGACACCGGGGATCCGCTCGACGCACGGGTCGGTATCGTCGGCGGCAGCAGGTCGGTAACCACCGACACCACAGGCTACTACAAGCTCCCCTGCAAGGATGACTCGACCTACACCGTCGAAGCGTCTGCGTACGGCTACCGGACGGCCGAGCAGGAGGCCTCCGTACCCGCCGACAGCTCGGCCTGGCTGGACTTCGCCCTGGAAGCGGCGCTCGACGGCTATCTCGAAGGCTGGGTGAGAAGCGCCATCGACGGTCAGGGGATCCAGGGAGCCGAGGTCACGGTGCTGAACACGCCGCTCGCGCCGCAGACCACGAACGAGGAAGGCTACTATTCCTTCACGATCCCCGGCGGCGCCACCTACCAGGTGGAGGCGGTGATGCCGTCCTACATCGGCAAGACGAAATCGGCCGCGATCGAAGAGGGAGGGACCACCGTCCTCTCCTTCGCGCTGGGTCAGGCGGAGAGCTTCGAGGAGGACGGAGGCGGCTACACCGGCCTGATGCTGTGGGAGTGGGGCGCCCCGTCGACCTACGGTCCGGGCGGAGCGCACTGGGGACTGAACTGCTGGGCCACGAACCTGGACGGCCCGTACGGCAACAACGCCAACTCGCCCATGTATTCGAAGACTTACAGCCTGGTCGAAGCCACATCGGCAACGTTCAACTTCTACCACTACTACGACACGCAGCAGACCCGTGACGGGGGGAACGTGAAGATCTCGACCGACGGCGGCGCCACTTACAGTCTCATCACTCCCGTCGGTGGTTATCCGACGGCCACGATGGGCTGGAACGGTGAAGCTGGCTTCACCGGTGCGAGTGACGGCTGGGAGCTGGTGAGTTTCGACCTGTCGGGATACCTCGGGGAGGAAGTCGAGTTCAAGTTCACCTTCGGATCGGACGGTTCCAGCAACGGACCCGGGTGGTACGTCGACGACGTCTATCTCGAGCTCGAGTACCCCGTGTCGGTTTCGCTGACGCCGGATTCACCGACCGTTCCGAGGGGCACGAACATGGGATTCGTCGTGAGTGCAGCCAATACGGCGGATTACCCGGTCACCCTGCAGGTGTGGTCGGAGGTTCTCCTGCCGAACGGCATGCCCTACTGGGGCAATCCCATCTTCGGGCCCTTCACGCTGACGCTCCAGGCGAACGCGAACCCGTCCGTTCACCTGAATCAGTTCGTGCCGGGCAATGCTCCGCTGGGGGATTATACCTACATCATGAAGATCGGGCAGTTCCCCGAGCCGGTGTATGCGAGGGATTTCTTCGATTTCACCGTCGTCGTTCCGTGAACGGCGATAACAACCGACCCTGAGACAAGCAAACCGCCCGGAAAGACCGGGCGGTTTCGCTTTCGATCCCCACCGCCGTGACGGGCAGGGTGCTCCGCACCTGGTCCGGCGTACGGGAAAAAAGCCGGGCCCCGGAGGGGGGACCCGGCCGTTTTTCCGTCACCGGAAGCTACTCGATGGTGATCGAGTAGCAGTCCTGAATACCGTTCGCATCCGCGCAGATGTAGACCGTGAGCGGCGGCGCCTTGAACGGGATCTGCGTTTCGAGATTGACCGACACCGAGGCGTCACCCGCGAGCGTGAACGTGATCGGTCCGTGAAGCGTGACCTGGAAACCCGGAACGTTGGTAGCGAAGATCTCGCCGGTCACCTGGATGGGATCCGGCGTCAGGTTCATGACCGTCGCCTGATACTGGACGAAGTCACCGGGCTGGAACACCGTACCGTTCAATGGAAGGATCTCGACGGAGAGATCCACCTGCACGATGTCGACCAGCTCGATGTAGCGGGCGCTCACGTTACTCATCTTGGTTTCGACCAGCGATCCGTCGCGGCTGATCTCATAAACGCCGTCGCCGTTGGTCGTCAGGATGTTGCCGTTCGGCAGCTCGTAGACACCGCGGTTCCCACCGACTTCGGGGGGGTTGTAGATGCCCAGCAGGGAACCGTCGGGAAGGTACTCGACCACTCCTTCATCGAGGCCGCTGAAGTTTGCGACCAGCACGTTGCTGTCGGCGGCTTCGGCGATCTGCTCCGGGAAGGCGTCGATCAGGGTGAAGAGGTCGAGGAACATCCCGTTCGAGTCGTAGCGGTGGATGGCGTCGCTCGTGATCCCGCCGACGAGCACGTCCGTCGGGCGGATGTACACGTCGAACGGGGAGTCGAGACCTCCGTCGCCGTTGGCGATAAAGTTGCCGAGGTAGTTGCCTTCGGTGTCGAACTCGGCCACCGCGTCGGCGTTGGTCCCGCTTCCGACGGTTACGAGCAGATTCCCGCCCGGCAGCATGGCCATGCCGCGGATGTTATCGAGAATGCTCGGGTCAGGGCCGCCGGCCGGGGCGAAGATGCCGATGTAGTTCCCTTCCAGATCGTACTCCTGCACCACGTCCTCGATCTGATCGGAGACGAGGATGCTCATGCCATCCGCGCTCAGGATCGCATGCAACGGAGTCGAGAGGTGATCGGGATCGGGAGGGATGAAGTTCTCATCGACGATGTCGCCCGTCGTCGGATCGAAAGACATCACCCGGTCGTTGTCCGAATCGGGGATGAGGAGCAGGGCGGCCGGATTCAGCCGCTGGACCGGCCGATCCTCCGGAACCACCGCCTGACCCGCATCGGGAGTGAATGTGTCGATCCCCTGCATCTCGTTGTAGATCTCATCCGGGACGAGGAAATCCGACTGGGACTCCGCGTGGAGGGAAACACCGGCGAGGACGATGGCCGCCGCCACGAGACACCCGGAAATCCGTTTCAGGCTCTGGTACCGCATTGGGCTGCCTCCTTTCTGAAACAGGGCGAACTGGTGAGGGGAGCTCCTCCCAGGAGCAAGCGCCGGGAGGAATCCCGGTGATGTTACTTTACGGCAGTGTGAGGGGAAAAACGAGTCGACCTGCTGTCACCTCCCCTTTGCTATTATATCGCAGGAACGGGGACGATTTCAACCCCGGTTTCCAGCTTTTTTCTTTCCGTTGAAGGGATTCGACTCGGGTCGACGACAGCCGAGCCCTGCGAAGTCAAGGGACGGCGCGACGGGCATGTCAGGGAGGAGCAGCAAGCTTGACATGAAGGGTGTATCATGTATCTTGAAGGGTTGATGAAGATGGAGAGGGAACCCTGAAACGAAGGTGATACTGTGAAGAAGGAAAGACCCCGCTGCCCCCATTGCAGCGAGCCGATGACGAAATGGAGTCCGCCCGAAGACGGTTCCTGGGACACGCCGTACATGTACGTCTGCTTCAATGATGAGTGCCCCTACTACGTGAAGGGCTGGGAGTGGATGTGGACGCACTATGCACAGAAGGCCTCCTACCGGCACCGCCTCGATCCGAGGACCGGCGAAAACGGCCCCCTGCCGGTGTGGTCGGCCAACGCCATGCGAGGACGGATCATCGAGTGACGAGAGGACAAAATGAGTGAAATAGAACGGCTGAAAGAAGAGATTCTGAAGGATTACCCGAGACTGTCGAAGGACGATTCCTTCACGTTCGCCTGTCACAGCGGTGTCGCATGCTTCAACGACTGCTGCGGGGACGTGAACATCTTTCTCACGCCCTTCGATATCATCAGGCTGAAGAACAACCTCGGCATATCTTCACAGGAATTTCTCGACACTTACACCATCCTGCCCTTCGATGAGAACCTGAAGTACCCGGTGGTCCTCCTGAAGATGGAGGAGGACGAGAAGAAGCGCTGCCCTTTCGTGTCCGATGAAGGCTGCCGTGTGTACGAGGACAGGCCCTGGTCCTGCCGGATGTACCCGCTCGGTCTCGCCTCCCCGAAGGAGGGAAGTGAAGCTCTCGACCGGGAGTTCTACTTCCTGCTCCGGGAGTCCGTCTGCAGAGGCCACGACGAGGAGCACCGCTGGAAGGTGAGCGAGTGGCTCGAGGACCAGGGGATCACGGACTACGACGAGCCGGGGGATGAGTTCAAGGAGCTGACGCTGAACGAGTTCTTCACCGAAGGAAAGAATCTCACGCCGGAGAAGATCGAGATGTTCTTCCTGGCGTGCTACAACCTGGACAAATTCCGCGAATTCCTGTTCGGAAGCTCCTTCTTCGAGAAGTTCGATGTGGACGGGAAAACGAAGGAATCGATGAAGGCCGACGACGTCGCACTGCTCCGGTTCGGCTACCGCTGGCTCCGTTTCGCGCTCTTCGGAGAGGACACCATGGTTATCAGGAACGACGTCCGGGCCGCCAAAGAGAAGGAGCTGGCAGACAGGTTGAAGGAAAGCGGAAAGTAAGCGATCCGACACCGGCGCAGGCGGCGGGCCGCCGTCCCCTTCTCTCTTGCGTATCTTCCCTCTGACTGATATATTTCAGCGACGCCGGACCGCATCAATCGAGAACAATCAGGCGGGTTCGGTGTACTATATTAGGTATGTAATGTATCACTATCGCGGAGTCAGACTGCAGCTTCAGGCGTGCAGAGTATAGAAGAGGAACCGAGGCACGACGTGCTTCTCCCAGACACTTCTGGTATCCCGCATCTCCCAGATTTCAAACTGCACAGAAGACAGGCGGCTCCGCCCGGTTGACAGACAGGCCCAGGAGAGCCAATGAACGGTTCCCGGAGATGGGACTGGCAGGTCGGACAGAAAGCCCTCGCTGACCTGACCGGGATCCGGCAGAGACACAAGCGTGTGGATGAACCCTCCGTCAGCCCCGACGGAGAGCAGGTTGCGTTCCCTGTTGTTCTCGAGGACGGCTCTTTCACAGTCTGCGTGAACGATCGAGACTGGGACAGGAGTTTCGAGCTCCTCTGGTATCTCCGGTACAGCCCTTCGGGAAAACTCACGGCGCTGGTGAGATCGGACGACCGGTGGACCGTCGCCGTCGAGGGAGTCCCCTTCGAAGAGACATTCGAATATGTCTGGAACCCGAAGTTCAGCACCGACGGCAGTCACATATCGTTCCTGTTCAAGCGGGACAACACCTACGGGGTCGCGATCGACGGAAACACTTGGGAGGAGACCTTCGTGGGCATCAGGGATTACGCTCTGAGTCCGGACGGGACCCGTGCCGCGGCCTCCGTGCAGACGAAACCATTGAAAGAAGGGGACATCTTCGGATTCCTCGAAGGTCTCTGGACCGTCGCCGTCGACGGCCGTGTGTGGGACAGGCGTTTTCTCAACGCCTGGAACCCCGTGTTCAGTCACGAGGGGGAGGCCATAGCGGCAGAGATCAGGAGCGACGTCTGCGACTATGCCGTCGCCGTGAACGGCAACGACTGGGAGCGGAAGTTCGGAGGCGTCTGGACGCCCGTGTTCCGGCCGGGGACACACCGGGTCGTGGCCCCCGTCAGGGATGCAGGGACCTGGACACTGGCGGAGGACGGAGAGCCCCTCTGGAACAGGCGCTACAACATGGTCTGGAGCCCCCGGTTCAGCCCCGACGGCTCACGGCTCGCCGCCGTGGTGAGCCCGGATTTCGGGCGCTGGACCATCGCTGTCGACGACGAGGCATGGCCCGTCACCTTCGGCGACATGGTCCTCGAGCCGGTGTTCTCGGCGGACGGGAAACACGTTGCGGCCATCGTGAAAGAGGACAACCGCTGGAGCATCTCGGTCGACGGCGCCCCGTGGCCCGAGTGGTTCGACATGATCTGGGATCCCGTCTTCACACCCGACGGGAAGACCGTGCT
>CAZMKB010000045.1:8165-8970 GCA_964566685.1 uncultured Gemmatimonadota bacterium | reverse complement strand
CTGGCGAAGGCGGAGCGGGGAGGAAGATACTTCATCGCCTCCAACGGGAGGACGACGGAGCAGGCATACGAAGAGCTCCGGGATCCCGTCCTCAATGAGGACGGCAGCCTGGTGCTCCTGCGGTACCGGCTGGAAGGGGAATACCGGCGCAGGGTAGCGCCGCTGGGAGAAATAACCGGATGAACGCTCACTTCGAAGAGAGAGGCTGACGAGAAATGTACGAGTTCGCCCGCGGACCGCTGGTCTGGATCGCACTCCTCACCTTCTTCTTCGGCAGCCTGTATCACACCTTCTGGATCATCCGCGAATCGAAGAAGGACAAGGTCGTCCACCCGTACATGAACTGGCGGTACGGACTCCGGTCGATCGCCCACTGGATCGTTCCTTTCGGGAGCAGGAACATGAGACTCAGGCCCGCCTTCACGGTGATATCGTTTCTCTTTCACATCTGCCTGCTCCTGACGCCGGTCTTCGTCCTCGGACACGTGTTGCTCTGGGAGGAATCCTGGGGTATCAGCTGGTGGACGCTCCCCGAGAGTCTGAGCAACATCATGAGCATCATCGTCGTCCTCTCGGTGATCGTTTTCATGCTGAGAAGAATCGCTGATCCTACGGTCCGCATGGTTTCCTCCGCCGGTGATTTTCTCCTTCTCCTGGTGGTCGCGGCGCCGTTTCTCACCGGCATCATGGCATACTATCAGCTCTTCGACTACCGGACGGTCCTGACGATTCACATGTTCAGCGGTGCTCTCTGGCTCATGGTCATACCGTTCACACGTATCGTCCACATGCTGTTCTTCCCGTT
>CAZMKB010000045.1:0-8155 GCA_964566685.1 uncultured Gemmatimonadota bacterium | reverse complement strand
CCGCGCCTACATGGGGTGCGAGTTCGGGCTGGTTCGACACGCGCGGGACTGGTGAGCTCCGCACACGGAATACCGGAGGTGACATACACACATGACAGAACAGCAACGAACGCTCGTCGATGATCCCGGGCTCAACGAGACGATAAAGCGCCTGACACCCGAACGGATCGAACAGGTCGTGAACCACGTTCTGACGAAGGAGAACGCCGCCCGCCTGAAGGTGTACATCGACACCTGTGTGCACTGCGGCCTCTGCGCCGAGGCCTGCCACACCTACCTCTCGAGGAACGGCGACCCGGAGTTCTCTCCCGTCGGGAAAGTGAAGAACACCCTCTGGGAGCTGGTGAAGCGGAAGGGGCGTGTCGACGGCGATTTCATCCGGGACATGGCCCGAATCGCGTTCACCGAGTGCGCCGTGTGCCGCCGCTGCAGCATGTACTGTCCGTTCGGGATCGACATCGCCTACCTGCTCCTCGTCTGCCGCCGGATCTGCAGCCTCCTCGGCGTCGTGCCCCAGTACCTGCAGGACACCACGAACAGCCACTCCGTGACGAACAATCAGATGTGGGTGCAGCAGGACGAGTGGATCGACACGCTCCAGTGGCAGGAGGAGGAAGCCCAGTTCGAGCTGCCCTCGGCGCGGATCCCCCTGGAGAAGGAGGGAGCCGACGTGATGTACTCGGTCATCGCGCCGGAACCGAAGATCCTCGCCCAGCTGCTCGGCAACATGTCCCAGATCATGACCGTCGCCGGGATCGACTGGACCATGCCGGCGACCGACGGATGGGACAACAGCAACATGGCCATGTACTCGGGCGATTTCGAGATCATGGCCCGCGTGGAGAAGCTCCACTGGGAGACGGCCGCACGGCTCAAGGTGAAGAAGATCGTGATGGGCGAGTGCGGTCACGCCTTCCGGGGGGCCGTCTACGACGGACCGCGGTGGCTGGGGTGGAAGTACCCGCCGATCCACATGGAGCACGCGATCGAGTTCTATTACAACCTGCTCACCGAGGGGCGGATCAGGATCAGGGAGAAATACAAGAAACACGTGACGATCCAGGACCCCTGCAACACCGTCCGCGGCCGCGGCCTCGGGGACAAACTCCGATACGTCATCGACGCGCTGTGCGAGAATTTCACCGATGTCAGCCCCCGCTTCGAGCACAACTACTGCTGCATGGCCGGCGGCGGCACCATCAACTGCGGCCCGCCCTGGAAACGGTCCCGTATGCTCTCGAACAGGGTGAAAGCGGAACAGCTGGGAGAAACCGGCGCGGAGATCGTGGTGACCCCCTGCCACAACTGCCACAGCGGCATCGAGGACATCATCGGGTTCTACGATCTCGGCATGCACGTGAAGTTCATCAACGAAATCATGGTCGAGACGATGGAAATCCCGAAGGAAGCGGCCGAGGAGGGAGAAGCGGCGTGAGAGAGAGACGAATCATGAGCGGCATGGCACCTCGCCTCCCGGCGATCACCCTGCTGTTTTTCGTCTTCCCTGCTCTCGTGTGTTCGGCCGGCTGCAGCTCCGGCCGGGCCGATCAGAAGACCGAGCGGGCGGGTGTGATATTCATCGATTCGATGACTGAATACGGACCGCTCGAGCGCCCCGCCGTGGCGTTTCCCCACGACCAGCATACGGCGGCCCTCGCCACGCAGGAGGTCGACTGCGAGACCTGTCACCTCAGGGCCGAAGACGGGACACTTCTCCATCTCCTCATGCAGAGGCCCGGGGCAGGAAGAGACCGGGCGATGGATACCTATCACGAGCACTGCATCGGCTGCCACGAGCAGGCCGCCGCCGAGGGCCGCAAGTCCGGCCCCCTGACCTGCGGAGAGTGTCACAGGGAGGAACCGGTGTTCGTCTCCATCAGGCAACCGATCGGGTTCGACAAGTCGCTCCACCACCGTCACGTCCAGGCTCACGACCGGAAGTGCGAACAGTGCCATCACGTCTATGACGAGGCGCAGGACACACTGGTTTATGTGGAGGGACAGGAAACAACCTGCCGCGAGTGCCATCTCCCGGAACCGTGGCAGAGTGAAGTGACCGGACGTATGGTGCCTTCGCTCAGCACCGCGGCCCACCGGGCCTGTCTCGGATGCCACATGCAGAAAGAAGATGCCGGCCCCGGTACCTGTGCCGGGTGCCACGATCCCGGGCGCCAGAAGGAGATAGAGACGATCGAAGATCCCATGCGGCTCGAGCGCGGCCAGCCCGATTTCACCCTGATCAGCGCCCCTGAGGGGGAGCTCGACAGGAGCAAGCTCCCGACGGTGCCGTTCTCCCACATCGATCACGAAGAGTACAACAGCACCTGCCGGGTCTGCCACCACGAATCGATGAAAGCATGCACCGAATGCCACACGATCGCGGGACATCCCGACGCCCGCGGCATCAAGCTCCAGCAGGCATTCCACGACATGGAATCCCGGCACAGCTGTGTCGGCTGTCACGACACGTACAAGAAGGAGCCGGGCTGCGCCGGCTGCCACTCGCTCATGGGAATGGAACGCCTGAGCGAGCACGCCTGCCGGATCTGCCACACCGGCCCCCGCCCCGGCCGGCTCGAAGAGGTCCGCGACCGGCATACATCGTTCGACCCCTTCCAGAAGGAGCCGGAGGACATGAAGCTCAGTTTTCCCGACAATGCAATTCCCGACAGCGTGACGATCGGAGTGCTGAAGGACGAGTACGAGGCTGTCACCTTTCCGCACGGACGGATCGTGACGAAACTGCTGGAAAAGATCGAGGAGAACCGCATCGCCGTCCACTTCCATGGGCACCAGGATGTGGTCTGCCAGGGCTGCCACCACCGGAGCCCCGCGGGTATCGAGCCGCCGCTCTGCGAGAGCTGTCACGGCGATCCTTTCAACGAATCGTTCCTGCACCGGCCGGGGCTCAAGGCGGCTTACCACCAACAGTGCCTCGGCTGTCACGAAGCGATGGGAATCAAAGACATCCAGGACTGCAGTGTCTGTCACACCGATCACGAGTACGCAAAACGGTAAACAAAAAGCTCCCAGAGGGAGGTGATAGCCCTTGTTATTCATACGATTCCGAGCCCACTTGATAAATCCGAAAG
The DNA here is from genome assembly GCA_964566685.1 of uncultured Gemmatimonadota bacterium. GTDB lineage: Bacteria > Gemmatimonadota > CAZMKB01 > CAZMKB01 > CAZMKB01 > CAZMKB01. Next base: position 5,063 of record CAZMKB010000045.1, on the reverse strand, counting down.
CGGCCGCCAAAATCGAAAGCGTATGAATAATTCGGGCTAGTGTATGAGTACTTCGAGAAGAAAATTCCTGAAGTGGATGGCCGGCGGAGCCGGCGCCGCGATCGTACCGAAGAAGCTCGGTGCAAACGAGCACTTCAGGGGATATCCCGACAGCTACGGCGTCCTGCACGACACGACGCTCTGCATCGGATGCCGTTCCTGCGAGGCCGCCTGCAACGAGGTGAACGATCTGCCCGATCCCGAGAAGCCGTTCGAGGACCTCTCGGTTCTCGACCGGAAGCGCCGTACGACGGAATCGGCCTACACCGTGGTCAACCGGTCCGACGGTCCTCCGGAAAGGGACAAGCCGGTGTTCTGGAAGATCCAGTGCAACCACTGCCGGGAGCCGGCCTGTGCTTCGTCCTGTTTCGTCGGTGCGTTCACGAAAACGCCGGAAGGCGCTGTTGTCTACAATCCGGATGTCTGCGTGGGCTGCCGCTACTGCATGATCGCCTGCCCGTTCAACATTCCGGCGTACGAGTACGACAAGGCACTCAACCCACGCATCATGAAATGCACCATGTGCCATCCCCGCATACTCGAGGGCAAGCTCCCCGGCTGTGTCGAGGCGTGCCCGGTCGAGGCGCTCACGTTCGGGAAGAGGGACGACCTCATCATCATCGCGCGGGAGCGGATACGGAAATTCCCCGACCGCTACATCGACCACATCTACGGCGAGTACGAGATGGGCGGGACCAACTGGCTCACGATAACCGGAGCTCCGTTCGAGGAGATCGACTTCCGAACCGACCTGGGAGTCACGCCTGCGCCGGAGTTCACCTCGGGAGCCCTCTCCATGGTTCCCGTCGTCGTCGGCGTGTGGCCGGTGCTCCTCGGCGGCGTCTACCTCATGAATCAGAGGAAGCAGAGAATCGAGGAGAAGGAGAAGAAACAGGCCGTCGAAGAGGCAATTGCATTGACCCGGGCCGAAGCCGAGGAAAAGCTGAAAAGCAGGCTCGAGAAGGCCACGAAGGACAAGGACCGCGCGGTCGAGAAGGCCGTGAAGGAAGCATTGGAGAAAGCCCAGGAGCAGAAGGACGAGGAGGACGCCTGATGACGGAGCAGGCGGTCACGACGGAACAGCCGGCGCCCAGGCCGGTGGGCGTGGTTGCCGGGATCATCATCCTGGTCGGACTCTGGCTCACCTACCGGCGGTTCACCGGCGGGCTGGGTGCGGTGACGAACCTCGATCACACGAATCCCTGGGGGATCTGGATCGGTTTCGATCTCCTGACCGGCGTCGCCCTGGCGGCCGGCGGCTACACCACCGCCGCGGCCGTGGAGCTCTTCGGCATGAAGAAGTACCACGCAGCCTTGCGCCCGGCCATCCTCACCGGATTCCTCGGGTACAGCCTCGTCGTGCTGGCTCTCCTGTACGACGTCGGCAGGCCCTGGCGGCTCCCCTACCCTTTCTTCGTCAGCCAGGGAGTCACCTCGGTGATGTTCGAGGTAGGCGCCTGCGTGGCCCTCTACCTGACCGTGCTCTTCCTCGAGTTCTCTCCGGTCGCCCTCGAGTGGCTCGGCGAGAGGAGGCTGCACCGCGTGATCACCAGGCTTACCATACTCCTGACGGTCCTCGGTGTCACGCTCTCGACGCTCCACCAGTCGTCGCTCGGGGCCATGTTCCTGATCGCCCCGTCCAAGCTGCACCCGCTCTGGTATTCCCCCTACCTGCCGGTGTTCTTCTTCATTTCCAGCATCGCCGCCGGACTTTCCATGGTCATCTTCGAGGGAACCCTGTCGCACCGCTACTTCGGATTCAGGATGGACGAGGAACACAGGAAGGCCGCCGACGATGTCGTGTACGGATTCGGGAAAGCAGCCTCACTCGTCCTGGCGGGGTATTTCGCCATCAAGGTGTTCGGCGTCGCCCTCGGCAACCACTGGCACCTGCTCCCGACCCCGTACGGTATCTGGTTCCTCGTCGAGATGCTCGGCTTCGTCATGCTTCCCGCTTTACTCTTCGCGGTCGGCGTCCGGGAGCGGAAACTGGAGCTCATCCGCTGGACCGCCGTCGTCACGGTGTTCGGCATTCTCCTCAACCGGTTCAACGTGGTGCTCGTCTGTTTCAACTGGTACCTGCCGCTCGAAGAGCGCTACTTCCCGCACTGGATGGAGATCGGCGTCTCGGTCTTCATCGTCAGCGTCGGGCTCGTGGCGTACCGTTTCATCGTGACCCGCATGCCGGTCTTCTCCGAACATCCCGAACACGCCGGAAAGGAAACCCACTGACAGGACAGGCCCCATGAGTGATACCATCCACACCCTCCAGGAGTTCATGCTGCAGACCAAGGGGATCCTGTACCTCCTGGCCGTGGCCTACCTGATCGGTTTCGTCTACTTCTGGAAATTCCTCAACAGGTCCCGCGGCGGCGGGGACGAGGAGTGAGCAGGGGCCGGCAGGACACCCCCTCATGAAGATCGGGTCGTTCGAGTTCAACCTCCGCGAGCTCGCGGGGTCGATGGGCGACTACGGGACACTCCTCCCGCTCACCATCGGCTACATCACCGTGTGCGGCGTGGATCCTTCCGGGCTCCTCGTCATGATCGGGCTCGCCAACATCGTGACCGGCCTCGTCTACCGCCTCCCCATGCCCGTGGAACCGATGAAGGTCCTGGCCGTCATGGCTATAGCCCAGGAGTGGTCTCCCGACATGGTGTACACTTCGGCGTTCGTCATGGGAGTCGTGTGGCTCGGCATGGGAGCCACCGGAGCCATGACCGCCGTCGCCCGCTGGACACCGCGGTCGGTCGTCCGGGGCATCCAGATCTCGCTCGGCGTTATGCTCGGGATCCAGGGAATCCGGATGATCAGCACCTGGTGGCTGCTGGGCGCGGTGGCGGTCGCCGTTGTGATTCTCCTGCGGCAGAACCGCTACGCCCCCGCCGCCATTGTCCTCGTCCTCATGGGTCTCGCCGTCATGGCGGTGAGAGACGAGTTCTCCGGCCTGGCCGGCCTGTCGGTCACGCTGCCGTCGATCACACTCCCCGGCATGGATCTCGTCTGGCCGGTGCTCCGGGACGGGGGGCTGGCCCAGATTCCGCTCACGGCGACGAACGCCGTCATCGCGACGGCGGCCCTGATCCGTGACTACTGGCCGGGCCGGTCGGTCAGCGAGCGCCGGCTCTCGTTCAACATGGGGTTCATCAACCTCACCGTTCCATTCTTCGGCGGCATGCCGCTCTGTCACGGGGCCGGCGGGCTTGCGGGGCAGTACTTCTTCGGCGCCCGTACCGGAGGGGCGAACATCATCGAGGGAGCCATCGAGATCTCGCTCGGGCTGTTCCTTGCTGCGAGCATCGCCGCCATCTTCGCGGCGTTCCCGCTCTCCATCGTGGGGGCGATGATGCTCCTGGTCGGCATCGAGCTCACGAAGTTCTCCCGGGACCTCCGGTGGAGCCGGGAGCTCATCCCGGTCGCCGTGACGGTGGGCGGTTCGGTGGCGTTCAACATGGCGGTGGGCTTCGCGGCGGGAATCATCGTCCACTATCTGATGACACGGACAGGGAGGAGACGCGACGGAATCAGCGATCAGGCGGATTGATCCCTTGCGGAGCCTGTCACACCCAGCCGAACCTCGCTACTTCTTTTCGTCGTCGAGCTTCCTGAGCCCGCGCAGAATGGCGAGAGCGCTCGAGCCGCTTCGCGATCGAGTCCAGGAACTTGATCTCGTCACCGACGATGAGCAGTTTGATCCTGTTCGCCATACCAACTCCTTGACATCCTGCCTTTCAGAATCCGATGAAGCTCCAGTAGCCGAGAAACGTCCAGAACCAGAGCACTGCGAACGACATGACGAGCACGACGGCGCCGTGCTTCATGAAATCCGAGAGCGTGACCAGCTGCTCGCCCGTTGTCGGGTCCTTCGCCATGGCATACGCGATGGCATTGCTCGGGGTGCCTATGATCATCATGTGGGCAAATGAAGATGCGAAGGCCGTTGCGAAGCCCACCATCCAGGGATTCGTGCCAGTGATCGTCGCCATCGGAACGGTGATCGGTCCGATGGCCGACACGGTCGCCCCGTCGCTCATGAAATTCGTTGTGAGTCCCGTGAACATGCTCGCGGCGACCGCGAGCCATGTACCGCTCGTCATGAAATCCGGCAGGATTCCCAGGAATCCGTCGGCCAGATAGAGTGCCCCACCGGTATCCGCCAGCCCCTTTCCGAGCGCGCTGGCACTGGCGTAGAGCGCCACGACCTCCCAGTGGATCGAGGCGACGTCGCGCCACCGGAGTATCCGGAAGATGTTGAGAACGACGATGCCGAGGATCACGGGTCCACCCATCCCGTAGGTGTTGCTTCCCGCTATCCAGAGGAAGATCACCAGAACGAGTACCACCGCTGTCATGTACTCCTTCCAGTTCATGGGCCCGATGTTCTCGGACGCCCTGCGGACGATGGCCGTCACGTCGAGGTCCCGGACGAGGATCTTCTTCCGGAAGGCAAGGAAGAAGTAGAGCCCGATACAGAGCGCCATGACCGGCACGAACGGCATTCCGTACTTGACCCACTGGCCGAAGGACGGTGCCACTCCGTAGTCGGTGAGGATCGCCATCATGATCGCGTTGCGGCCACCGGCCGCGGGTGATCCGGGACCGCCGGAGTTCGCGGTGTAGCAGAGGGTGAGGGCGAACATCACTGCAAGGGCCCGGTCTTTCTTCACTCCGCTCGACTTCACCGAGTTCAGGTACACCATCATGAAGAGCGGCATGATGAAGGCCACCAGTGCGTGTTCCGAGACCATCGAACAGGCCACCGCCATGAGCGGAAGGAAGATGAAGAGGAGGCGGGGGAGGATTTTCGCCGGGCTCAGGAGCAGGAGGCCTATGCGCCGGTCGAGGCCGGTCTTTCGGATGGCCACGGCGATCGCGAGGACGCCGAAGATGAAGATCACCGCATCCTTGGCATAGGCCTGTGCGATGTCATCCGGCTGTGGAGGATCCTGAAGAAGTACATCAGGACACCGACCAGGAGCGCCGTGATGCCGACGGGAACCGCTCCGCTCGCCCAGAAGAGAGC
>CAZMKB010000044.1:0-17128 GCA_964566685.1 uncultured Gemmatimonadota bacterium | reverse complement strand
GTCTCGCCGACAAGAGCGGGGACCGGAGCGCCGTGGTCTTCGCCCGGTTTGTCTACGAGTCCATGGAGAAGCCGGCGGTTCTCCTGACCGATCACACCACGCTCGCATTCGTGTTCACGGAGAGGCAGGTCGTGGAGCGGGAGTGGCGGGACGTCGTATCGATCTACCTGCCCCTCCTGGAGCACGAGTGGTACCGGGAGCAGGTGTCGCGGAATCATCCCGCCCTCGAACTGGACGTCCACCGCGGGCTCACGAACATCGCCGACCTGGTGAGGGACAACCGGTCTTCGTACCGGTTCTACACGCTCCAGGCCTTCCCGAAGAAGACGATACCGGCGGAATACCTGCGCCCGAACGGACCGGTCATGGAGGTCGGCCTCGAGCCCGTCGAGCTCGACCGTGAGACGATCGCACGCCACAGGTCTCTCCTCGCCTCGATGGAGGAACGGGAAGACTGTCTCGAGAACCGCTACTGCCGGAACAACCTGATCACCATACGCGCCACCGTCGCGTCGATACTCGGAGACGCGGGCCTTCCAGCCGAGGCGTATACCGAGGCACGGGAGGCCGTCCTGCTTGACCCCGAATCTTCGCTGCCGTATCTTATCATGGCGGATGCCCTTCTGGACCAGGGCTCCGTCGAAGACGCATTCCGGATGTACCGGGACGTGCTGAACCGCGAGCCGGACAATCACCTGGCATATCTCAAGCTCGGCGGTCTCTACCAGCGTACCGGAGATCTCGGTCAGGCCGCCTCCATGTACCGGCGGGCGATCAGACTCAATCCCTCGTCGGGCCCCGCGCACGCCAGGCTCGGATTTCTCCTCGCAGGAAGTCCCGATCGCCGCGACGAGGCGATCGATCATCTCCGGAAGGCCCGGGAGCAAGGCTATCCCCGGCACGATCTCGAGAGGGTGATCCGGGAACTGGAGGCCGAAGAGTGATGGAGGGGACAGGGGTGACAAAGGACAAGCCTGCGATATCCGTCTTCTTCCCCGTTTTCAACGACTGGGGTACCATCGGCAGCCTGGTGCTGTCGACCATCAATGTGCTCGAGGAGGTGTCGGGAGACTACGAGATCATCCTGGTGAACGACGGCAGCGACGAGCGGACCCGCGAGATTCTCGATCGTCTCGAGGAGAGCTTCGGAGCGGTCCGGGTGTTTCATCACGAGAAGAACAGGGGCTACGGAGGAGCCCTTCGAAGCGGCATCGCGAATTCCACCAAGGAGTACATCTTCTACACCGACAGCGACGCTCAGTACGACCCCGCCGAGCTGAAGCTGCTCCTGACCCGCATGGTCGAGGGCGTCGACGTGGTGAACGGCTACAAGATCAAGCGCGCCGACCCGGTTCATCGAAAGATCACCGGTCGCGTCTATCACTGGATCGCAAGGCTCTCGTTCGGCCTGGTCGTCCGTGACGTGGACTGCGATTTCCGCCTGATGCGGAGGAAGATCTTCGACTCGGTCCGGCTCGAGTCGAACAGCGGGGTCATCTGCGTGGAGATGATCAAGAAGATCCAGATGGCCGGATTCACCATCGTCGAGGTTCCCGTCCACCACTATTTCCGGCTCAGCGGAAAGTCCCAGTTCTTCAACTTCAGGCGAGTCTTCAACGTGGTCATCGGTCTCTGCAGGGTCTGGTGGAAGCTCGTCGTGAAAAAGGACATGGTCCCCGCAGGGGAGAAGGGGAGAAAGCAGGAGGTCATGGTTGACTGATCTGGACCCGGTATTCAGAGAGAAGGATGTGATGATCACCGGCGGCCTCGGATTCATCGGGAGCAATCTCGCCCGGAGGCTGGTCGACTACGGCGCGCGCGTCGCCCTCATCGATTCCCTGATCCCCGACTACGGCGGCAACCTCTTCAACATCTCCGGAATCGAAGACCGGGTCTTCGTGAACATCGCCGACATCAGGGACCGGTCGGGAATCGCCTACCTCGTGCGGAACAGGGATTACATTTTCAATCTCGCGGGGCAGGTGAGTCACATCGACAGCATGAAAGATCCCATGACCGATCTCGAGATCAACTGCAGGAGCCAGCTCTCGCTGCTCGAAGCGTGCCGCGAGAACAACCCCGATGTCAGGATCGTGTTCGCCTGTACCAGGCAGGTGTACGGGAAGCCGAATTACATTCCGGTGGACGAAGGCCACCCCGTCTCGCCGACCGATGTCAACGGCATCAACAAGATGGCGGGCGAGTGGTACCACATCATGTACGACAGGATCTACGGCGTCCGTTCCGTGTCGCTGCGCCTCACCAACACCTACGGCCCCCGGCTCCTCATGAAGCACAACCGGCAGGGGTTCATTCCCTGGTTCATCCGCCAGGCCATGGACGGAGAGGAGATCACCCTGTTCGGTAACGGGCAGCAGAAGCGGGACCTCAACTTCGTCGACGACGTGGTCGAAGCGTTCCTGCTCGCCGCGTCGAGCGACGAGGCCTACGGACAGATCTACAATCTCGGGGGAAAGGAGCCGGTCACACTTCTCGAGCTGACCGAGAAGATCATCGAAACCGCCGGCTCCGGTTCCTACGTCATGAGGCCGTTCCCTCCTGAGAAGAAGCGGATCGACATCGGGGACTACTGGGGTGATTATCAGAAGATCAACGCAGGGCTCGGGTGGGAGCCCCGTGTGCCGCTCGAAGAGGGGCTCGAGAAGACGATAGACTTCTACCGGAAGCACGGGGAACACTACTGGTGAATGACAGCGGAGTCCCTTTCGTCGACCTCGGACGCGCCTTCGAGCCGATCGCGACAGAGGCCAGGGAAGCCGTCGAGCGGGTCTTCGCCCGCGGCAACTTCATCCTCGGCGAGGAGGTCGCCGCGTTCGAGGAGGAGTTCGCCCGTTTCCTGGGGTGCCGGTACGCGGTCGGTGTCTCGAACGGGACCGACGCGATCACCATCGCCCTCCTGAGCAGCGGCATCGGGGAGGGAGACGAGGTGATTACCACCGCGAACACCGCAATTCCGACGGTCACGGCGATTGTCAGGGCGGGGGCGGTTCCGGTGCTCGTCGATACCGGCCGCGACTACACCATGGATGTCGATCTCCTCGATCTGGCCGTCACCGAACGGACCGGAGCGGTCGTCCCGGTCCACCTCTACGGCTACCCGTGCGACATGGAACGCATCCAGGCCGTCGCCCGGGCGAGCGGGCTCAGGATCATCGAAGACTGTGCCCAGGCCCACGGCGCGCTGTTCGACGGGAAGCGTGCCGGCACATTCGGGGATGCCGGCTGCTTCAGCTTCTACCCGACGAAGAACCTCGGCGCCTTCGGCGACGGCGGAATGGTCGTGACCGATTCGGAAGAGATCGCACACCGGGCACGGATGATCAGGCATCACGGCCAGTCGGCCAGAGACGTCCACGACATCCCCGGCATGTGTGCCCGTCTCGACGAGATCCAGGCGGCTCTGCTCAGGGTGAAGCTTCCGAGGCTCGAGGCCTGGAACGCGGAGCGATCGGCCGTCGCCCGGCGGTACCGGGACGGTCTCGCCGGGGTCGTGCTTCCGCCCCGGGATCCACGACGCACCGGAGTCTGGCACCTCTTCGTGATCAGGAGCCGGGATCGCGACGGCCTCAGGGAGCATCTCGCCCTCCGCGGGATTCAGACCGCCGTCCACTACCCGTGTCCGGCCCACCTGCAGCCGGCGTTCGCGCCGTTTTTCTCCGGAGAGCCCTCATTTCCGGAGGCCGAACGGTGCTCCGGTGAAGTTCTCTCTCTTCCTCTCTTTCCCGGAATGCGCGGGAACGAAGTCGAAACCGTGATCGACGCGGTCAACGCATTCCATGCCTCCTGATATTCCGCTCTCCTGATCGGCGGACCGTAACCTGATGCCGGACAGGACGTTTTTCCCTCCGATTCCTTTCGACAAACAATGCAGTTGGGTAATTTATACCTGAAATTCGGGCAAAGCAGGCGAAAAGAAAGCCGACATGTCCACAATTGAAACTGATTCGATGTCGACTATATCGAATTCGTTTTATTATGTAAAAAAGGACTTGACAGAAACTTGCATCTTTGCTATAATTGTGGCAAGACAACGCCATGTAACCGGAAGGAGGTGGTAGATCACGCACCTGTCTTCGAATGATCGCTCCCGTGATCTTCATGAGTCCGTCGGGCTCGAAAGTTCAACGTTCTCACAAAGGAGTACCAGTATGAAGAAGCTCCTCATTTTCTCCTGCATTATGGGACTCGCTCTCATCGGCTGCAGCAACAACAGCCCGATGTCGAACGATGGTGACAACGACCTGGTTTTTCCGTATCCGGGTTCCTCACCTGATCCGATGACCCAGGAGATGGCGACTGCAAACACCCATCTCTCGGCAGTGAATTCGTCGGAGCTCGAAGTCCCCGCAGGTACACAGGAAAGCTATCTGTGTCTGTGGACCAGCGGCACATGGGCCGAGACCGGAACATGGAACTGGACCGACCTGGATTTTGCTTACACGGTCGACGCTTCCGGTAATCTCGCAATCGAGACGATCAACGCCCTGTGCTCGCCTACGGGCAACACCTATGCGACAGCCGCGGCCTTCTACTTCCCGGCCAACGAAACCAAGGCTCTGAACTACGACCTGTTCGGCAGCGTCTACTGGGGCTACCTGCCTCCTCTGCCGACCGGCTGGTGCTGGATCCTGATGGTCGACTACAGCTGGTCCGGGCTGCCGCACTCCCACGGTATCACCGTGACGCTGGATTGGGCCGGTGCCTATGCTGCTGGCGCCGGATCGGTTCCGCCGATCAGCGGCATCTGCGGCTGGCCGCTCGTCAACAATCCTCCTCCTACGTTCACCGTCAGCGGCATCTAATGCCCCAGGCGCTGAACAGGTGCGGGGATGCCTCGCTTGTTTACATGGCGTAAAACACGTGAGGGTTGCAGGGAGCTACAAGAGAAGGTCCTCCCGGTAACGGGAGGACCTTCTTTCTTTTCTAGCCCGAATCATTCATCCATGAGCCTCCTGCTCGAAATCGTATGAATAACTCGGGCTAGCGTCCCGTCCCAGGAGTACACCACCATTATCAGCGGCTCTCGAGGTCCCTGGCCGCGTTGATCCGATCGCCCTCCCGCACTCTTCGAGAGGACCCGCTACTCCGTCTCGTCGCCCCGTTCGACACGGGTGAAGTACGTGAGCGTCCCCCGTTCGAGGTCTACCTGGACCGGCCGGTAGTGCTTTCTGAACGACGGGTGTCTCCAGATCTGAGCTTCTGCTCTCGAACCGGAGAAGAGTACTCCCAGCTCGCCCGGGGGCGGCGGAGTCCCGGACAGCACGACTTTCGGGAGAATCAGATCGGGTTCGAGGGAGAGAACATACGCGCCGTCGGCCCTCTCGTGGCCGGGGAGCCCTCTTCCCATCGTCCCGATCTCGCTTCCGGCAACGGTGGGGTCGGTGAGACCGAAGATGTCGATCGTCCGCAGATCAGAGTAGTAGGCGATAGCCCCGACCGCACCCAGAGCCATCGTCGTCCCGGGATCGTAGGCTGATCCAAGCCAGCGGCCAACTTCGATCCAGTCCTTCACCATTTCACGCCTGCGGAGGACCAGCGCGCGGTCCCCGTCGAAGGACAGAGCGGCGATGATGATGGTCAGGACGGCGAGTGTGAGGTGCCGGAGAAATTCCCGGCCGGAAAGGGAGCTCACATCGATGAGCAGTGTGGAAGCAAGGAGGGAGAGGAGGGGGAGCACCGGCAGGATGAAGCGGAACTTGACCATCGAGTCTCCCCCGACGAGAACAACATACAGGAAGTAAGGAAGGATGAAGGCGAGGCAGTACCGGAGAAACGCCCGCCTGCGTGGTATGAACGCGAGTCCGGCGGCCGCGAGGAGGAGCACGTACCCTCCCGAGAAAAGATGAGCCCTGACGTACCAGAGGCCCCGGATCACCTGGCTCGTGCTCGATCCGACTTTCGCGTGAAAGGTGTTGGGCACGAGAGAACCGTAGTAGAAGTACTTCCAGGCGAGCCAGGGCACGAAGAGCAGCAGGAAGGGAAGCGAGATCGTGAAGGCGTGCCTGAGAAGGGCGTGCCGGCTCTTTCCTCTCGTGTCCGCGAGGGACAGGAGCCACGCGATGCCCAGAAAGAGAAGACCCTCCGGCCTGGTGAGCGAGGCGAGGACGAGGATGACCGGCCAGCGGGGGAGTCCCGTGTTCTCGTTCTTCTTCTCCCTCTCGAGCAGATAGGAGAGAACTCCTGCCGTGACCAGAAAAGCGAAGAGGTGTGTTTCGAGCCCGGCGAGAAGCCACACGGTGAAGGGTGCCTGGACGGCCAGAATGATGGGAGCCGTGTAGGGAGCGGTTGCCGGCCGTGTGTCTCCTCTCTTTCGCAGGAACCGGACGAGCAGAAGCAGGGTCCCCAGGCCGGCCGCGGTGCTGAGAACTCTCGCGAACAGGAGTGGATCGACTCCCAGCTCGATCGGCAGCGCCATGAGGAGGGTCCACAGGAAGTTGGTGTATCCCTCGACGCGCTCGCCGGGATTGAAGACGAGGCCGAGTCCACGGGCGAGGTTCTTCGCATACCTGAACGAGATGAACGCGTCATCGACGATGTAGCCGGTACGAAGGGCGAGGATGAGAGGGAAGGAGAGGATCAGGGAGCAGATCCCCGCATCTCTTTTTATCACCGGTTCTCTCCCTCGAGATAGCCGAGTGCTCTGAGCTGTGCCTCTGTCTGCCGGTCCAGCCGCTCGATCGTGGTTTTCTTCCCCGACCTCGGCCGGGATTCCAGCTTCTCCTGGAGGAGAGCCTTCAGGGAATCGACGACTTCCGGGCGGGAAGCAAGAAGGCTCTGCTCCGTCCGTTCCGGTCCCGGAACCGAGAGATCGTGCAGCTCCTCCGGCGGGAAGTACTCTTCCAGGCCGTCCCGCATGTTGACGGCGTTCATGACGCGATGGTCGAGGTTGACGATGTACTTCCACTTCCCGCTCGTGATCCCGACCTTTTTCATGTTCCGCCAGCCGGTCTCGGTGTACGCGGAAGATTTCCCGGTCTCTCCTCCTTCCACGACGATCCGCGCGAGCGAGATTCCCGCCAGGTTCTCCGGAACGGCAAGACCCAGGAGTTCCGCCACGGTCGGGAAGAGATCGACGTGCTCGATGGTCCCCGGTATTCTCTGTGCCGCCAGGGAAGGGTGGGCGAGAACGAGGGGAACCCGGACGACTGTTTCGTAGAGAAAGTTTCCGTGACGCTCGTTCAGCCTGCTGTCGTTGTTCTCCCCCAGTCCTTCGCCGTGGTCCGAAGTGATGATGAACAGGGTGTTCGGCCATCGGCTGGCGACACTGTCGATCAGTGTTCCCGCCCATTCGTCCGTGAAGGCGATCTCGCCGTCGTACCGGTCGATCTCGCTCGTTCCGAATCGATTCCGGTAGGGAGGCGGGGGCGTGTAGGGATAGTGAGGATCCATGTAGAGTATCTGCAGGAAGAACGGAGAACCGATGCCGTCAAGGTCACGGAGAACGACCGATGTCAGCGTCCGGGCGTCGAGGAAGTGTTCCAGTCCCGTGGGAGCGCCTTCAGGGACTTCCTCGATGTCGTGCATCCAGTCGAACACCGCGTCGCTGTTGATGTAGGAATCGAAGCCGCGGCCGAATCCGAAGACCGTGTTGATGTTCGGATTCGCCGTGTATCCACGCGCGTCGTACCCCTGGCGCTTCAGGAACTCACCCAGGGTGAGGAGACCTCCGGGAAGGGCGTCCGTTCGCTCCTTCTCTATGCCGTGCGTGAACGGGTAGGTCGATGTGAGGATGCTTGCGACGGAGGGCCTCGTCCATGCGGACTGAGCGACGCAGCGCTCGAACACGACTGCATTCCCGGCGACCGCGTCGATCCGTGGTGTCGTGTCCCGGTGGTAGCCGTAGCACCCCATGTGATCGGCCCGGAGCGTGTCGATCATGAGCAGGACCACGTTCGTGTGCTGCGGGGAGAGACCGGTTTCCGGCCGGCCGCAGGCCGCTGTCAGGAGAAGCGGCAGGAGGCAGAGCGGCTTCCCGAGAGCCCGCGTCAATCCGATGAACAGTGTCTTCAAAAGCTCACCTCCCCGTGGTTGTCATCAGTGCATCACTCTGATGAGCGCCGGATAGTAGTCGAATCCGAATCCCTGGGAGGGATCGTGGCATCTCCTGCAGTTCATCCGATCGTAGCCGCTTCTGATGGAGGCCGGATCGGTGTCCTGAGTGTGAAGATATCCTCTCCCGTGGCACGCTTCGCACCCCACCTCTGCAAGGAGCGGGTCCGGTTCGTCTATCCTGAATCCATCGTCGCTCCCGAATCCGACCACGTGGCACCGGACGCAGGCGGGATCACCGCGCGACTCTTCCTCCAGGCGAACGTATGCCCTCGCGTGGAGCGTCGTTTCCCACTGTTCGTAAGCGGCTGTGTGGCACTCCCTGCACCGGGCCGAGCCGACATACCGGTTCCCCGTCCCGGCCGGGACGGGGCCCGTCTCGACCGGTGTTTCGCGCTCCTGCGCGAGCGGCTCGAGGATTTTTGCAAGCCTCATGTATTTCACGCGCGCCGTGGGAAACGAACCGGCGAGGTATGCGCTGTCTGCCTCGTGGAGCGTCCTCTCGACGAGCGTGTCGCGCGGGACCTCGTTCCCGAGCTCCTCGACGAGTGAGCCGGTGACTTTTCGCCATTTTCTGATGTTCTTTCCTCTGGTGATTCTGAGCGTCACTCCCTGGAGAACGCCGAGAGCTTCTCCCCACTTCTCCTCGTCGATCGCCTCCTCGACACTCTTCAGCTGCTCGTCCGTCATGCTCACGTCGATGCCGTCGTCCAGGAACAGGTCTTTTCCCCGGAGGTAGTTCTCGAACAGCTCGTCGACGCGGTGCATGCGCCTGAGGTTCCAGGACGCCCGCCTGAACTGCTGTTTCGCCTCTGCGTAGTGCCGCTCGCGGAAGAGCTTCTTCGCCCCTTCGAAGATGTCCATGAGCTTGTCCGTCCCGAGACCTTCGGGAGTGCCCTGTGCGAGAAGCTCCTCGAATTCTTCCCGCGCCTCACCTGCGGATTCTCTCATGAGGAGGCTGTCCTTTGCGGCTTCCAGGTGACCGAGTGCTTCACTGTAGTTTCCCTTTTCGTAAGCCTCTCTCCCCTGTTCTCCCAGGGCCAGGACGGAGTCAAGGTTCCGCAGGTGGCTGTAATCGCCCTGGACGAGCCTGTCCCACTCGTCGAGCGCCTCCCGCGCGTCGGATTTCCGCAGTGTGTTCGAATACGAGAGGAGCAGGGCGGCGACGTGCGGATCTTCCTCGTGATCATCGGGGCTGATGCCCGCCTGCTCGAACACGAAACGGCGGATCGTGCCCTCTTCGTCGAGCCGGACGCCGAGGACTCCCAGGCCTCTTCCCTTGTCGATGCTCGTGACGATGAGCGTTCCTTCCCCCGGATCGTCGCCCTCGTACTCCACGAACGATGCTTCTCCGTCACGGACGAACACCGGCGCCATCTGGAACAGGGGCGCTTCCGAACCGATGATGATGTCGATTTCGGGATGTGCGGCGGCGAGGGCGATGTCCTCGGCCCGTGTGAGGTTGGACAGCACGATGAACCGTTCGGTGACCGCCGAGACTTCCTCCAGCACCGGACCGAGGGACTCGATGGGATCGAGTGCTCTGAGGTCGTCGATCCTGTCTTCCGTCAGCTTGCCGAACTCCGCGGAGTGGGAGAGACCGATGACGCCGACCTTCCCCTTTTCTCCCGGACCACCGATCTCGATGATCGTGTAGGGCTCGGCGAAGAGCGGCGCATCCCGGCCTTCACCGCGGACGAGATTCGCCGAGAGCATCGGGAACGCGGCTGTCTCCTTGAGCCTCTCGACCGCCTGCCAGCCGATCCCGAAGTCGGCGTCACCGAGCGCCATCGCATCGTATCCCATCGCCGACATGCACCTCGTCATGGGTTCTCCCCCCGTCATGTCCACCAGGGGCTGACCGGAGAGGCAGTTGCCGGTGTCGAACAGGAGGACGTTGCCGCCTCCCTCCCGGATTTTCTCTATGAGGGTCGCCCGCCGGGCGACTCCGCCCTGGCCGCCGTGTCAGCCGCAGGCCTCCAGGAATCCGTGGACTTCAGTCGAGAACACAACGATGAGGTCGAGCTGGCCGGACCCCGACCGCGAGCACGCGGCACCGGAAGCCGCCGCAGCGACACAGAGGACCAGGGCGAGTGTGCGCACGCTCATTTCTCTCTGTTCGGAAATCTTCATCATCGGACACCAAGCCTCTGCAGTTGATCTCTCAGGTTCTGCTCTTCTTCCTCCGTGAGCGTTCGTACCTTCTCGCGGGTGCTCGGAGGCATCTCTTTCACCAGCGATTCGGCGGGTTTTCTGGCCAGGAGATCCTTCCTGACCAGGTCCTCGATGACCGTTCCATCCATGTAGCCCGGAATGGCTGTCCCGGTCAGGTAGAGAACAGTCGGAGTTATGTCGGCGAGCCGTGCCTCCTCGAATCTTCCGCCGGTTCCGATGTCGGGTCCCCGTGCGAGCACCATTCCCCGGGAGGAGTGATGTGCAGACGGAGAGCGGGATCCGGCATCGGTCACCACGTCGCCCTCGTCGGTCCGTTCCCAGTTCACAAAGAGGTACTCCTCTTTCTCGACCGCGATGACGTCAGGAGCCCGGACCTGCTGAGGGCCGGAATAGATGTTCGCCCGGTGGTAGACGGTGTCGATGACGGGTTCTCCGGTGGCCGGATCGGTGAGATCCTTCAGGGCCTGGTGAAGTTCGGCGGCCAGGGCCGAATACTTTTCCCAGTTCTCTCTGGTGACTTCGGGCGGCTTCGAGAAGGTGATTCCGAAGAGCCCGAAGTACCTGTCCGAGCTCGTGACGAAGATGTCACGATCCTCGGGCGGCCAGTTCGCGTGGATGAAGTTTTCTCCGAGAAGCTCCCGGTGGACGGACCGCATTCCATAGGACGAGAACACGAGGAGGTTCGCTCCCCGGGCTGCCGCCTCCCTGTCGAACTCATCGAGCAGGCGGTCCATTTCCCGGTAGATTTCCTCGACGGATTCACCGAAATTCGCGGCTGCATCCGGCGTGTGGAGCGGGTGTGATTCGTCCCGATGATGCCAGTAGAACCGCTGGATCCTCTCCGGAATGGTGAAGACGACGAAGAAGACATCCCAGTCTTCCGACCGGAGCAGTTCCAGGGCGGCTTCTTTCCGGGCACGGTAGACGTCGTAGACGTAATCGAGGTAGCCGGCACCGCTGCTCTCCTGCCAGTTCTGGTTCTCCGTGCTCAGGGTGTAGTCGTTCGGGAAAAGGTCCCCGAGTTCCGCCGGGATCGTGAAGTTGTCGGGATCCGGATGGGGACCTCCCGCGACAAACGAGCCGCCTATCGAATCCGGCGGAGAAGTGAAGGGGACATTGATCACCACCGATCTGAGCCCCGCGTCCGAGAGAAGGCTCCAGACGGCGGGGACGCTGCGGTCGAGCGACGAGTTGTAGTGGCTGATCAGGTACTCGTCCTCCATGGTGAATCCTTTGCTGTAGCAGAAGATTCCGTGCTGGCCGGGATTGACGCCCGTGACGGCGGTCGTCCATGCCGTGGGAGCGAGAGGAGGGAGGGTACTCGATATCTCTCCCGAGATTCCTTCCTGCTCGAGCCTCTCGATAACAGGAAGAGAACCCTCGGACACGAGCTGATCCACCATGTCCGGACTGAAACCGTCCATACCGACCACGATCAGTTTCCGGGACGTCTCTCCGGAACAGTGTGCGAAGAAGAGGAGTGCGGCGAGTGCGACAACGGGCAGCTTCGCCCCTCCCGACCGGTACTGTTTCATCTGTTTCCTCCTTTTCATGTTTATCCTTTCGCATTTCATATATCAAGGCTCCTGACGGAGAGCTCCGAGCGCTTTCAGAGCAGGCTCGTAATCCGGATCGAGTGACAGGGCTCTCTCGAGGTGCCGGGCTGCCTCCGTGACATTTCCCAGGCGCTGGTAACAGCCTGCGATCCTCATGTGAAGCTCGGGTGATTCCCCGTGCGCCAGCATGATCGTCCTGTACTGGACGATCGCCTCCTCGTTCCTGGAAAGACCCTCCAGGACGATGCCGAGGTTCATCCGCACCAGGTAGTCGTCGGGAGCCAGCTCGAGAGCTCTCGAAAGCAGTTCGAAACTCACATCGAGATTCCCCTCTCTGGTGTACGTGTTCGCCAGGTTGACGAGCGCCCGGATGTCGTCCGGACGTTCGGTGAGCACCTCTTCGAGCACGGCACGGGCCTCGTCCAGCCTGCCGGTACTGGTGTATGCGGCTCCCAGGTTGATCTGCGCCTGGTACACACCGGGGAGCTTCGAGAGAAACCGCCGGTAGCCGGCAATGGCCTGCTCGTAGTTTCCCGCCGTCTGCATCGCCCAGGCCCAGTAGTAATCGAAAGCATGAAGTGATGGATAGTCGTTCCTGAGGGATGCGAGGCGCCGGACCATCTCGCCGGTGTCTCCCCCGGCACCCTTCTCCATGGCACGGGAGAATTCTTCGACGATCGAGGCATACCGGTTCCCGGCGTCGATGGCTTCGGCCGCTTCGGGCTGTTCCGCAATCCGCTGCAGAGTCGCGAAGAAGAGACGCTGGTCGAGCTCGGAGAGAGACTGCGGATCTCTCAGACCGGCGAGCGCCCTGTCGATGTAACCGTGATCGATGAGATAGGCGGTGGCGGTGAACTGTACCTCCTCCCGTTCGGGAAGGAGCCGCAGGGCCTTCACGAAAGTGCGGACGGCCTCCTCTTCCTGCTCCGTGCGCATGTACGCTAGCCCGAGGTTGTAATATGCCTCCCCGTAGGTGCTGTCGAGCTGGGTCGCCCGCCGGAACAGGTCGATCGCCATGAGCTCGTCGCCCTCCCTCGTATACTCGAATCCGAGCTCGAAGTAGACATCGGGATCGAGACTTCCGAGCTCGACGGCCTTCTCGTACTCGATTCGCGCGTGTTCGTGACGCCCTTCACTGCGGTACATGGCGGCCAGCTCGGCGTGTTCGATCTGCCGCGGCGTTCCCCAGGTCCGTGACCCGAGTGCCCGGAGATCCCCGGATGAGATGGTGAGCACGAGCGGGAGGTAGGCCGCGAATATGATTCCCGTCG
Source organism: uncultured Gemmatimonadota bacterium (assembly GCA_964566685.1). GTDB lineage: Bacteria > Gemmatimonadota > CAZMKB01 > CAZMKB01 > CAZMKB01 > CAZMKB01. Next base: position 4,056 of record CAZMKB010000044.1, on the reverse strand, counting down.
TCAGCCTTCGTCCCGGGAGGAACACCGCTGCCGCACTGAGCGCAGCCGCAACGACGGTCGCAGCAACGAACGGAGCGTTCCTGAAAAGGGTGGCCGGGATCAGGTAGGCGGCGATGAGAAGGAGTGCGGAGATGACGTGAACCAGGCGTTTCGGTTCTCTTCCGGCTTCCCTCTCCGAGAGCGACACGGCGAAGCCGCCGATCGTGAGAGAGAGAAAGACTACCGCGAGAAGCTCCCGGGGGAAGTACGCCGGGACCCTGCTCCCCGCGAAGAGGCTGTAGCTCATCCCGAGGAGCGCAATCGTCGCCAGAGCCAGCGCGAGTGCCGACAGCGGAGGATGGTTCTTCAACCGGAACGGGGGGCACGATCTGAAGAGAGAGGCCGACGTGTAGAGAAGGAGGAAGCAGAAGGGGGCGAATCCGATGACCAGTGTGTTGAGGGCCGCGAAGGTAAAAAGGACGAACAGGAGCTCGTTCCGGGGGAGGCCGGCGCGCGGGTCCTCTCTGCCCTGCGTCGAGCGCTCGGAGAACGCGATTCCGGCCGAAGCTCCCACGGCTGCGAGGATGAGCGACACGAGCGACATGAAATCCGAGTGATGAGAGAGGAGGACCGGGAGAGGGTCGTAGGGCAGTATGACCCGCCATCCGATGATGAAACCCGAGAAGACGACGACCGCACTGTAGACGGCGGGCGGCGAGAGGACCAGCTCCGCTGTCCGGCTGAGAGCCTGGCGTCCCCGGTAGAGGCCGTACCATATCAGCAGGACGAGAGCGGTGAGAACGATGTCGACCTGAGCGACGATCAGCGACAGTCTGGCGGTATCGGTCCGTATCAGCATGCCCTCCGTCAGAAACAGGTCCGGAAATCCGGCGATGTCCCGGTCGAACAGCTTCACGATCCAGAGGTAGACGTGGGGAAACGTGAAGAAGAAATAGGAGAGGGCGAAAATGACGAACGGAGCCACGACCGTTCTCACCGGAGATTTCGATTTCACGGCGACGTACATCATCGAGAGGACCGACGCCAGGAAGGCTTCGATCCGGATGCCGATTGTCGTGCCCTTCAGGCTCGCCGATGGATTGAAGAAGTTGAGGAATGTGGACCAGTACTCTCCTTCGGAGAGGGCGAGGTAGCCGATCTGGGTGCTCTCGCCCTCGATCCCTCTCGTGATGAGGAGGTCCAACAGCGGCGGGAGCAGTGTCAGGAGCCAGACATAGAGCATCAGTCTCGTCACCCTGATGACGGGAACGCCTGACAGAACCGCGAGCGCGCTGCTCAGCGCGAGGAGCGGTGCGATGTAGGCGAGCGGGTAGTGGATGAGATAACTCCCGGCCTGCTCGGTGAAACCCGTGCCGGAGAACGCCTCGAGGACATTCCTGGTGAACATGATCGCCGCGAGCACGATCACGTAATTGAAGAATCCGACAGGCTTTTCCTCCAGGGCTTCCCAGGAGAGCAGCAGGCTTCCGATCGTTCGGGTGTTCCGGGGCATGAACCGTTCCTTTCTTCTCTTCCGGCCGCAGTACTACTGAATATAACCCATCGCCCTCAGTTGTTCCTCTATTTCTCCCGCCGTCACCGTGCTGTCTCCCAGCACGAAGCGCCTCCGCTCGGGGTGGACGTCGTGGGTGATCCTCGGAGGAAGGGTTTCGAACCGGCCGGGGAGAAATGCTTCCGCAAGTGTCCGGCCGTCCATGTCCGTGTCCGCGGGGACATCCATCAGGGCGAGGGCCGTGGGTGCGATGTCGAGAATTCCGGCGCCGGTTATTTCGTACCCTTTCCTGACGCCCGGTCCCGCGAGAAACAGTATTCCTTCGACCTGGTGATGCCCGGAGAAGAACCGGCCCATCGGATTCTCCTGGACCAGCGGCGCGTCGACCGGCCGGACCCAGTTCAGGAAGAGGTATCCCTCCTCCTCCAGCCCGATGATGTCCGGTGCTCTGAACTGATGGCTCCCCCGGTATGCTTCTTCCCTGCGGATCACCTGCCTTATAATCGCTTCCCCCGTTCCGGGGTCTTCGAGCGAGCCGAGTTCCTGTGCCACGTGCTCGACGAACCGTCCGCGGCGGGCTTCCAGCTCCGCGGTCATGATGACGGGCCGGCGCGGCTTGATCCTGAACGTCGCACCGAAATTTTCCGTGGCGTATGCCGTGAACGTGGAGTCGGTGTTGACGCTCTCCAGGAAGACCTCGCCGTAAACCTGCTTTCTGACGGGCCTGAATCCGTGGTCGGACATGACGATGAGGCAGGTGTTCCCGTCGATCCGGTCGAGAAACGATCCCAGGATCTCGTCCATCCACTGATAGACACGATCGATCTCTCCTCCGAATACCGCCGTGTTGATGAGATCGTGATGCGGGTGATGCTCGTCCATGTACTTCCAGAAATAGTGCTGTATACGGTCGGGAATGGTAAACACCACCATGAAGAACTCCCAGTCCTCCTCTTCGAGAAGTCGCAGTGCGGTGTCTCTCCTCCTCCGGGATATGTCGTAGAGCTCCGCCAGGAACTCCGCCTCCTCGCCGGGCCTGACCTCCTCACCGTACGAGTCGGGGCGATAGTCCGGGAGCCGCTCTTCGAGGTCGGGAGGGTAGGTGAACGGGGCGTCGGCGGGTTGAGGGAAACCCGAGATCATGAGCCCTTCGATCTCGAAAGGGGGAGCACTGAGAGGCGTGTTGATCGCGATGACCCGTTTTCCTTCCGTCCCGAGTATTTCCCAGACGGTCTTGGCCCTGTTCGTCAGTGAGGAGGAGAACGTCATTCCCGCGGATTCGCGGTCGAGGGGATCGCCCCCGATCGATTCGACGAAACCGTGTACGCCGTGTTTTCCGGGGTTGACGCCGGTGATGCACGAAGTCCACGCCTGCGCCGAGTAAGGCGGGAGCACGGAAGCGAGGGATCCTGACGCTCCGGTCTCGAGGAGCTTCCGGAAAGCGGGAAGACTGCCCGAGTGAGCACGGGGAAAGAGGAGCTGAGGTGTGAGCCCGTCCATCCCGATGAGGACCACGCGGGTCGGCTGCGGCGAAGCGCAGGAGAACGAAATCGCTGCAAGGGCGCTGACAATGATCCAGAAGACCCGTTCTGTCATCCACGGACTCCGGAGAGAGTGTTCTCGACGTAAAGATATGTAAAATACACGGAAACAGTCCGAAGTCAATGAATCACACGGCCAACCCGGTGGCATGACTTCCCGTTTCCGCCCGGGTCGGGACGGGTCGGGCGGGGGAAATATCCTCTTCGGAGATGAAGAAGGCGGTCCCGTGAGAGACTCATAGCCTCCTTCGTACCGCATCCGGATCCCTCTGCTGCTCTGAGATCGGTTTTTCGAGGGGTACCGTGAGCTCGTCCGAATCTCTCATGACACGGAAAAGCTTCCCGGCAAGCAGGTCGTGCCCGAGTTCGTTCAGATGTATGTAATCGAGGTAGATATCGCCACCTCCCATTGACCCGGGATCGAAGTCCAGGGTAAGCACTCCCGGTTTCAGCCCGGCATCCTCCATGATCTTCACGTAAGTGTCGCTGAGATACACCGGAATGTTGCCGTCCGTACTCATCCACTTCAGAGGTATGGGAATGGACTCGATTTTTTTCCCAGCGTTACCCCCTCTTTCGAGGAGTTCGTTGATCTTCTTCACAACGATTATTCTGTAGAAGGGAAACCGGTAAGTTTCCTGAAGCATCAAAACGGCTTCTTCGTACCTTCCGGCATCAGCGAGAGAGCAGGCAGCATAGTAATTGTTCACGTAAGAAGGATTGTCCATGAGCGGCACCAGTATCACGGGAATGTTCCTCGAAGCTGCAAAATCGGTGAACTCGCCGAGAATGCTTCTATAGCGGTCCGGTTCGACGCGGCAGTGGATTTCGTCGAGTTCAAGATGCTCGTATTCGAAGTCCCCTGTCTCGAGCAGATCCCGCTTCGACAGGTTGAAAACGGTTGTGAGCAGATGCCTCATGCCCCTGTAGAGGTAGCTGTGTCCGAGCAGTTCTCTCAATCTCAGGCGGTAGTAGAAGCTGTGGTAGAAATCCTCTCCATCCTGGTATTCCCCGGACAGGATG
>CAZMKB010000043.1:0-17152 GCA_964566685.1 uncultured Gemmatimonadota bacterium | reverse complement strand
TTCCGCGATTCCGGTGAGCTCCTCCTCGCTGTCGTTCATTCCCGGGACGACGAGCGTGGTGACCTCGACCCAGATCCCGTGTTCGCGCAGGAGCCTGATCGACTCCAGGACGGGCTCCAGCCGCCCGCCGATGATCTTCCGGTAGGTGTCCTCGCTGAACGCCTTGAGATCGACATTGGCGGCGTCGAGGTAGGGCCTGATCATCTCGATGGCCTCCGGCGTCATGAAGCCGTTGGTCACGAATGTGTTCTTGATGCCACGCTCCGCGGCGAGCTTCGCCGTCTCGTAGGCCAGCTCGAAGAAGATCGTCGGCTCGGTGTACGTGTAGGAGATGCTGCGGCAGCGGTAGCGCTCGGCTACCTCCACGAGCTGCTCGGGAGTCATGCGGGTCCCGTAGATCTCGCCGTCGTTTCGAACGAGCTGCGACAGGCTCGCGTTCTGGCAGAACGAACACCGGAAGTTGCAGCCGACGGTGGCGAGCGAGAAGGCCTTCGAACCCGGAATGAAGTGGAAGAGCGGCTTCTTTTCGATCGGGTCCACGTTGGCCGAGGATATCCGATCGAAGACGAGCGTGGAGAGCTCACCCCCCCTGTTCTCACGGACCATGCAGATGCCGCGCCTGCCGTCCTTTATGGTACACCGGTGAGCGCAGAGATTACACTTGACCGAACCGCCGTCGAGTTTGTCATACAGGCATGCCTCTTTCATGGTACCCCATTTCAGGCCTCGTCGCCTCCTTCCCTTTCGGTCTCCCAGTCGAACACTCCTCTCCCGGAGGGAATGCCGCCGGAGGCTTCGGCCTTCTTGTAAACACGATCCCACTCCATGTCGACCCGATTCTGAATGAAGTCGATCTGTTCCGGAGTGAGATGCTTGAAACGACCCTGGTTCTTGATGTACGCAGTGATGGGGATGTTCTTTTCCGGTACGAAGTTCAGGCGGTACGTGACGCCGTCCTCCACTTCGTACAGGGGGAATGCCCTGGTGAGCACGGCGAGATGCGTGAGAGTAATGGACATCTCGCTGGTCGAGCGCCAGCCCGGCGGGCACGGCGACAGGATGTGGACGAACCGTGTCCCCCGGATACCTTTCGCCTTCTCCACCTTCCGGACCAGGTCTTCGGGGAAGGCGACCGATGCCGTCGCGACATAGGGTATCCAGTGGGCGGCGAGGATCTCGACGATGTTCTTCTTGTGATTTTCCTTCGGAAACTCCTCTGGTGTCGTCGTGGTCCAGGCTCCCCAGGGAGTGGCGCTGCTCCGCTGGATACCCGTGTTCATGTAGGCTTCATTGTCATAGCAGATGTAGATGATGTCCTCGTTCCTCTCCGCGGCGGCCGACAGTGCCTGGATCCCAATGTCGAACGTGCCGCCGTCGCCGGCCCAGGCGACCACGTTGGTTTCGGTGTCCCCGCGCATGGTGAGTCCCGCCTTGATACCGGCGGCCGTCGCCGCCGCAGTCTCGAACGCGGTGTGATAGAGCGGAACACCGAGGCAGGAATGCGGCATGGGACCGTCGATGACGGACCAGCAGCACGCCGGTATGGTGAACACGCTCTTCTTCCCGAGCGCTTTCAGCACGTAACGCATGGCCAGTGTCGCACCGCACCCCGCGCAGGCGAGATGCCCCGACCCCATGATCTCTTCTTCCGGTATCGTTATCAACGGCTGATTCATACCTTCGCTCCGATCCAGATGATATCGCTCGATGGTTCGCTTGCTTCGAACGTCGTGTCGATGATGTCTTCTATCACATCAGGTGTGATGTCGCGTCCGCCGAGACCGGCGATGTAGCCGTAGACCTGCGGCCGTTTCTCCAGGCTGCAGAGTGCCGCTTTTACTTCCTGACAGAAAATACCCCCGACACCGAAGCAGAGGTCCCTGTCGATCACCGCGAGTTTCGAAATCCTGCCCGCGATCCGCCTGATCTCAGCCGCCGGGAACGGCCGGAACACCCGCAGCTTGAGGAGCCCGACCGGCTTTCCCCGCCGCCTCATGTCTTCCACGACGATCCGGGCGGTGCTGGTCGCCGTTCCCGAGGTGACGAGGAGCACGTCGGCGTCATCGGTCATGTATTCCTCGAGGAGGTCGTACGACCTGCCGAACCGATCCTCGAACTCCCGGGCGACGGTCCGGATTTCATCCAGGGCCTGTGCCATCGACTCCTGCATCATGTATCTGAGCTCCATGTAGTACTCGGCCGTGGCCAGACCGCCGAAAGCGTGGGGATCCGACGGATCGACCTTCAGATCGGGTTTCCAGGGCGGGAGAAACTCATCGACCTCCTTCTGGTCGGGTATGTCCACGGGCTCTGATGTGTGGGAGAGGAAGAACGCGTCGAGATTGAGCATGGTCGGCATTCTGACCTTCTCGGACACCCGGTACGCCATGATCACCGAGTCGAGAACTTCCTGGTTGCTCTCGCAGTAGTACTGCATCCAGCCGGTGTCGCGCTGGGCGAGACTGTCGGTCTGGTCTGCCCAGATGGTCCAGGGCGGGCCCATGGCCCTGTTGACGTTCACCATGACGATGGGGTGCCTGCCGCCCGCGGCCCAGTGGAGCATCTCGTGCATGAGGGCCAGGCCGTGCGAAGAGGTGGCGGTGAACGCACGGGCCCCGGCGGCAGACGCGCCGATGCAGCTCGCCATGGCCGAGTGCTCCGACTCCACCTTGATGAACCGGGCCTTGAGCTCTCCCCGCGCGCACATCTCCGAGATGAGCTCCACCACGCTGGACGAGGGTGTTATGGGATAGGCCGCGATGACCTGAACCCTGGCCAGCTTCGCGGCATAGGACGCGGCATGGGTTCCCTCGATCACTTTTTCCATTTCATCTCCTCCACGAGGGTCATACAGTTCCTCGGGCATTCGTGGACGCAGATGCCGCATCCCTTGCAGAAGTCATAATCGATCCTGTACCCCTTCTTCACCCGCGATATCGCCACGTCGGGACAGAAGATGAGACAGTTGTCGCACTGCGTGCACACCCCGCAGTTCATGCAGCGCCCGGCTTCCCGGCGGGCGGCGAGCGGACCCAGAGTGAATTCCAGCTCGTCGAAGGTCTTCTTTGCATCCCTGGGAGCCAGCGTGTCCCTGGGCTCGCGCTCCTGTTTCCTGAAGTAGAGGGTGTTGAGCGTGTCGTAGCGGACGACGTTCTGCTTCGGCTTCGGCTCCCGGTACGGTTTCCCCTCGAGGTAGGCTCCCACCACGCCGGCCATCCTCTTCCCGGAGCCGACGGCCTCGGCGACGGAACGGTATGCACCGGAGACCGCATCCCCGACGATGAACACCTTCTCGTGAGCCGTCGCGCCCCTCTCGTCACACCCGAATGCTCCCTCGTCGTTCAGGAACGAGTCCGGCAGAAAGGCGAAATCGGGAATCGAGTTCACGCACTCGATCACACTGTCAACCTTGAAAACAGTGTCCGATCCTTCGATGGCTATGAAACTCTGCCGTCCGGATTCGTCGGTTTCATCGAGCTCGACTTCGATGCACTCCATGGCCCGGACCCGGTCGTTCTGGAGGATGATCCTGAGCGGCTTCATCCGCTCCCTGATGTCGACGCCCTCCATCACCGCGTCTTCGATTTCCGCGAGCGGCTGCGGCATCCCGCCCCTGGTTCGCTCGGTCACGAGCACCACGTCCCTGCCCAGCCTGACGAGCGAACGGGCGGAATCGAGAGCCGAGTCGCCGGTTCCGATCACCGCCGTGCGCTTGCCGAGATCGAGCGATTCACCCTTCTTCACCGATCTGAGAAGCTCCCAGTCCGAGTAGACGCCGTGCATCTCCTCCCCCTCGACTCCCATCTTCTGCGCCTGCCAGGCGCCGACGGCGAGCACGACGGCGTCGTAGGAGAGGAGCTCGTCGAAGGAGATGTCCTTCCCGACCTGCACCCCGGTCCTGATATTCACTCCGGTCTTCCGGATCGTTTCGATCTCGTCGTCGAGTACCTGTCCGGGGAGCCGGTACGAGGGAATCATGTGCCGCATGATGCCGCCCGGCTGCCTCATCGCCTCGTAGACATCCACCCCGTAGCCCTCGAGCCGGAGGAAGAATGCCGCACTCAGGCCGGAAGCACCGGCTCCCACGACGGCCACCCGCTTCTCCTTCTCGAGGATCACCGGTTTGAAGGAGCCGTGCTCCCTCCCCCAGTCGCCGATGTGTCTCTCCAGGGCCCGTATCGATATCGGCTGATCGAAGTGCGCCCTGTTGCACACCGCCTCGCAGGGATGCCGGCACACCCTGCCGCAGACGGCCGGAAACGGGTTGTCCCTGATGAGCATCGTCCAGGCTTCTTCGTACTCCCTCCTGGCGATGTGCAGGAGGTACCGTGAGATCTTCTCGGATGCCGGGCAGGCGACGGTACAGGGAGCCGTCTTGTACTGGTACATCGGCCGCATGTAGCGCCAGCTCCCGGTTTTGTTCCAGTCCATTGTATCGAGCGAGATGGCCATCGGCGGCATCTCGGTGATCTTCTTGAAAACGATCTTTTTCTTCATGACTCTTTCCCCTGAGCGGCACCGTTCAAGAATATGCTGAAAATGGCACGGAGGCCGCCGCACTCATGAACAGGACCGCTATGTTACAACTCTCTCGAATGCTGCTTTTGCTGCTTCGGCATTCATTTCTCTCTTCACGGGAGCACCCTCGAGGATGGCCTTCTGAATCGACGCGATCGTGACGATCCCCGAGACCTTCGACAGCGCTCCCAGGATTGCCGTGTTGATGATGGGGGCGGTTCTCGACCCCAGCCCCCTCTCGATAGCGATGGTGTTGGCATCGACGGTGGAGACGCGGAAACGGCCGTCGAGCTCGAAGAACGACGGCTTCTGGTCGCTGTTGATCAGAACCGATCCGCCGTCCTTCAGGCCGGCCGTGACGTCGATGCTCAGGAGCAACGTGGGATCGAGTACGACGACGTGATCCGGCTCGTAGATCTCGCAGCGGAGGTTCACGTACTCCCTGTCGATCCTGGTGAATGCGAGCACCGGTGCCCCCCTGCGCTCCACCCCGAACGCCGGGAACGACTGGGCGTAGAGCCCGTCCTTGTGCGCCGCGGCGGCGAGTATCTTGCTCGCGATCACGGAACCCTGCCCTCCTCTGCCGTGAATCCGGATCTCTATCATATCGTACCCTCTTCGCTGCTCATACGAGCCGGAGCATTCGCTCCAGCGCCACGCGTGCGTCGCGGACGATGTCGTTTGAAACCTCGATCACGTTCATCTCCCCCAGGTGCTCGAGCGTGCAGCAGAGATCGTCGAGCCCGATCCTGTACATGTTCGGACAGAGTGAACGTGCCACTTCATAAACTTTTTTCGAAGGATGATTTTTTGCAAGCCTTTTGATCAGGTGAATCTCCGTCGCAATGGCGATGTGCGCACCGGCAGGGGCCTTTTCCACGTACTGAACGATGAATCCGGTCGAGCCTTTCGCATCGACGAGATCGATCACCTCCTCGGGGCACTCGGGATGAGCAACGACGCTGGCCCCCGGGTCCCGCCGCCTGACCTCGCGGACGTGCTCCGGCTTGAACCAGGTGTGCACGTGACAGTACCCCTTCCACAGGACGACCGAGGCCCGCCGGATCCGTTCGACGGTGTTCCCCCCGTTTTCCAGATCGGGATCCCAGACGAGGACGTCCTCCCCGGTGAATCCCCGGTCCCTCGCCGTGTTCCTGCCCAGGTGTTCGTCGGGGAAGAAAAAGACCTTCTGTCCGTTCTCGACGGCCCAGTCGAACACCGCCGGCGCATTGGATGAAGTGCAGACGGCGCCGCCCTGTCTCCCGGTGAAGGCCTTGAGGAGCGCATCCGAGTTGACGTAGGTCACCGGTATGATGCGTTCGTCACCGCACACGCCGGTCAGCGCCGACCAGGCCTCTTCCACCTGGTGGATTTCGGCGGAATCGGCCAGGGGGCAGCCGGCGGTCAGATCGGGCAGGACGACCACCTGCTCCGGATCCGCCAGGATCCGCGCGCTCTCCGCCATGAAGTGCACGCCGCAGAAAACGATGAAGCGGATGTCCTTCTTCTCCGAGGCGATCCGTGCGAGCTCGAGGGAGTCTCCGACGTGGTCGGCGAACCCGACGATCTCCGGTTTCTGGTAATGGTGAACGAGCACGAGAATCCGGTCCCCCACCTCCCGCTTCTTCTCCCCGATCCGCTCGAGGAGATCAGACTCGTCCATAGTCCGGTAGGTGTCCAGGATCCGGGACTCGCGCACCGACATCGTTTTCCTCACGACAGGTGCTCCTTCTCCTTCAATGGACTCTGGGTTCGGGGATTCGAGAATGGGGAAACAGGCTGCCTGCGGGACCGATCAGGGTTTCCGCTTTCCGAGACCGGCGAGGGAATCGAGATCCATGCCGGTCAGGGGAGACAGTTCTCTCAGTTTCACGACGTTCTCCTCGAGCAGATCGACGACGCGGTCGACTTCCTCCTCGGTGTTGTCTTTTCCCAGGCCGAACCTGAGAGAGCAGTGGGCGAGTGCTTCCGGCACACCCAGCGCTCGGAGAACGTAGGAAGACTCAAGGGACTCACTGGTACAGGCGGATCCGGAGGACACGGCGACGTCCCGGAGGGAGAGGATGAGCGCCTCGCCCTCGACATACGCGAAGCTGACATTGAGGTTGCCCGGCTGCCGCTTTTCCGGGTGCCCGTTGAGGTAGACGTGGTCGATCCTGGATTCGATGGCCTCCATCATCCGGATCCTGAGGTTGCGCAGGCGTTCGGCCTCCTCGTCCATTTCACGCTCCCTGATGGCACAGCTCTCTCCCAGCCCGACGATTCCGGGTGCGTTGAGCGTGCCCGACCTGAGCTTCCTCTCGTGGCCCCCGCCGTGCATCATGGGCACGAGCTTCACTCCCCTGCGCACGTACAGCGCCCCGACACCCTTCGGTCCGTAGATCTTGTGAGCGGAGATGCTGAGGAGGTCCACGTTCAGCTCGTCCACCTTCGCCGGAATCTTCCCCACCCCCTGGACGGCGTCACAGTGAAACAGGATGCCCCGATCCTTCACGACGGCACCGATCCCGGCGATAGGGTTGATGGTCCCGACCTCGCTGTTCACCTGCATGATGCTCACGAGGATCGTTCTGTCGGTAATGGCCTCCCTGACGGCTTCCGGGTCCACCATGCCGTATCCGTCCACCGGGAGGTATGTGACCTCGAAACCCTCCTTCTCCAGCCAGGCACAGGCATCGAGCACCGCCTTGTGCTCGATGTTCGAAGTGATGATGTGATTTCCCTTCTCCCCGTTCTGCCAGGCCGCTCCCTTGATGGCCAGGTTGTCCGCCTCCGTGGCTCCGCTGGTGAAAATCACCTCGATCGGTTTCGCTCCGATCAGCGAGGCGACCCTTTCACGGGCCTCCACGACGGCCGCTCCGGCGAGCCGGCCGTACTCGTGCGTCGAACTCGACGGATTGCCGAAGAATTCCCGGTAGTAGGGAAGCATGGCCTCGAGAACCCTCGGGTCTACCGGAGTCGTCGCGTTGTGATCCATGTAAATGGATTCCATTCTTCACACCTCGTGGAGCCGGAATCTTCCGTATCGTGGCCGTGGAAGCGGAACTCCCGTTCCCACACCCTATTTAATGTATTCTCCTTCAATGTCAAGACAATTGAGCGGGAGGGCACTGCCGGCGGACCCGTGAACTCCGTGCGCTTCCCTGCGTGGAGATGAACGGCGCCCGGCTACGGCATGAAACCCGATCGCAGGAAGGGGTTGGAGAAACGCTCCTCACCGATCGTCGTCCGCGGTCCGTGACCGCAGAAGACGTCGATGTCGTCACCGAGGGGAAGGAGCTTCTCCGTGATGGAAGCGATCAGCTGTTCGTATGATCCCCCGGGAAGATCGGTACGGCCGATCGAACCCGCGAACAGGGTGTCTCCGACGAACACCGCGTTCCCGATCCGGTAGCACACCCCGCCTGGCGAGTGTCCCGGGGTGTGGATCACGCCGGCCTCGAGCTTTCCGAACCGGAACGTGTCGCCCTCGTCCACGAACTCGTCGATGTCGGCGCCGCCGTCCACGGAGAGACCGAAGCTGACGGCCTGCGCCCCCACTCCGTCGAGAAGGAACTTGTCGTCCCGGTGCATGAGAATCCGGGCTCCGGTGGCGTCTTTCACCGGTTTCAACGCCCCGACGTGGTCGATGTGGGCATGGGTCAGGAAGATGTACCTGACGTCCACCTCTTCCCTGCTGGCGACCTCCAGGATGAGTTCGTCTTCGTCACCGGGATCGATGACGGCTCCCTCTCCGGTTTCGCTGCACTTGATGACGTAGGAGTTCGATTGAAACGGTCCGACCGCGAGCGTTTTGACGACGAGCATGATTTCCTTTCTCTGTTATCTGTTCCGTCATTCCCAGTGCGAGAGAAGCTCGACCAGAAGACGCACTCCCGCCCCCGTGGCCCCCTTCGGATGGTACGGGTGGTCCTTCGTGACCCAAGAGTTGCCGGCGATGTCGAGGTGGACCCAGGGCGTCCCGCCGACGAACTCCCGCAGAAAGAGCCCGGCCGTGATCATCCCGCCGTCCCGGCCGCCCACGTTCTTGATGTCGGCGATCTCGCTGTCGAGCTGTTCACGATACTCCTTCCAGTTCGGGAACTCCCAGACCCGCTCGCCCGATCGGGCCGATGCTTCTTCGACTTTTTCTACCAGTTCCGGGGCATTCGACACGAGGCCGGTCGCATGCGCCCCGAGGGCGATGACGCAGGCCCCGGTGAGGGTTGCGATGTCGAAAACGGCGTCCGGATCGAACTCGAGCGCATACGCAAGGGCATCGGCCACGATCATGCGCCCCTCGGCATCCGTGGAAATCACCTCGACCGTCTTCCCGGAGTACATCGTCACGACGTCGCCCGGCTTGTAGGCCGAGCCTCCCGGCAGATTCTCCGTGACCGGCATGAGTCCGATGATGTCCAGCGGCAGGCCGAGCCTCGCGACGGCGTTCATGACACCCAGAACCGAACAGGCCCCGGCCTTGTCGTACTTCATGTCTTCCATCCTGCTGCTGGACTTGAGCGAGATTCCTCCGCTGTCGAAGGTGATCCCCTTGCCGACCAGCGCCACCGTCGGGGCCTTGCCTCCGGGCGGCCGGTGACGAAGCATGACGAGCTTCGGAGGTTCGGTGCTGCCCGCGGACACCGCGACGATGCCACCCATCCGCTTCCGCTTCAGCTGCTCGCGATTCAAGACGGTGCAGGCGAGACCCACGCGGCTCGAGAGCTCCCGCGCGATCTTCGAGAACACGGTGGGGGTGAGGGCGTTCGCGGGCTCGTTCGCGAGATCCCTGGCCATATTGGTCGCCTCGACCAGGATGTCGACCTTCTCGAGCTCCTTCCTGACCGTGGCCAGGTCACCCAGAGTCCCGGTGGCGATGACGAGCTGAGAGGGAGACTTCTTCTTCTCTTTCTTCTCCGTCTTGTGCTTCAGAAAGCGATAGAGGCCGAGACCGGAGCCTTCAGCGAGACAGGCGGCTGCCTCCCGGTGGTCCATGGGCGCGCGACAGAAGCTCTCCAGGTCGAAAACGCAGCGGGAAGCGCCCAGGTCTCTCGCAGTACGCGCGGCCTGACCGCCTGCCTTTCTCAGAACGTCGCGGTCGATTTCCGAGGGCGGTCCGAGCCCCACGAGCACGAGCCGGGGAGACCCGAGGGAGGCTTCCGTGTGCAGTACGCGGACCTCGAGCGGCTTTCCCTCGATCTCTCCGCTCTCGGTGACCCGCCGGAGGAGCCCGCCGGTCTCCTGGTTCACGGCGAGGAGCGGTCCCGTTACTCCCTCATCGGTCATGCCGCAGACGAGGACATCCCCCCGCACCTCGTACCCTTTCTTCCTCACGACGGAATAGTCCATGCGTCCTCCGGTCGCAGGTGCGAAACTGCTGTCAGTATTCGAATCCCCGCTGTGCAGGGACGTTTCTGTCGAACGGATGCCGGACACTCGACATCTCGGTGACGAGGTCGGCCTTTTCGACGAGCGTATCCGGCGCCCCGCGGCCGGTGAAGACCAGGTGAAGGTAGGGCGGCTTTCCTTCCAGAACAGCATCGACCTCCCGGTCACCGACCAGTCCGAGAGCGAGGGCGACGTTGAGCTCGTCCAGGACGATCATGTCGTACGTGCCCTCCTTCATGGTATCGAGGACCAGACGGACTCCGTTCCGGGCGGCTTCTCCGTGGACCTCCCGCGGCAGCTCGTCCCCCCGGATCCCCACATAACCGCGGCCGACCTGCCTGACATCGAGCAGGCCCGCGAACCGGTCCGCCAGCATGAGCTCTCCGTAATCCCGGGAGTCCTTGATGAACTGGACGAAAAGGACCCGGAAACCGTACCCCATCGCCCGCAGGGCCATCCCGAGAGCCGCCGTCGTCTTCCCCTTGCCGTCGCCGGTGAATACGCTCACGATTCCCTGTCGTCGTTCCCTGGGTATCCGGGGCCGGTCTTCACTCATCTCCTTCCGGGAAGATCACTCCTCCCAGACCTCCTTCCTCCATATCGGCACGTCCTTCTTTACCGTGTCGATGATCCAGCTGCAGGCGATGAATGCTTCCCTGCGGTGCGGGGAGCTCAGGGCGATGAGGATGCTCTCTTCACCGACGGGAACCTCCCCCAGCCGGTGGATGACGAGAGCTTTCCTCACACCCCGCTTCTCCCTGACCTCTTCGACCATCTCCTCGAGCCGCTTCTGTGCCATTTCCGCGTAGGCCTCATACGCGAGACAGCGGAGCTTCCTCCCGTCCCGGTTCTCCTCCCGCACCGTGCCGATGAACGTGACGACGGCGCCCGATTCGGTGTGAAAGGCGTCCCTGATGTGCTTCTCCACTTCGATTCTTCTCTCGGTCAGGAGAATCACGGCATCACCCCCCGCTCACCGGCGGTATGAAAGTCACCTCATCCCCGTCGGACAGGGTTCGGTCTTCATCGTCGACGTATTCCATGTTCAGCACCGGGTAGGTGTTCCCGATGACGCCGTCGAGTCCGGGGTACCTTTCGAGGAGGAGAGACCTGAGCCGGGAGATGCTGGTGTTCTCATCGACGTCGATCCGCTCCTCTCCCTTCCCGCACACATCCCGCAGTGAAGCGAAATATTTCAGCGTGATCTTCACGGTTGAAACAGCTCCTCTTCCATTTCTGTGTCATAACCGGGCCGCCGGCCATGAGCCGCATCGTTCGGCACCGGAGGTTAAATTCTAACCATCCGGGAAGAGAGGGTCAAGACGCCTGCCCCGCTTGCTAAAGACCGCCCTGGTGGCTACATTGTAAAGAAAGACGTTCATTGTGCTTTTGTACCCGCATCCCGGGGACACGGGCCGTCCCACCGGGAAACAACGTCGAAAATCCTTTATATGAACACTGCTTTCTTCCTGATCATCGGCTGTCTTCTGTTCGCCCTGGCCTACCGGTTCTACGGCGGCTACCTGGCCCGGAAGCTGTCGCTCGGGCACGAGCGGAACACGCCCGCCCACTCGATGACCGACGGCGTGGACTACTACCCCGCGAAAAAAGCCGTTCTCATGGGTCATCACTTCGCTTCGATCGCCGGCGCGGGCCCGATCGTTGGCCCGATCTTCGCGGCCATATTCGGCTGGCTTCCCGTTCTGCTCTGGATACTCGTCGGGAACATCTTCTTCGGAGCGGTTCACGACTTCACTTCCGTCATCGCGTCGGTGAGGCACCGGGGGAAATCGATCGGGGAGGTGATCGAGACATACATGGGGCGGCGCGGCAAGAAGCTCTTCCTGATATTCTCCTGGTCCGCACTGATACTCGTCATCGCGGTCTTCACAATCGTCGTGGCCCAGACGTTCGTGAAGTACCCGCAGGCCGGAACGGCCTCCATCGGTTTCATCGTCCTGGCGGTGCTGTTCGGTTTCTTCGTGAACCGGATGAGGTCCCCGCTGATCCTCTCGAGCGTGGTGGGTATCGCCATGCTCCTGTTCTGCATCTATCTCGGTATTCTCTTCCCGCTCGAGCTCTCCTATTCAACCTGGCTGGCCGTCCTCTTCGGCTACATCTTCATCGCTTCCGTGACCCCGGTCTGGATCCTCCTGCAGCCGAGAGACTACCTGAACTCGTTTCTACTCTACATTCTGATCGTGTTCTCGTTCGCCGGCATCATCGTTGCTCAGCCGGAAGCGCACCTCCCCGCCGTCACCTCGTTCCACACGGAAATCGGGTATCTCTTCCCCATCGTGTTCGTCACCGTCGCCTGCGGAGCCATCTCGGGATTTCACTGCCTGGTGGCGTCGGGCACGACATCGAAGCAGCTCGACCGGGAAACCGACGCGAAGGCGGTGGGGTACGGATCGATGCTCATCGAGGGCATTCTGGCCATCATCGCCCTCATCACCGCGGTGGTGCTGACCGGGGAAGGTTACCAGGCGTTCTTCGCCGACGGAGGCGGCGGGCCGATCTCTCTTTTTGCAAACGGAGTCGGAGGGTTCATCGCGGCGCTGGGCATTCCCGGGGAGGTGGGTGTGACGTTCACGGCGCTCGCACTGAGCGCATTCGCCCTGACCTCGCTCGACACATCGACCAGGCTCGCACGGTTCGCATTCCAGGAGTTCTTCGAGAAGAGGGAGAAGGCCTCTGCCGGCGTCCTCAGCGGAAACCGTTTCGTCGGCACCGCGGTGACCGTGGCCGTGGCCCTGTCCCTGACTCTCTCCGGCGAGGCCATGCAGCTCTGGCCCGTTTTCGGATCGGCCAATCAGCTCCTGGCGGCCCTCGCGCTCCTTGCGGTATCGGTGTGGCTCGCGAGGACGGGCGTCAGGAACCGGTTCGCGCGCATACCCATGTACTTCATGTTCGCGGTGACGCTCTCCTCACTCGTCGTCCTGTTCATCTCGCACGTCTCGGCCATCATCTCGGGAGAGGTCACCTTCGGTCACGTCTCGCTCGCGCTGCTGGCGCTGCTTTTGACCGGCGTCGCCATCGTTCTCCTCACCGAATCGAGGAAGAAGTTCGACAGACCGCCGACGGTGAGCCCGCCGCTCGAGGCCTGACAGGAACCCGGCCTGTCCCGCGGCAGCCGTCCCTCCGTCGGCCGGATCCGACTACTCAGCGACACGAAATCCAGTTCACCGGGCCGGGACTCATTCCGTATATTTCTCCTTCAGCTTCTCGAGCTCCCCCCGCAGCTCGGCGATCCCCTTTTCGAGCGCCTTCATCTTCTTCTCGGTCATGGGGCCTATCCCGCTGAGCCCTTCCTCGATGGCTTTCGAGAGCTCCTCGTCGTCGAGCAGGTCATCGAGCTTCTCGAGCTCGATGTCCAGCTCTCCCATGTCCGGGAAGCCGAAGCCTTGCTCACCGCCCGGCCCCTGCCACATGAACCGGCCGCATCCCGGATGCCCTCCGTGCCATCCGCCGCGCCGGGGGCATTCTCCGAGGGTCACCTGCAGATCGTGGTGCCTGCCTTTCCTGAGGACGGTGACCGTCACCTCATCGCCGGCTTTCCTGTGCTCGAGGATCTCGAACACATCTTCGGTGTCGTGAATCCTCGACCCGTCGATCTCCTTGATGACGTCTCCGGCCGTGAGTCCCGCCTGTGCCGCCGGAGTCTCCTCCTCGACGGAGAGAACGAGCGCCCCGTCCTCGGTGGCGAAATACTCACCCAGCTGCGGTCCGAGGCTCTCGATTCGGACACCGAGATACGCCCGCGGCTCCATCCTGAACTTCTTCATTCCCTTGAACTTTTCGTCGAACCTGCCGAAGCGCTCGCGGGCCTCCCGTTCGCCGACCGTCGCGGTGAACTCCTTCTCGTCACCCTTTCTCACGGCGCTGATTCTCACTTCCGTACCGGGTTCGCCCTCCCGGACCAGCGACACGAACTGCGAGAGGCTCTCCACCTTCTCACCATCGTAGCGGGTTATGATGTCTCCGGCTTCGAGGCCCGCCCGTGCGGCCGGACTCTCGTCGAACACTTCATTGACGAGCACTCCGTCTCCCTCGAAGTCGAGAGCCTGCCTGAGTGCGTCGTTGAGCTCCTGCACCTGGACACCCAGGTATCCCGCCGATCCGGCGAGCGCAGGCTGTCCGGACGCGTGGATCATGCCGAAGAGGACGGCGGCGCCGGTAAATACAGCGAACAATGTACGTCTCATGGAGACCTCCCTGTCAAATGGTGACGTTCGAGGCCGCAGCGGCAGGGATACGGAACCGGCGGCCGGTGACCGCGTGTGTCGGCGGTCCCTTGCGTATCTCTGAAACACCCCCGAAACCCGAAAGTTCCCGTCCGGATCCGGGCACGCCCTCCCGGACGGAGGCCCCGGTTCCGCCGGGGGACCGGCCGGTCTGGGCCCGGCCACCCCGTTCCGGAAGCCGCCCTGCTTGATTCGTGACGAATCCCGATGTATCTTCTGTATGACGTGGGGACGGGGTGAGGCGACGATTCCACTTCGAGGGTATCCGCACCCGTTGTTCCGACTCGCGAAACCTGCTTCAACCGCGACAACATGACCGATAACTCCGCGAACAGGATAGTCTTTCTCGGGACGGCGGGCTCCCGGTACGTCGTCTCGAAACAGCTTCGTTCCTCCGGCGGCATCTTCATGTCCCTGGCAGGATACCGGATCATCATCGATCCCGGCCCGGGCTGCATGGTCCGCCTCGCTTCCCGCCGCCCGCGCATAGACCCGCACGACATCGACATCATCATCCTCACCCACAAGCACATCGATCACTCGAGCGACATCAACGTTCTCATCGACGGAATGACCGACGGAGGGATAAACGCGAAGGGAGTGCTCCTCGCACCGCGGGATGCACTGGAGGACGATCCTGTAGTGCTGCACTACGTACGATCGTTTCTCGACGACCTGATCGTCATCGAGGAGGGAATGAAGCTCGAGCTCGACGGACTGGTGATCGAAGCCCCGCTGAAGATGAAACACACGGTCGAGACATACGGCTTCCGTTTTCACACCGACAGCGGATCGATCTCTCACGTCCCCGACACCGCCTATTTCCCCGGCATCTCGAAAAAGCTCAAAGCCGATGTCACCATCATCAACGTCGTGCTCACCCGGAGGAGGGAGGGAATCTATCACCTGAGCATCGACGACTCGAAAAAGCTCCTGTCCGAAATGCGTCCGAAGCTCGGCATAGTCACTCACTTCGGCATGTTCCTCCTGCGCCTGCGGCCCGCGGAGCTCGTTCAGTCGATGGCGGACGAGCTGGGGATCAGTGTTTTGGCGGCGCGGGACGGCATGACCGTCGACATCGACGAGGTCACGCGCAGATGACTACACAGTTTCGAACAACCGCTCTTCTTCTCATCGGAATCGGCATGAGCACCCTCCTCTTCGGACAGGGTGATGGGCCCGGGCCGGCGCTCGGGGAATCCGTCTCCGCCGACATCGTCACCCGTGACGGGGCCATGCCGGGAGAACCGGTGATCGTCGACGTCAGGACCGGAGGGAATCTCCGGATCTCTGAAGGGACGGCGTTCGGCAGGACCGTCAGGTTCTGGCCCGAAGGCGAGGGACGCTACCGGGCCATCCTGGGTCTCGACCGCAATGTCCAGCCGGGAGTTCATCCGCTCACGCTCGACATCGAAAAGCCCGGGGGCGGCCGCGAGCATTACAGCATGGACCTGGTCGTGAATGGGAAGGAGTTCCGGCTCGTGAGCCTCACGGTCCGGGCCAAACCGGGAGGTCTGACGAAGGAAGACATCGACCGCATCATGCTCGAACGGGCCTCCGTCGACAGCCTCCTCGCCATCGAGCGGCCGACGAGACTCTGGACGGAATCGTTCGGCGCGCCGCTCGACATCCTCACCGTGACCGAAGAGTACGGAAGCGCCAGGATCATCAACGGCAGAGAGCGGAGTCCCCACAGCGGAGTGGATCTGCGGGGGCGACGGGGAACGCCGATCCGGGCTTCCAACACCGGTGTGGTCGCGATGACGGCGGACCACTTCTACTCCGGCAGGTCCATCTACATCGACCACGGCCTCGGAGTGTACAGCATGTACTTCCACTGCGACAGCGTGCTGGTGGAAGAAGGAGACATCGTGGAGCGCGGCCAGAAGATCGGCACCGTCGGAAGCACCGGTCGCTCGACCGGCCCGCACCTCCACTGGGGTGTCCGTATCGCCGGCACGAACGTCGACCCGATCTCCCTGATGTGCCTCCCGATGGAGACCGTCTACTGACCCGAATCCCGGGACGGGACGCTACATGCTCTTCATCTTCTCGATGGCTTCCGGCTTTCCGATCACGAGGATCTGGTCATCCTCGCTCAGCCGGTATCCGTGGTGAGGGAGCTCGGTCTTTCCGGTCAGACCCTTTCTGATGAGGACCACTTCCACGTTGTAGCGATTGCGCAGCTGGAGCTCCTTCAGGGTCTTTCTCGAGAACGCGGCGGGTACCTGCACGGTGGAGAGGAGGTAGCCGTCGGTGAGCTCGTACTCGCTCTCCACGGCCTGTGTCTCGATGCCCTGCTGGACATCGAATGCCGTGTCTCTCCGGAGCACTTCCGCGTTGTAGGAATCGATCACCCTCTTCTTGCTGACGAAGCCGATCAGCTTCCGCGACTCCGCGGAATCCACGACCGGTAGCTCCTCCTCCCCGGCACGGCTGAAGAGATACATCGCACGGTCCAGTGTGTCGCCGGTGGTGAGAACGAACCGCTGGGGTTCCATGAGATCGTCGGCGACGACGATGTCCTGGAGGTCGCTCCAGTTCGGTAGGATGCGGCGGAGATCGTGGAACGAGATGACGCCGGCCAGCCTGTTCTCCTCGTCGACGACGAACAGGTTCGAGAACGGCGTGTTGATGAACGTCCGGAAGATCTCCCTGAACGGTGTCGACCGGTGGATGGCGACCGCCCCGGGGGACATGACCCCCTCAACCATGATGGATTTCAGGATGTTGACATCCCGGCTCTGGCGCAGATTGATGCCCCGCCGGAAGAGTTTCGTGGTGTAGATGGAATTCCTGTCGAGCTTCATGGAGAGCAGCGTGCTGAGGATACACGCCGCCATCAGCGGGAGGATGATGTGGTAGTCGTCGGTGAGCTCGAAGATGATGAGGATGGCGGTGATGGGAGCCCGGGTGGTGGCTGCCACGAGAGCACCCATGCCGACCAGGGCGTAAGCTCCCTCCGAAGCCGTTATCCCCGGAAAGTAGGAGTGCACGTACGTTCCCATGAAGCCGCCGAGTGT
>CAZMKB010000042.1:13527-17227 GCA_964566685.1 uncultured Gemmatimonadota bacterium | reverse complement strand
GGTGCTCGCCGAGCTCATGGAGGTCATCCAGGAGGCCCGGGCGCACTACAGCTCGGGTTTCGCCGTGGGCATCGACGACGACCGGACGGCCGGGACGCCTCCCCCGCCGCGGGCGCTCTCACTCCGCCAGAATTACCCCAATCCCTTCAACCCGGTGACGACGATCGTGGTCGAGGTGCCGGAAGGGGAGGGGGAGAGCAGGCGGGTTCTGCTCACCGTCCACGACATCCGCGGCAGGCTGGTGCGGACGCTGGCGGACAGGACGCTCGAGCCCGGCATCCACCGGATCGTCTGGGACGGCAGGGACTGTGCGGGCAGGCGGGTCTCTTCGGGCGTCTACTTCTCGAGGCTCACGGGCAGCGGGGAGGAGACATTGACCCGGAAGCTCGTGATGATCGAATAGGGACAGGAACCCGAAGGGAGAACATTCAGCGATGCGACACGCCGTCGTACCACTCTCCTGTGTCTTCCTCGTCATCTGCGTCCTGGGGCCGGCGGACGTTGCGACCGCACAGTGGCGGCGCATGGGGCTTCCGATGCGTGACCTGGCGCTTTGCGTGACGCCGGTGCCGGGGACGGGCGCCGCGGACACCGTGTACGTGGGGACCTATGCCTGGGAGAACGACGGCGGCGGTGTGTGGATGAGCACCGACGGCGGTGCGACCTGGACTGCACGGAACGGCGGGCCCGACGGCATCCCTCCCTATCGGGAGGTCAGCCGCCTCGAGATCGATCCTGCCGATCATGGTCACATACTCGCCGGATCGTACGGAGGAATCCATCAGTCCTTCGACGGGGGGGTGTCGTGGACATACATACCGGTGGGAGGGATCCCGTCGAGGGTGGCCGGGCTCCTGCTCGATGCCGCCAACCCCGCCAACTACCTCGTCGACCTCCGAACCGACGGCCTGTTCCGGAGCACCGACCAGGGCGGTTCCTGGGTGGAGAAGATATCTCTCGCATCGGGGGGGAACATCGTCCAGCACCCCGTCCAGCCGGACATCATCTTTACCGTGATCCAATCGCAGATCTACGTCTCGGAAGATTCCGGCGACACCTGGGAAGAGCGGGCCGGGCTGCCCGCCGCATCGATCGCCATTCGTCCCTCGCCGCCGTATGACCTGGTCGCAGCGACGAGCGACGGGGTATTCCGCTCGACCGACGGCGGATTCACCTGGCAGCCGGCGGGTCCGGGATCGCCGGTGGCACGTACCATCATGGCCGGCACGGATTCGCTTCTCATCGCCGCGGGAAACGGCGGGCTCTTCCGGAGCACCGACGACGGCTTCTCCTGGGAGGAGCTCGACCCGGTGTTTCGAAGCGCCGGCGTGAGTGAGATCGTGTCCGACCCGGGGGTGCCCGGGCGGATCTGGGTGGCCGCCTCGGTGACCGGCGTCTACCGGAGCGACGACGACGGAGCGAGCTGGCAGCATCTGACGGTGGGAGCTGACACGGCGGAGGTCATCTCGCTGGCGATTCCTGCCTGGGATCCTTCGACGCTCTTCGCCGGCTCCGCAAGCCACATCGGCCGGACGGGTGACCTGGGAGAGACCTGGAAGACGCATGCGGGCGGAGACATAAGCGGGGTCCAGGTCTACGAAAAGCTCGCGTTCCATCCCCTCGATTCATCGCTCGTCCTCACCGGACAGGAGTCGCTGCTCATGCAGGGGGTCATTCAGCGCTCAACGGACGGCGGCCGGAGCTGGACCATTGTCCTCGCAGGCGCCAGTGACAGCTTCTTCTCCGACGTCGTCTTTCACCCGGCCCGGCCCGGGACGGCGTTCACATTCCTCGACGGGACCTCCGGTGACCAGAACGTCTGCTCCCGGAGCACCGACTCGGGCCTCACCTGGGAGGACATGGACGTCCTGGACTATATCACCGGCGTCATGTTCGCCTTCGACCCGTTCGACGCCGACAGGATCTTCCTTGCGGGAGCCAACACATCCGGCGGGGCGGTGGTGCTTCGAACGACCGACGGCTCGGCATCCTGGCAGGCGGCGGACGAGGGGCTGCCCGAAGGCGCGGCCGTGGCGGCGCTCGGCCCCTCTCCGGCCGGGCGGAACGTCTGGTACCTGGCGCTCGAAGGATCCGAGGGGCCGGTCTACCGGAGCACGGACGGCGGCTCGAGCTGGTCTCCCGCGGGAACGATCTGTGCAGGCGGCTGCGGTGTGCGGGACATGATCGCCCACCCGCGGGACCGGGACGCGCTCTATGCCGTGACCGACAGCGGTGTCTTCCTCTCGCGCGACGGCGGAGAGAGCTGGGAAGAGGACAACGACGGTATCGATCCCGCGGCCGATTTCTCCTCCATTGTGGTCGACTCGACGGTCAGGAACAAGCTCATCGTGGGCGGCGGCTACGGCTGGGAGGGGTCGCCCTGGCTCTACGAGCGCGACCTCGATCCGGTTGGAGTCGAGGAGCCCGGCGGCGGTCCCGACCGGGGAGTCCCGGCGGCGTTCTCCCTCTCCCAGAACTACCCGAACCCCTTCAACCCGCAGACGACGATCCCGTTCGACGTGCCCGGCGGCAGGGGGAAAAAGCAGGAGGTCCTCGTCCGCATCTACGACCTGCGGGGGAGGCTGGTGAAGACGCTCGTCGACCGGGAGCTCGAACCGGGAAGCCACCGGGTGGTCTGGGACGGCAGGGACTACCGGGGACGGCGCGTCGCGTCCGGCGTCTACTTCACCACCCTGAAAAGCGGCGGGGAGACATTCGTCCGGAAAATGGTCGTTCTCCGCTAGGGTCCTACCCGTTCCAGACGGGGTCCACGATCTTTCCCATGAAGAGGATCGTTCCCGACCTGTTCTCCCGCAGGAGAAAGAGAAACGGCCGGCGTCCGTTTTCCCGTTGACAGGCCCGGGAGTTTCTTGTCCCGTTTGTTCCGGGACCCTTGAAGGCACCTGCTCGAGGATCAGACTTCCCACAGGCGGTGAAATGCAGCGCTCTGACCGGAAGGAGTGACCTCATGGCGAAGATGAAAGCAGCATGCACCGGGACAGTCGGTCTCCTCTGCCTGCTCGCGTGCACCCGGGCGGAAGCCGGGCCTCAGTCCACGGACGTTCGGCGTGAGATCACCTCACGGTATGGTGTGGAGCGGTTCTCCGAGGTCGAAGCACTGCGGTTCACCTTCAACGTGGAGATCGGCGAGAAGCGTGTGACCCGGTCCTGGATCTGGGAGCCGGGGCCCGATCGGGTGATTCAGCTGGGCGAGACCCGGAAGGACACGCTCGCGGATTACCGGCGCTCGGAGCTCGAAGGAGCCGGGGCCGAAACCCTGAGAGACGTCGACGCGAAGTTCATCAATGACCAGTACTGGCTCCTCTTTCCGTTTCATCTGGTGTGGGACGAGTTCGAATCGGTGGAAGTCGCGGCGGAGGAGGCAACACGCCCCTCCGGAGAGGAGACCGCCCGGAAAGTGGTGGTGACCTATCCACCCACCGGCGGCTACACCCCGGGGGACGTCTACGAGCTCTACGTCGGGGACGACGATCTGATCGTCGAGTGGGTGTACCGCAGGGGAGGAAGCCCCGAGCCGACGCGACAGACATTCTGGAGAGAGTACCGCGTGGTAGGGCCGCTCACCCTCTCGCTCACGAGGCCCGGCATCGAGCCGGGATTCACGGTCTGGTTCAGCAACGTCGGGGTTCGCAACCCGGGATCAGACGGCTGGGTCGTGCCCAGGGAGGGGGATGCTCCG
>CAZMKB010000042.1:0-13517 GCA_964566685.1 uncultured Gemmatimonadota bacterium | reverse complement strand
ACTGCGACGGCTCTTGTCGTGATCGGGGCTCCGGTGCGTCAGAGCGTCACAGTGGCAGCACCTGTCAGTGATCGGGGGCGGTAGCGGGGGTCTCCTGTCCGCGGCCGATGTCGTGCTGCAACATCGATCCGCCCCGAGCACTATAATGGAGAAAGCCGTTCCGGGGGGCGCCGTGAAGCATACCGCATTGCAACTCATCCTGCCGGCCGTGTGCCTGCTCGCGGGAGCAGAGCCGCTTGTTCCCTACATCCCCCTCGACACCGCGCTCCCGCCGGCTTCCCCGACGACCGTGAACGTCGCCCGGCACGACGTGAACGAGGTCTGCTTCGCCCTCATGAGCAGCGGCCAGCTGGGTCATGACGGCTCCGGTGATCCCTACCACGCGGGGGGCTTCTGGCCGGGGGAGACGCTTCGAAACTACGTCTTCGGAAGCGGTCTCTGGATTGCCGGCATCGCCGATACGGACGGCGACGGGGAGAACGACTACGTGGGCCTCGAGTCCTACGATCCCCTGAGCGGCCAGTCCTCCTTCGCCCCCGGCAGGATCGGCGACAATCCGAACGACGGGCTCTCGCGGCTCTTCCTGAGCACGAGCGCCCGTGATCTCATCGACTGGCCCTATGAATTCCGCGACAAATTCGGAAACCCCGTCGTCCACTCGCCGCAGGACATCGTGGGGATCACGAACGACGTCACCGGCGTGCTGCTCTTCGGGTCGAATCGAACCGGCATCGAGGTCCTCCAGCGGAGCATGGCCTTCACCATCGGGAGGATGGCGCGGGTGATCGTGGTCGTCTGGGACATCACCAACGCTTCCGACGCCGTCCCCGGAGGTCCGTTCGACATCGAGGATGCCTATCTCGGCATCGGGAGCGACGTGGACATAGGCTGGGGATTCTCCGACGACAGGACGAGCTTTTTCACCTGGCAGGTGACGGCCGAGGGAGACAGCATTCCGGTCATGATGGCCTACGCCTGGGACGACGACTTCAGCGAGACGCCCCTGGGAGGGGGCGGGGAGTACGAGCCGGGGTTCGTCGGGGTGAAGTTTCTCACGACACCCGGCAACGACACCGATGGCATCGACAACGACCGGGACGGCGTGGTGGACGAGTCGCGCTCGAACGACATCGACGACGACGGCGACGGACTCGTGGACGAACCGGACGAGAACGACGAGCTGGGGCTCGTGAACTACACCTGGATGGGTTCGGCGCACAGTGTCAGGCCACCTCCCCAGAGCACTGAAGAGATCTACCGGGTGATGTCGTGTCTCGACCTGTTCGACTGCGTCGAGAGCACCGAGAGGGGAGATATCAGGTTCGTGGCGAGCGCGGGCCCCTTCGGCTTCCCTTACGGGATGACGGTCAGGTTCGCCGTGGCCTACGTCTTCGCACCGCCGGTGGGCCACCCCGATCACATCGAGCTCACCGGCGACCCGCCGCGGCCCGACCCGGGCGACCCGGTCTTCGCCGAGTTTCTGGCCACGGTCCTCGAAGCGCAGGCCTTCTTCGATGCCGGCTACCCCGATTCCCTGGAGCGCTTCCGGATCGACGGCACGACGGGGGATTTCCTCTCGAACCGGCTCGCGGGACCGGTCCTCGTCGGCACCTCGGCGTCGAGCCCTGAGGGTATCGCCGAGGTCTCGGTCTACTCCTCCACCGACGGCGGCGCTTCGTTCGAAACGAGCCCGATGGAGTTCGTGGGCGCCCACACCTATGCCGGAGAGGTCCCGGGAACGGGCGAGTGGTGGTCGGCAATCGACTATTTCGTGCAGGCCGTCGACTCGAGCTATCTCGTGGAGCGCGATCCGGCCGCTGCCCCCGACTCGCTCTACCGGATCACATTCGTGCCCTCGCCGTCTTTTCTCTCCTCGGACTCGGTGACGGGGATCGACCTCGATCGACCCCGGCCGCTCGCCTGGCTCGACTACGATCGTGACGGCGACCTCGACCTCTACCTCGCCTACAGGCTCTCCTATTCCGAACACGAGAACAGGCTCTACAGAAACGACGGTGGGAGGGCCTTCACCGACGTGAGCGGGGAGTCGGGCACGGGCATCCATGGCTACGAACGGGCGGCGGTGGGGGACTACGACAACGACGGCTTCCCCGACGTAGTGCTGGGGAGCGCTCCCTATGAGGAGGCACCGGTCCTCGTCCTCCACAACCGGGGAGACGGTACGTTCGAAGAGCTTTCCCACGAGCTGGGGCTCACAGACACCCTTGATGTCCGGGCCATCGGCTGGAGCGACGTCGACACGGACGGCTACATCGACATCGTGGCATGGACCGGTGACAATGCCCGTCTCTACATGAACCGCGGTGGAGAGGAATTCGTGGACGAGACCGCCGAGCGGGGGCTCCCGACTTTATACCCGGGATACGGGGCGTGGGACCTCGTCTCTTTCGACACCGATGGAGACGCGGACGAGGATCTCTTCTTCGTCGGCGAGGTCGTCCACTACTACGAAAACGACGGTGGCAGGTTTTCTCTACAATGGGTTCTCTCCGTGTATGCCGATGCCGCCGCGCTCCTCGATGTGAACGGCGACAGCCGCATCGATGTCCTCCTCGGCCGCTATGAGCTCGTGCTCCTTCAAAATGACGGGGACGGCACCTTCACGGATGTGAGCGAGGCGTACGGCCTCGCCGATCTTCCGGGTTCATCGCCGGTCGTCACGGGTGATGTGAACGCCGACGGCCTCCCCGACTTTCTCACGAATGACACCTTCGCCCACTACTTCCTCATGGATCCCGGGCGCACGTTCTTCGATGCTTCGTCCCTCTTCCTCAATATCGATCACTCGAGGGGGGTCTCCCTCGCAGACGCCGACGGTGACGGCATGCTCGACATCTTCAAAAACGGGCTCTGGCTCTCGGGGGGATTTCCCGGGGGGTACGCGAACAACCGGCTCGAGGTGGATCTCGAGGGGACGGTGTCGAACAGGTCGGCGATCGGGGCCGTCGCCACGCTCTTCGCCGGGGACAGAAGGACGACCTGGCCGGTGCGGGGGAACGGGGCCGCGCCCCGGCGTCTCCATTTCGGGATGGGAGAGGAAACGCCGGACAGCCTCCTCGTCCGCTGGCCGTCGGGAATCGTGCAAATTGAGCGGGACGTCCCGGTCAACACCCTCATCACGGTCCTCGAGGACTCGACGCTCGTGGGGACCGGCCGCGGGGAGGAGGCCGGGGGAGGACTTCCGACCGCCTTCGCCCTCTCCCAGAACTACCCCAACCCCTTCAACCCGCAGACCACGATCAGGTTCGACGTGCCGGTGTGCCAAGGAAATGAGGCGGATGGAGGCGGGGAAGGAGACGGAGGCACTGTCCAGAGGGTGACGCTCGCCATCTACGACATCCGGGGCCGGCGTGTCAGGATCCTCGTGGACGGCCTGTATGAAGCCGGCAGCCACCGGGTGGTCTGGGACGGCAGGGACGGGCAGGGCGAGCAGATGCCCTCGGGGGTGTACCTCTACCGGCTCGAGGCAGCCGGCCGGACCGTGACGAGGAAGATGCTGATCACGAAGTGAGATTGGAAAGTAACCATGAAGATCCAGCTGTGGACAGGATAAAGAATATACCACAATAGTAGATAATTTAATACAAATTCGCTTGACATTATCCATTCTCTGTGATACAATAGATTCCAACTCGTCCTTTGGTTGAGAGTCCGAAATTGCATGGGGTGGGTTCGGGTACATATTTGTTCTTGACAATGGATGGAGCAGATGGTATACTTTCGTCTGTCGGACGAAGGTCGATGTTCCCGCAAAGTTCCGAACCGCCACAGCAGAAGCGCTCATCTTGTTGAACGAAGGCTTGTTATGAGCACTCGTCACGCCGGTCAAGATGATCGACGATGCATCCGTCGTTCTCGATTGTTCATTCACTCCATCCCTCCCGATACCAGTGTTCACCAGTCCGTGTCGTTCCAGGAAAAAAATCTGAAAGATTTTCTCTGTTCGTCAAATATATATAGTAGTGAGAGATTGGAGGTGCCCGGAATCAGGAGTAGTTTGAGATTGTTGTCATGAGCATCGCTCAGACGTAGAGCCTTATAGAGTCCGACGGGAAGCAAACAGGAAAGGATCCACCAGAAACAACAAGCCGGCTGTCGATGAGCTTGGGGGCCACGACAGCCGGTGTGAGCCAACCAGATTTCTCACCGGATGGTGATCGGAGGCTCATAGTATAATATAAGCAATCTTCATACCGAAAGTAAAGGGAAGGTTTCAAAATTCGAACCTACGCTCAGCAAACCTCACCAATGAAACAGGACCGTGGAGGTCGAAAGGAGGTGGTCAACGGCGGATGAAGACAGAGTATCATGGGGTTCCGGACCCCCGGAGAGAGGCCGGGCGGGGGTCCG
The DNA here is from genome assembly GCA_964566685.1 of uncultured Gemmatimonadota bacterium. GTDB lineage: Bacteria > Gemmatimonadota > CAZMKB01 > CAZMKB01 > CAZMKB01 > CAZMKB01. Next base: position 9,146 of record CAZMKB010000042.1, on the reverse strand, counting down.
GGGTTTCCGCCTGACCCCGGCTGGGAAGAAGCCCGCTAAAGCACCTTCCCACCCCTCGTAGTGGTAGAAGGCGGAGAACCGACGTTGCCTGACGGCAGCAACCAAAGGAGAATCTAAATGGCGAAGTATCTGATCGCAAGTGCACTCCTCCTCGCGATAGCCATGCCAGCGGGGGCGGATATCTACGAGCAGAACGGGGCAACTCCCGATGTCGAGATCTTCCTGACGATCCCTTGCTACACGAACGTGTGGTGGAATGATCCAGGAAGAGATGACACTGGTTGGGACGGTAACGATCACACCATCACCTTCAACACCATTCAGAATGGTCAGACGGGTGGTGACTGGTGGAGTGACACCCTCGAAGGTAATGCGTATGGAGTGGATCCAGATGACCCGAAGGCATCGACTGATGCGTATGCAGAGGGATACTTCGAGTCGTTCGATGCTGCTTTCCTCTGGCTCCAATCAAATTGCGCGGTGGATCTGACAATAACGGGAGGAGGCAATCTGGCATCGGCTGGGAATGAACTGGATACCTGGTTCACGATGGCACTCACTAATAACGAAAACGGCACCGGAGGTTTCATCAATGGCGGTGCATCGCAGTCCTGCTGCGACATCCCCCTCGATGGCCCGGGATGCTTTGCATGGGATTCGGGTGGTGGGACCCTCGATCTCTTCAATCCTGCACACTGTCATCCCAATCAGGATGCGATTCCCATGACGGGAACGTACACCGCGAGTTTCAGTGCATTCGCCGAAGGAACGATCCTGTTCCACGCTCGCGTCCTGAGGAACGGTATCTCGGATCCCGCTGGTGTCTACGACACGGATATGGACCTGGCCTGGGCGAATCCGTAATGTCTGCACCCTCATGGGGATGTGGGATTGTCTCAGTAATAAGACATGCCCGGGGGAGCAGACTCCCGGGCATGCCACAAGAAGGAGGGAACCGATGAGAGCACGCCTGTCCGCACTCGTGAGTCTGTGTATCTTCGGTGGGATTATATCGATGAATCCCGATCCGGCGGTGGCTCAACTTGAAGAGCGGGCGGGATTTGCGATTAGCATGGATTCCCAGGAGCTGTCCGGCCGTCCCGGGAGTAGAGTCGAAGCCTCTTTCAACATCATATCGACGGGAATAGCGACGACGTCTCGGTATCTCGTCCGGCCCAGAGACATCGGACAGACAGACAGCGGCAATATGATCCCGGTCGAGCCAGGTGAGGGTGCCAGGTCCTGCGCTGGCTGGATCGAAGTGCAGGAGCGGGTGGAGGTGGCGGCAGGAGCGACCCGTGAAGTTCCTTTCACCATCACCATCCCACCCGGTGCCACCGGCTGCTACTATGCCTACATCACCATTCAGCACGTATCAGATGTCCCCGAGGAGCAGATGGTGCTCACCATCAATCCCACCCTCACCGTGAAGGTGGAACTGACGATCCCCGGCATGAACAGGCTCAGCCTGAATGTTTCGAACCTCGAGTTCCGTCGCGATGCCATTGAAGGACGCCCCGGGACCATAGTCGAAGTAAAGAATGACGGAAACGTAAAGACATCGGTGGAGGGAGACATTCTTCTCTATGCGTCGGAAAAGAGTTTCCCCCTGCGTGTCGATATTCCCATGGACAGGGGAGGGAAACCTCCGGTCGTCTACCCGGGGCTGTCGAAGAAGCTGGCCTGTCCGTTCGTAAAAACTCCACCTCCCGCCACCTACCGGGCTCAGGTGAGACTCAAGATCGCAGGAAGATGGAGAACCAACAGCGAGTTCGACGTAGTCATTCCGCAGTCGGGCCTCGGCAACTCCGTTTTCGCAACTCCGCGAAGCCGCAGTGAGTACGATCTGGACATCTCAGTCGAACCGCCATACATCGAAGTGACGCTCCCGCCGGGAGCAACCCGGACGGTTTCTCTCCGTGTCCAGAACCGGGACTCAGTTGAAGCACATACGCAGGCTTCGGTCGTGAACGTCTATCAGGAAACGAACGGATTCATGACCTTCGCCGAACTCCCCGAAGCTTCGAATCAGTGGGTGACGGTTATCCCCTCTGACTGCGCACTGAAGCCCAAATCCGCCAGGAGCTTCAGGGTGAGCATAACCGCCCCCGAGAATGGACGCGAAATCGAAAATCACTGTGCGGTTCGCATCTCCGGTTCTGCAGGTGTGGATGAAGGAGGGTGGAGATCCGAGCTCGAAGTCGGCGTGCCCGTTCTCTCGATACCTCCCGGTGCTCCTCCGGCGAAAATCGAGATCGCACAGCTGAAAACCCTCAGGCCCGGCCCGGAAAAAAATCCCATGACCGCGGTTCTCGTCGTGCAGAACGTCGGCGGTCACATGGCGAAGGTGGCCGGAGAAATGATACTGGAGCGTTCCCTTACCGGTGAAATCATTCAGTCCATGCACCTCGGGGGTCCGGACAGCTTTCTCTTTCCGCTGGGGGAGGTGAGAGAGTATCGGATGCCGCTCTCCTATCTCGACAGAGACGAGTTTCGTCTGAAGGCGGAGGTCTCAATCATCGGTCAGCCGAAGTCGAAACAGGAGCAGGAGATCACGTTCGTCTGTACCCAGGGACCGAATTGATGGATGTAGATTACGGGACAAGCGATATTTGACGATTGAATATGAGGGAGGATGAGTTATGGAGCAGAGAGTTCTGTCAAATTTGAAATACGTTATCATCATTATCATGGTTGCCTTTCTCGTATTCTCTTTCAAATTGAGATCGTCCATAGGTAAGGCGACAAGGCGAACGCTACCAGTTCAGAAACACATGATCGGATTCATCAAGCGGGATGGTAATCATTTCATTCAGTTCGGTCACCAATATTTCTTCGCAGGTTTCAACAATTACTACCAGATGGTATACGCTGCCGATGAGGGATTGAGGCCTTACGTGGACGAGGTACAGGAGGAGGCATCGGCGATGAACCTCCGGGTCATGCGGACCTGGGCTTTCAACGACGGTGCTGACGAATGGAATGCCCTACAGATTGCTCCGGGTGAATACCAGGAGTACGTGTTCGAGGGGCTCGACTATACGCTGGAGGAAGCACGGCAGGAGGGGCTCAGGGTCATCCTCCCCTTCGTCAACAACTGGGACGATTACGGCGGAATGAACCAGTATGTCGAGTGGAGCGAAACGGCGAGCCAGCACGACGATTTCTATACCGATGATAATTGTCGGCAGTGGTACATGGATCACGTTGAAACTGTCCTCAACAGGGTGAATACGTTCAATGGGAGAATATATAAAGACGACCCCACGATTTTTGCCTGGGAGCTGGCGAATGAACCCTGGTGCCAGGCCGATCCCAGCGGCGACACTCTCCAGGAGTGGATCGAAACGATGTCGTCGTTCATAAAGAACCTCGATTCCAGGCACCTGGTCACCACCGGATCGGAAGGATTCTATGGCCCGACCGGTCCCGATCACAATCCCGGTTCGTGGATGGATGATCTGGGGGTCGACTTCATCCGGAACCATTCTCCGGAAACGATCGATTTCGCGGTCTGTCATGCGTGGCCCGATCACTGGGGAATAGGGTACGACGCTGCGATCCAATGGGTGGTCGATCACATCAATGACTCGGAGGAACTCCTTGGGAAACCGCTCGTCGTCGAGGAATTCGGGAAATACCGGCCGCTTTCGACGAGAGAACAGTTCTATCAGGGTTGGTATGATGCAGTGTACGATGCAGCAAGCTCCGGCACAGCCGGGGCAGGAAGTCTCCTCTGGATTCTGTACCACGACGACTATCCCGATTATGACGGATTCGGGGTGTATTGTCCGGAGGATTCTACGACAGTGGAAATCATTGAAACCGAAGCCGATAAAATGAACGATCTCTCGCGGTGGTAAATTTGATGGATCGAAGTTCGATTCTAACCTCGAAGTCGGTGTTTTTGCTCAAGACTTTAATCGCTTCGACGCTGGGCCTTCTCATTCTCTCAGGCTGTGCAGGTCGGAAGCACCTGGTACCGCCGACACAGGAGCCTGTATCCTCCGTCGGTCTTACCGACACCATCCTGGAAGAGGTAGAGTCTCTCTACGTCAGGAAAGACTATCAGACTGCGATAAGAATACTGAAATCCGTCAGTCAGAAAGAATATACGTACTACCGGCTCGACGAAGTTCTGTACTGGATCGGGAAATGCAGATACATGCAACATGACTACGGGAAGGCGGACAGAGCCTTCTCCCTGCTCCATCAGTTCTACCCCAGAAGTGATGCGTCTTTTGAGGACTTTCATGAGCTCCGGCTCGCTGTGAGAGACTCACTCGAGACATATCCGGAGCTTCGATATGCGGCCAATCAGAACCATGACCACAACACATCGTCATACGCGAACAGCGGTACCCATGAATCGGAGGAGATCGATGATCAACCGCGGGTGACGAATGTATTCTATGAAACAGACATCAGACAGGCACTGGCAGATATATCATCACAGACCGGTGTGAGCATAGTTCCCGACAATTTTGTGAATGGATATGTTACCGTCGAGCTCGTCGATACTCCCCTCGAAGTAGCGCTCGATCAGCTTCTCTCTCCACTCGGATTCACCTACAAGAAAATGAAACATTACTACCTTGTCGGATCGACGAGCATGGACAGCCCCTCCTTCGCTCTTTTGAGCGAAACGAAAACCGTCAGGCCAAAATATCTGTCGTGTCAGGAGGTAAAAAAGCTCCTTCCTTCGGTGTATGAGAAGCATCTAAGGCTGGACAGCGATACGAACACGCTGACCATCACGGCCCCACAGTCGACGATACGACGGTTCGAAGACGATCTCCAAAGAATCGATCTGCCCAAGACGCAGATCATGATAGAAGCCATGGTGGTCGAGATGTCAAAGGCCACCAGCCGCTCCTTCGGATTCGACTGGAGCTGGAAAAATCGTGACGGAGATGAGATGTACCGGATAACGAAATTCCCACCCTCGAGTATCGATTCTACGTTCATCAGTGAATTTACGAAAATGACAGGTGCATTCGATCTCCGGGTTGCCCTCCGGGCACTCGCAACGAAAGGGAAGGCCGATATCCGAGCCAATCCTCGAGTTGCCACAATAGACGGTCATCCCGCTGAAATCCGCATCGCACAGGAGGAGTATTTCTCCCTCATCCAAGGCTCTGTGAATTTTCCCTATTTCACTCTCGAAAAAATTCCCACCGGCATCACATTGCAGATAACACCCTACCTCGGGGAGTCGTCCGAAATCACAGTCGATATCGAGACAGAAGTGTCCGATGTCGTGGGTACGGGAGCCAGCGAGCTCCCGGTGACCAATGTGAGAACCGTGAACACGCGGATCCGTGTTATGAATGGCGAGACGATCGCAATCGGGGGGCTCGTTTCAGAAAGGGAGCGGAAAGACACCAACAGAGTTCCCTTTCTCGGGGAAATCCCCGTTCTCGGAGCCCTGTTCGGCCATACCAGTACGATGAAAGAAGAGAGTGAGATTATGATCCTGATCGTACCTCATATTCTCATAAACCCCAGGGAGTTCGAGATTATCTAGTGAGGAGGAATGGTTATCAATCGTGGCATTTTATTACTTATCCTGCTTCTCCTGAGTGTTGCCGGTGATACAACGTCACAGAATCTGAAGGGAAGTACTCCGGGGCAGGGACAGCAGTCGATCCAGATCATCCCTTCATCGTCATCAATTTCGATGAAACCGAGACAGGTGCCGGACAGGGCTGCAACCTATTCTCCTGAAAGTCCGATGGAAGGATACGCCGCTTTCTCTGTCAATGTGCAGTCAATCCTGCCTTTCTGGGGAGCGCTGCTCGATGTCATCCTTCTCGAGGGGCCGGGAGGAAGCGTTCCGCATGACAGGCTCCTGGTAAGGACTGCGCAGACCGGAGAAGAGTTCATGCCCCTCGATCACCCGGTTCCGATTGTCGTCGGGAATTACAAACAGCCTGTTGTCGATGTCCCGGTTGAACTTCTCTTTCGTCCGACCTGGGGTGACCCGCCCGGTAACTATCACTTTCAGCTCTCTCTGGATCCGTCTATCCCCGAGTCGAGGGGGTCGGAGGTATTGCAGTCATCCGGAAGTATTCCTCAGCCTCTTGGTGCAGGACCTGGAATTGGGGGAGAATTTCCGAACGCTGATATGATATATATTGATCTTTCAACGATGGAACTGGGATTCGACATAGACAGAGGAATGGGTACATACGAGGCCGAAGAAGACATATTGTTCTGGATATGGACCAATGCCGATGCATGGCACATCGACTGTCAGGCTACGTCGCTGCAGAGTGACGAGGATGAGATCCCCATCGAACGGCTTGCATGGGAACGACTCGACGAGTATGGCAATGTGATCGAGACGGGAAATTTTTCGAATCAGAACACTGTTCTTTCCGGGCATACACCTGTCGTCGAGTTTCGGGCTGCGCTCAGGGTGTCGGTAACGGTCACCATGTCGGACATCGCTGGCTCATACAGCGGCCAGTTGTCGCTGATCGGATCCGTTGATTGATGAGTTTGTCCGGTGAGGAGCAGTGCATATGTGTTGGAATAGTCTGTTTCCTGTGATGCGGATCTCATGAAAAGAAATCTACCGATATGTTTCCTTCTCGCCCAGGTATTGTTAATTAATTGTGCCGTTGCTCTCGCACAGGACACTGATCAGGTCGAGACATTCCTGACCATCCCCCATGCATTCCACTTCTACTGTGTCCCCGTGAATATGTCGGGCTTGTCGATTGCGTCTGGATCGACCGGCATGATGCCGGTTCCGGTTCAAATGAATGTAACTTCGAACCTCTCCGAGATGCGAATAGAATACAGCAGTCTCTCATCGAACGGAAATCTTATTAACATACGGAGTCCTGAAAAACCAGAACTGCTGACGTGGTATCTCGTCCTCCCCGAAACCGAAGAGAGACCGACAATCGACGACTCCCGGTGGAAGTCCGGTTCAGAATTCAATGGTACGTCCCAGGTGATCAGAAGAACCGGCATAAGAAAATTTCTACTCTACAGTAAAGTAGAAGCTTTCAATATACCTCCCGGAATCTATCAGAATGTTATCACAATAGAGGCAGGATACGAAAACGAAAGGGGCACATCCAGAATCTCACTCGAGTGCGAAGTCCGAGAATAGGAAGAGGATCAGAGTTGTTGAACGAAAGAGCAGATTGTCCCAGCTCTATGAAGGAAGAAATGTTTCGATGATGAAAACTGAGAAGGAGAGAGAATGCAAAAGACTGCTGTAGTACATCACGTGTTTATTCTGGCTTCCATCCTGATTTACTTACTCTTCTCCGAGATGTTCTCCTTCGAAGGTACAGGGCGAGGTCATCTGGTGCCCGGCCGTGTCGGGACTCCCGACTTTCTAGATGACATTCCCTGCCCTTATCCAATCCCCACCGACACCGTCGCTCTCGGCGGTGTCCTCGAAGCCGACTTCCGCTGGAAGGACATCGCCGTCAACACCTACGCCGAAACATACCGGAACACCTATCTCTACGACGAGGCTGAGGTCACCGTAATCTACGAGACCTGCGGCGACTCGACCATGATCGGCACCCTGTACGCCACCAATCTCAAACCGAACTTTGCCTACCAGCTCAAGATCCTCGGAAAGCCGACCGCGCTCTGGGGAGAGGACGGAGACGATGTCGCCAACGAGAACCTGGGATTCGCCGGCCGCTGGTGGCGGGTGCAGCCCAATCCCGGCAACGCTTCGGACGAAGACTACCTGGAACACAAGGACGATCCGGACTATATCTACGAGGGCTATCTCATCTTCGACTTCTTCATGACCGACGGCAACGGCGATGCCGTCGCATATTTCGAGACCAGCAGCAGCTACCACGTCCTCTGGTGGGAGCACCAGAGGACGCCCGGACCGAATGACAGCGAGGTGAAGTGGCACACCGTCGTGGGCTTCTCTGACCATCCCGCCTACGACGAGGACGTGGGCCCCGAGGACGTGGGCGTCTACGCGGAGATCGAGCGGCGCACGCCGGGGGCCACCGGTCTTCCCGAAGGCAGCTTCAACTGCCGTTTCGTCCTCACCGAGGAGAGCTTCCACCAGAACAGCCCACTGGACGGTACCTGGGCTTTCGCCATGGTCTATGATCACTTCTCTTTCGAGATGACCGGCAATCCCACGCCGTCCTTCTACGAAGTGGATGTCGTCGACATCGGGAACCCCGAGTCGGAGGAGGGACACAACCTCACGGGATGGGGTCCCGTCGAGCCCGAGACACACGGCGGTCACTACGGTGGAGCCGAGGACTGCCGTGTGGTCTATGCCAGCGATGAGAACGGCGACGGAAACGACTGGGCGACGATCGACCTCGACTTCGGCCCTTCGGAAACCGTGCCGAAGTACCTGACGCTCAAACACCTCGAGGGCATCGCCCAGGATGCGTTCGAAGCATACCTCTATCCCCAGGGAAGCCCCGACTACGCCGTGATGATCTACAGCTATCCCGGTGACGGCCGCACCGTCGAGACCTGGTACACGAAGACCATCACGCTCGTCGCCTCCGGCATCTACACCCTGAAACTCGTCTCCACCGGTCCGCTCTGGAGCGGCTTCCCGACCTTCGGCCAGATGGCGTTCGACTCGATCAAGGTGGAGGCCTGCACCATGCCCCTTTGGTACGACTACGTGGATCTCGGGGCCGGAGATCAGAACGAGATGGACCACGGGGTTCCCGACCCGGGCGACTGGGGACCGCCGGAACCTGAGACCCACGGCGGCAACTGGGGCGGCATCGCCCAGTTCGAGGACGCGACCTGCCGCGTCATCTGGGAACCCGGAAGCAGCGACGAGCACCGCGTCGCCTCGATCATCTTCGATCACAGCGACAGCACCTGCCGGAAGGACCTGATCGTCAACGCCATCGAGGGTCTCGCACAGGATGCCTTCGACGTCTACCTGGAGAGCATCGACGAGTCGAACCGGCTCTACTCCTACGATGGTTTGCAATACACCCTCGAGACCTGGGTCTCCCACACCATCGGCTATTACACCACGGGACCGCAGACTCTCTTGTTCTACGCCACGCCCACCGACGACGATCCCTGGGGCGGCTTCGAGACCTACGGGAAGATCGGCGTCCGCTATGCCTTGGTGGCGAACGACAGGAACCCGGAGAACTCGCCGCTCT
>CAZMKB010000041.1:0-17737 GCA_964566685.1 uncultured Gemmatimonadota bacterium | reverse complement strand
GATGAAGCCATCGCGGAGTTTCAGAAGGTCGTCGAGGATTATCCGCGGGGGAACAAGGTGCCGTCGGCGCTCTTCAAGATCGGCAAGAGCTACTACGAGCTCGGTGACTCCGACGAGGCGTCGAGGTATTTCAACGCCGTCATCGGAGGATATCCCCATTCCGAAGAGGCGAAGCTCGCGAGGGAGTACCTTTCAGACCTGAGGTGACAGATGAAGTGTCCGTACTGCGGTCATGAAGAGGATAAGGTCGTGGATTCCCGCTCGTCGAAGGAAGGCAAGGCGGTTCGGCGGCGGAGAGAGTGTCTCCAGTGCCAGAAGAGATACACGACCTACGAGTACGTGGAACAGGTCCCGCTGATGGTCGTCAAGAGGGACGGCAAGCGGGAGCCGTTCGACCGGCAGAAACTCCTTCTGGGAGTCGTCACGGCGTGCAAGAAGCGGCCCATCACCACGGAAATGATCGAAGGCCTCGTCGACGAGATCGAGGCCGAGCTCGAAGGGCTCGAGCTCAAGGAAGTGAACAGTATCGAGCTCGGTGAGAAGGTCATGAACAAGCTCCAGGACCTCGACCAGGTCGCCTACGTCCGGTTCGCCTCGGTGTACCGGAAGTTCAAGGACACCAGGGAATTCCTGCGGGAGATCGAAGAGCTCCTGGGACCGGGTCAGGGACCCGGCGCTCTGCAGGGGCAGAAGTCGAAGAAGACCGCCCGGGAGAAGGATGACGAGTGAGGATCAGGATCCCCGCGGCATGACACAACGGAGTCCGGAACGGCTCGAATCCGGGGCCGGAGAAGCGACGCCCGAGAGTGAGATGTCGTTTCTCGACCACCTCGAGGAGCTCCGGAGGCACTTGCTCTGGTGCATCGGGACCCTCCTGGTGACGACGGTCGCGGGATTTTTCATCACACAGCACCTCGGAGTCATCCACTTCCTCACGTCACCGGTCCTCCCGTACCTCGACGAATCGAAACTGACCTTCCTCAGTCCCACCGAGCCGATCATCGTCACCTTCAAGGTAGCCTTCTTCGTCGGCATCATGCTCTCCCTGCCCGTCATCTTCTACCACTTCTGGGCATTCGTCGCCCCGGCGCTCCTCCAGGAGGAGAAGCGCGTCCTCTACCCCGCGATTCTCTTCTCGGTGGTTCTCTTCGCCATCGGTGTCGCGATGGCCTTCTTCCTGGTTCTCCCGATGGGGCTGCGGTTCCTGCTGTCCTTCCAGACGGAGAGCCTGCATCCCATGATCACCATCAGGGAATACCTGAAGTTCGCCACGAACATGGCGCTCGTGTTCGGGGCGGTGTTCGAGCTTCCTCTCGTCGTCGTCATCCTCACGAAACTCGGCATCGTCACGCCGCGCTCCCTTCGAACCAAGCGGCGATACGCCGTCGTCTCCATACTCGTGTTTTCCGCTATCCTGACTCCTGCCGATCTCATTACCATGATGATGATGTGTCTGCCTCTCATCTTGCTCTTCGAGGTGAGCATATGGCTTTCTGCCCTGATGGACAGAAAAAAGGAGTCAGAGCTCTCCGGGTGACGCTGTGGAGCGTTCTCGTCGCCACCGGCCTGCTCTCTGCTGCTCCGCATGCCGCTGCCGATTCACTGCCGGAATATCCCGATTCCGCCGCCGCGGCTCCTGGTTCTGCTACGGCGCACCCCGACTCGACCGGGACTCCTCCCGATTCCATCTCCGCTCTCCATGAGGGGCCGCATGCCGCCGCCGGTGACTCCGCGGCTCTGCCCGACTCCGTCCTCGCCGATAGCACCGGGGCCACAGAAGAAGAGCCTGCAATCACCGACAGCCTCATGGAGGCGTTTCGCTCGGAGAAGGACGCCGTGATCTACTCCGGCGAGACGATCGAGACGTTTCCCGGGGAGGACAGGGTGAACATATCGGGGAACGCCACCCTCCGCTACGGCGATGCGTCGCTCGCCGCCGACACGCTCTCCTACGACATCGAGAAGAAACGCCTGAAGGCCTCGGGGTCGACGGTCATCGAGGATCCGAGTGGCGAGGTGACGGGGGAGGCGATGGAGTACGACCTCGACTCGGGAAAAGGAGTCATCAGGAAGGCGGAGACGACCCAGGAGAACTGGTACTTCGAGGGCGAGACGATCAGCAAGGTGGGGGAGAACACTCTCTACGGGAAAAACACCGATCTCACCACCTGTGACAATCCTGAGCCCCACTACTTCTTCAAGACGAAGAAATTCAAGCTGACCGTCGGCGACAAGGTCATCGCCCGCCCCATCATCTTCTATGTGCGGAACGTCCCCATCTTCGTGTTCCCATTCTACGTCTTCCCGATAGAAACCGGGAGAAAGTCAGGGATCCTCAAACCGAACTTCGGGCTCTTCTCCGACGACGTGCGGGGCAGGAGCATCACCAACCTCGGCTACTTCTGGGCGGCAAGCGAGTACTGGGACCTCACGGCCGGCGCGGACCTCTATGAAAAATTCCGGTGGACCGTCTGGGGCGAGGGCCGGTACAAGAAGCGCTACGCCTACGACGGCCGGGTGTACGCCTCGTACACGAAGGACACGTACCAGGGCGACCGGAGACGCGGCGAGCTCGCCGTCCTCCACAACCAGACGCTGAGCAGGAAGACGAGCCTGAAAGTCGACGTGAACCTCGCGAGCGACCGGAACATCTACAAGGACCTGTCCTACGACATCGACCAGGTCCTCCAGCGGTCGCTCAAGTCACGGGTCACCTACAACAGGCTCGAGGACTGGGGGTCCTACTACGTCTCCTTCGACAGTGACTACTCTCTGGAGAGGGAACGGACGGAGCTGCAGATCCCTGCCTTCAGGATCACGAAGAACTCCACGTCCCTGTTCAAGGCGGAGCCGGGAGAGACGCTGCCCGGGTGGTACGGAAAGCTCACCTACGGGCTTTCGGCCCAGTTTACGAACAACCGGATCACCAGGACGGAAACCGAGGACACCGTCTCCGTCGAGCAGACGACGAATTACCAGACGAGCGAGCTGAATGCGAACGTGTCGGACCCGATGACCCTGTTCGGCTGGCTCAACGTGAACCCGGGATTCTCCTACCGCGAGGTCCTCTTCCACTCGGACGAGGAAGACGTCGGGTTCGTTCAGCAGGGAACCTACACCGTGAGCACCAGCGTGTTCACCCGGCTCTACGGGATCTTCGAAGGCCCCCGGCTCGGACCGGTCGTGAAGTGGCGCCACACCATCAGCCCGCAGATCCGGCACAGCTTCACGCCGAGACAGACCTCGACGGCCGGAGAGGAGAGCGAGTTCTTCCGGGGGATCTCCTCGGCGGGATCGAACATGCTCTTCCTCACGCTCTCGAACGACCTCGATGCGAAGTACATGAAGTCGGTGAACGAGAAGGTGGAGACGAAGAATCGCACCCTGGCGAGATTCGTGCTCTCCACCACCTACGACATCAACCGGGCGAAGGAGGGGCAGCCGGGGTGGGGAAGCCTGTCTTCACGACTCGAGTCGAATCCTTCCGACCGTTTCAAGTTCTCTCTCGAGGCCCGTCATTCCCTCTTCGACGACGAGGAGTTCGATCCGTTCCTGACGTCCATGACCACGAACTTCTCCCTGACGGGAACGAGGCGGGTGGGCCGCGACGGGGCGGAGGAGGGGGTAGGCGAGTTCGCCGAAGACCGGGAGTTTCGTACCGATGTCGGGAGCAGGATTCCCGGACAGACCGCCTACGGCATGCCGGGTGTTCCCGGCCTCACCGGCCCCTGGTCGTTCACCGTCACCCACAACCTGAGCAAGTCGCGCACGGTCGATGTAGTCCGGCAGTCCATCAAGAACTCCATCTCTTTCGATCCCTCGAGAAACTGGCGCCTGGCCTACTCATACCAGTACGACCTCACCAACGGAAAGCTCCTGGATCAGTCCATCACGCTCAGGCGGGACCTGCACCGCTGGGAGCTCTACATGTCGTTCCGGCAGCTGCCCGACGACCGGGTGACGTACGAGTTCCGGGTGAACCTGAAAGACATCCCCGCCCTCGAAGTGCGCCGGGCGGCCCAGGATCTGTAAACTGTACTGTGAAGAGAACGTCCTCCGGGCTAGGAGGAAGCCAGGAGGATGAGGCTGGTTATTGCGACGGTTCCGAAGACGATGCCGGCCCCGATGAGCCAGTTGGGCTGATGCCATTTTTTCCGCGGGGTCTTCAGCCCGCGGATATCGTCGGTTGCCACCGAGACGGTGGTACGCTCCACGTTTCCGAAGCCGAGACTTTTTTCCCGGCTCAGCTCGACGAGGTCATCCGTTATCCGGAGGATCTTCCCCGGCACCTCTTCCCCGCTCCGCAGGACGAGGATTATCCGGCTGCCCTGCACGAGGTCCTCCAGGGAGACCCCGGACGAATCGGCCGCTGCAGCCGACTGTCGATCGCCCGGGTGTGGAAGGTCCTGAGACAGGCGGCCGGCCAGGCACGGCGATGGAAGAGAACAGCCGATCAGGCAGAGGAGGAGAAACAGCCCCGTCGGGATGAGCCAGGGCCGTCCGCTTCTGTCAGAAAGATCCGGTCGCATCAGTAACCGCTCACTCTGGCGATGAGGTAGGCCAGTCCGATGCCGCCGCCTATCATGATGCCGGTGACCAGGAGATTGAATCCGAACAGCTGGCGCCGGCTCGGCTTCCGGTCGGGAGCGATATCTATCCGTTCCATGACGTCGAGCGGAAGTACGACGGTCTCTCCGGACCGGTACGGCGCCGTGTCGACGGTCCTCTTCAGCCGCCAGACTCCCGAGATCTCGAGCCGGAGGGAGTCTCCCGCGAACCTCGGAGCTCTCCCTCGAGCAGAATACCCTCTTCGAGAAACACCTCGATCGTCCTGCCGGGAAGATGGTCTCTCAGGTCGAACGGCCGATCGTTCGGTTCGTCAGCCTCCACCGGATTCGATTCCACGGTCAGCGTGAAGGCATGCCGGCAGGATCCCGGCAGGAGATCGAGCAGAACGATCCATACCAGTACCGAAGCGATGGCAGGATGTGGCCTCATGCGTCTCATGAAAATTCGACAGTTTCGAGGAAACGGTGCACCTTTTCTTCAATGTCGACTCTACCCGATTCGGGCGGGGATGTCAATACAGATCATGACGAGAGGATGGAGCCTCAGGGGCACGGTGAACCGATGCTGCCGGGAGGAGAGGTGTGTTCACCTCGTTGTGAGGACCGGTCGGCTTGACTCGGTCTCATTTCTGTGCTATCCTGAAGTATGCGAAGAAAGGGCCGGCGGCGGCTGACAGCAATGCCGGCTCACAGGCGAAGCCCCGTTTGGTGAAAGGAGACATTCATGGGGTCTTTTTCCAGACACACACTGTTCACTGCACTTGTCTTCGTGTTCACCGCGGCTCCCCTGGCAGGGTTCCAGGAGGATCCGTCGCTCCACTCGATGGAGATTCCGCTTTACGGTGTACGCGACGTGCAGCTCTCCGCGCTGAAGCAGGCGGGAGCCGTCGATGACGGAGCCATCAGCCGTTTCGTCGACGAGTACGGCGGCAGGTGGCAGTACCAGATCAACGAGAGAACCGGCACGTTCCACCACGTGTTCGGAAGCGGAATAGAACTGGCCGTGCCGCTCACCGATGAAGGCGCGGTCGAATCGCTCGCCCGCAGGTTCGTGTCGGAGAACCGGGCGGTGTTCGGGATCTCCGATGCCGAGCTCGAGACGTTCCACATCGGCAGAGCGCCCGGCAAGTGGTCCACGATCTTCACCCAGACCCACGGCGGCGTGCCGGTCTACGGCAGCCGCGCTTACCTCGTGTTCACCGATGCGGGGAGGCTCTTCGCCTTCGGATCCGACGTCTACCGGGCGATCGGTGTCTCCTCCGTCCCGTCGCTGGGGGAGAAGGACGCCCTCGACGTTGCGAAGACGAGCATCGGATTCGTCGAAGGCAGGGACAGGGTCAGGTTCTCAGAACTCTTCGTGCTTCCCGTGGGCGGCGACGGTTTCCGGCTCACCTGGCGCTTCGATCTCTCGGTCGAGGATCCCTTCGGCCTCTGGGCGACGTACGTCGACGCTCACACGGGCGAGATCGTCTGGCGAGAGAACCACGTGCGGGCCTTCGTCGATCTGTTCGGTCACGTGCAGGCCGACGCGGAGTGGGACGGGTACTGTGACGGCATCACCGCCGACTACCCTCTCATGGGAATGTACGTGAACGTCAGTGGTGTCGGAACGGCCACCACCGACGAGAACGGCGACTTCACCCTCTCCTACGGAGGGTCCGACGACCGGAGCATCAGCGCCGAACTCCGCGGGCCCTGGTGCAACGTCAACAACTACGGCGGGAGCGACGCCGGCCACTCCGGCACCATCACGCCGGGCGAGCTCTACACCATCGACTGGAACGACGAGGGTGCGCTCCTGAGCGAGCAGGACTGTTTCGCCTACGTCAACCGGCAGCACGACTGGCTGAAGGAGATCGATCCCGACTACACCGGGATGGACTACGAGGTGCCGACCTACGTGGAGCGCACCGATTTCTACTGTCCCGGAAACGCCTGGTGGGACGGCTACTCCATCAACATGTGCTACGAGGCCGGCGGTTACGGCAACACCGGGAGGATGGGCGACGTGGTGTTCCACGAGTACGGTCACGGCATCACCGACTTCCTCTACGGAGCCTACGACCCGCCGAGCGACCTCCACGAGGGGAACTCGGACATCGTGGCGAACCTGCTCACCAGAGAGCACATCATCGGTCTCGGCTTCTACCTGAACAACTGCTCCTCGGGGATCAGGGACTCGCAGAACAACCTGATCTACCCCGACGATCTCACCGGATCGGGACACCACGACGGACAGATCATCGCCGGTTTCATCTGGGACAGCTGGCAGGAGCTCCTTGCCGTCTACCCGGAGGCCTATGCCGACAGCGTGATCTTCCACGACTGGCACTTCGGACGCAAGCTGGGTCTTCCCCAGTCGCAGCCGGACCAGGTGTACTGGACGTTCGTGGCCGACGATGACGATGGAAACCTGGACAACGGCACGCCGCACCACGATCAGCTCTGTACCGGAGCGACGAACCACGGTTACGACTGCCCGGAGATCCTCGTCGGCGTGCTCATCTCCCACACCCCGCTCGCGACGACCACCGAGGAGAACACGCCCCTGGATGTCATCATGTCCATGGTCTCCACCGAGGGCAACCTGGTCATCGACAACTCCATGGTCTCCTACCGAACCAACGGCGGCGCCTGGAACGATCTCCCGATCACCGCAACCGGCGAGCCCGACGAGTACTCGGCCACGATACCGGGCCAGCCCCAGCCGACGCAGATCGACTACTACATCTACGGCGAGGACGACGCCGGCTACACGAAGACCCACCCGGCCGGTGCACCCGGCAACTACCACTCCTTCTACGTGGCCTGGCTCTACGAGCCGTTCGAGACCGGCCTCGACAATTTCACGGTCGGAGCGCCGGACGACGACGCCACGACGGGTATCTGGGAGCGTGTCGATCCCGTGGGCACCAACTACGGAGGACCGCTCCAGCCGGAGGACGACTTCACCGCCGCCCCGGGCACCGATTGCTACATCACCGGCCAGCACTACGGCGGGGGGGTCGGAGACAACGATGTGGATGACGGGAAGACCACGCTCTTCTCCGATGTCTACGACCTCTCCGGAGCCACCGAAGCCCATGCCGTCTACCGCAGGTGGTATTCGAACGACCTCGGCTCGGCTCCGGGCGAGGATTACTGGCTGGTCCAGATCTCGAACGACGGCGGCAGCACGTGGCAGACGGTGGAGAACACGAACGACGACGCTGAACAGTGGCTCGAAGTCGTCGTCGACATTCTCTCCTTCTTCCCCTCGCCGGACCAGGTCCAGTTCAAGTTCGTTGCAAGCGACGAGTTCAATGGTTCTCTGGTCGAGGCGGGAGTCGACGAGTTCACGATTCTCGCCGACATCGGACCGGTCAACAACGAGCCCCAGTTCAGCTCGGGAGCGGTCTCGCCGGAGCTCGGTCAGTACTGCAAGCCGTTCGTCTTCAGCGTGAGCTACTTCGACGAAGACGGCGACGCGCCTTCTCTGATCGAAGTCACCATCGACGGCGAGCCGTACGCCATGGAACTGGTCTCGGGCACTCCCGACGACGGAACGTACGAGTACGAGATGCTGCTGGACGCCGGCACGCACGAGTATCACTTCTACGCGGAAGACGGACAGGGCGGATCGGTGAGATACCCGGTCTCCGGTGAGAACACCGGCCCGGTGGTCACGAACTCCTGTTCCGGTCCGCCGGTACGGGTTGAAGACATCTTCTGATCAGGCGCATCGGCGCCCGCTGAAACTCAGCGAATTGTGATCGGAGCAAATGAGGGAGCGGATTTTCCGGATGGAGATCCGCTCCCGTTCGTTTGTGCGCCGGGTACGGCGGGGTTGCTGTCCCGATTTCGCCATACCCGGCCGGGATCGTCAGGAGAAAATCGCGGAAATTACCGTTGACACGGCGCTCTTTATGTACTAATCTTGAGTTCAGCAGAATCTACCCTCAGCCGGAGGTGAGTGATGAACAAAGCGGAACTCGTCGATGCCCTCGCGCAGAAGACAGAAATGAGCCAGAAGGATGCCAAGAAGGCGATCGATGCCCTCTTCAGCACCGATCCCGGAATGGGCATCATCGCCGGCCAGCTCGACAACGGAG
The DNA here is from genome assembly GCA_964566685.1 of uncultured Gemmatimonadota bacterium. Classification (GTDB taxonomy): domain Bacteria; phylum Gemmatimonadota; class CAZMKB01; order CAZMKB01; family CAZMKB01; genus CAZMKB01. The sequence goes on along the minus strand of CAZMKB010000041.1, from coordinate 9,078 downwards.
AGCGAGTCCAGCTCACGGGATTCGGCACGTTCGAGACCAGGCAGAGAAAGCCGCGCACGGGCCGCAATCCTCAGACCAACGAAGAGATTCACATTCCCGGCCGTCGCTACCCCACCTTCAAGCCCGGTAAAGCCCTCAAAGAGAGAGTTCGAGAATAGTCATTCGATACCGCTTTGACATCGGATAATGGAGGCCACGGCGCCTCCATTCTCTCCATGCCCCGGTGAAACAATCGGTCCGGGGCGGAGTATAAGTGTGAGAGGTACTATGCTGACGAGCTCACGCACACGACGGGTGCTCCCTCCGGCGGGATTCATCATGCTCCTGGTCCTGTCGGCCGGAAGTCTCTTCGGCGGCCGGGCCTGGACATCGGGTGAGGGTCCCGCGCTGCTTCGCCCGCCGGCTGACCTCGGTTTCAACCGCGAGGCCGAGGCGGCGCGTGCATTCTTCTCCGGCACCAGGCTCCTGTCCACGCAGGAGCTCTCCCACCGGGTGGCGCTCCTTCTGATCGAGTTCCAGCCGGACACCGACACGCTCACCACCGGGAACGGAACCTTCGGAGACCTGCCGTTCTATCATCCCCATCCGGACCCCGATCTCAGGGACCAGGGATACGTGGTCCGCGACCCGGACATCAACAGCAGGTCGAAGTTCTACTACGCGAAACACATGCAGTGGGCGAGCGAGTACTACGAGGCCTCCTCGGGCGGAAGCTTCGGATTCGAGCCGGTCGACACGCTGACCGACGTGTCATCGATCGTCAGGCTGCCGGAGGTGATGGGCACCTACGGCGACAACGAGGAGTTCGCCGTGAACATGGTCACCTTCATGCAGGACGCCGTCCTGAGCGTGGACACGCTCACCGCGTTCGACTTCTCCGGCTACGACGCGTTCCTCATCTTTCACGCCGGTGCGGGAGAGGAGGCGGACTTCGGACCGCCGCCCCTCTACGAGGGCGACTCCCCCCGGGATCTCCACTCGGCGTACATCCCGTTCGAAGCCCTGAGGCAGTACCTGGCCGACGGCGACCCTTCCTTCCGTGGGATTCCCACGACCGGTGCGGGGGGAGACACGACCTTCGTCAGAAACGCCCTCGTGCTTCCCGAGACGCTCATCCAGGACAGCCTGTACAATCCGTCGGCCGTCTACCTGGACATCCTCGGCATCATCGTGCACGAGTACGGCCACCACCTCGGACTCCCCGATCTCTACGACCCGGCCCACGTGACGAGGCCGGCCGTCGGGAACTTCGGCCTCATGGGAACCGGAGCCTACAACTCTTCGGCCCGTCTTCCCTCCCAGCCGATCGGCTGGTCGAAGTACTACCTCGGCTGGCTCGACGCGCTCGAGGTCGCCTCCGACATGCAGGGCGTGGAGCTCTTCGCGGTCGGGGGGCCGGGGACGGGGAACAGGCTCCTCAAGGTCCCCGTCAGCTCCTCCGAGTACTTCCTGCTCGAGAACAGGATCAGGGACCGGGACTTCGACGGCGAGTTCCGCTTCGACGACGCCGACGGGGACAACTGGCCGGACCTCGCAACCGACGACTACCGCCTGCCGGACGGCTCCTATACCGAGTTCGACTTCGCCCTCCCCGGCATCATCACCTATCCCGACAATCCCCTGCCGGGGTCGGGAGTTCTCATCTGGCACATCGACAACGAGGTGATCAGGAGCGCCTTCGATCCGAACTTCAACGAGAACTGCGTCAACTGCAACATATCGCGGCAGGGTGTCGACCTGGAGGAGGCCGACGGCGTCCAGCACCTGGACAGGGAGTATCCGCTGACGATCGATCCCGGCTACGGTTCGCCGTTCGACTCCTACGGGGGCGCAGTCGATAGCGTGAAGGAGGCGTCGCTCGGCAACCTCAACACGCTGCTGGGGCCGTCCTCCATTCCTTCCTCCACCAGCAACCTGGGCATCTCGAGCAACATCACCCTCTCCGGTTTCCGCTCGGCGACCATCGATCCCGAACGGAGCCTGGTCGACTCGATCGTTTCGATCGACGTCTCGTTCGAGGAGAGGCTCGCCGGCTTCCCGGTGATGCTGCGCCCTGAGGAGCCGCTCGACTTCGAGACGGACCCGCTCGTCTTCGGGCTGAGCGCAACGGCTGTGACGGACCTGGACGGCGACGGCGCGTCCGAGATCATCGTCCTGACGAGGGAAGGGGAGCTCTTCCTCGTCGGATCGAACGGAACCATGTACCCCGGAGGCGGCACGGAAGTCACGGCTTACGCCTCGACCGGAGAGACGGTCGTCGTTTCTCCCGCCGCCGGCGACACGGACGGCGACGGCGAGGCGGAGATCGCGATCGTCGACTCCCTGGGGGTGCTCTCTCTCTACTCCACCTCCGGCCCGGCCGGAGGCGATGTTCTGGAACCCGGATTCCCGGTCACGCTCCCGGAAGGAGACTATCTGCCGCCCGCCTGCTACGACGTGGACGGCGACGGAGCGGACGAGATCATCCTCGTCTCCTCGACCGGCGGCGACACCCGTGTCGACGTGCGCGACGGCGGCGGGAGCACGGACGGCTGGCCGGTGGAGATCGAGGGCTCCACGGTGGCGGGAGCCGCCGTGTATCCGCTCCCGGCCGGTCCCGGATCACCCGGGGGAGCCGACCTGATCGTCGCCCTCTCGGAAGGGACCGTGGTCCGCCTGTCCGGGTCTGGTGAGGAGCTCTGGCGCCGCTCCGTCGGTTCCGGCATCGAGCTCACACCCGTTCTCGCAGACCTCGACCGGGACGGCGACAAGGACGGCGACGGCATCGCGGAAGAACAGGGCGACCTGGAGATCGCCGTCGTCACCACGGACGGATCTGTCACCATCATCCACTCCGACGGAAGGCCGCTTCCGGGCGGCTCCCAGCCGACGGGAGGAGAGGTGATCTCTCAGGCGGCTGCGGCCGACGTCAACATGGACGGCTACGTGGAGCTCCTCGTCACGGTGGAGGAGACCCGGGACCTGATCGCCTACCGCCTGAACGACTCCGGCACCGCGCTCAACCGGCTGGACCACTTTCCCAAGCACATTTCTGCGCAGACGCTCGGCGGCTCGAAGCCCTACTTCTCGTCCATCGTCACGGCGGACATCGACGGGGAGGAATCGAACGGCAGGATGGGAGAGGAGATCATCTTCGGGACGAAGGACAACGTGATCCTGGTGTTCGACGCTTCCTCCACATCGACGCCGCGGAAGAAATACCCGCTCGGGGGCGACGCCGTCTCGAGCCCGTCCGTCGCCGACGTCGACGGTGACGGCACGCTCGACATCGTCACGACGGACGACCGCGGCTACCTTTATGCCTGGTCCACGGACATGGCCGCCGGAGAAGCCCGGGTGTCCTGGCCGCAGTTCGGCGGATCGGCCGGCCGGTCCTTCGCCAACACGCTGCCGCTCCTCGATGCGTCCCGGCAAGAGACGCCGGTCTTCTCCGAGGAGCGTACCTACGTCTATCCGAACCCGTTCAACCCGGAGCGCCAGAGCGATGCGAGAATCCACCTCGAGGTGAGCGAAGAATTTCTCAACGTGGACACCATCATCTACGACGTCTCGGGCAGGAAGATCAGGAGAACAACGTTGTTCCCGGACGATCAGGCCAAGGGAGCGGATATTTTCGATCAGCCGATCGAGATTGATGATCTGGCAAGCGGAGTGTATATTCTTGCCGTGGAGCTCAGGACGGCAGCGGGGGAATCGAAGCGGCTCTTCGAGAAGTTCGCAGTCATCCGGTAACGGGTGAACCCGGCTCCCCCCGGGAGGGAAGGGCATCATGCGGAAGCTCACAATACTCATCACCACCACGACACTCGTCACCCTCATGCTCTCTCCGGCGCGGGCACAGGACGTCACCGAGAGCGGGCTCGCCTTCCTCAGGATCGGCGTCGGCGCTCGTGCGTCCGCCATGGGCGAGGCTTTCGTCGCCGTCGCCGACGATGCGTCGGCCACCTACTGGAATCCCGCCGGCCTCGCGCTGCACGAGACGACGCAGGTCATGTTCGTCAACAACTCGTTCATACAGGACATATCCCAGAACTTCGTCGCGGTGACGACAAGCCTCGGAATGATCAAGATCGGCGGAGCGTTCAACGTCGTGAACCTGGGAACACTCGAGCGGCGCGACGTGCAGGGGAATCTGGAGGGGGAGTTCGAGCCCTTCAACCTCGCGGCGTCCTTCAGTGCGGCATACTCTCCGCTCGACTGGCTGGACGTGGGTGGAACCGTGAAGGGCATCCTCGAGGATATCGACACGGAGACGGCCTCCGGCGCCCTCTTCGATGCCGGGGTGCTCGCCCGCACACCCGTCCGGGGGCTCACGGTCGGCGGTGTGGTGCAAAACCTCGGTCCCACGATGAAGTTCATCGAAGTGCCCTTCGATCCGCCGCGCTTCTTCCGGGCCGGTGCTTCCTATATCAGGTCTCTCCCCGGATTCTCGAGCAGTCTCGGGCTGGCGCTCGACCTCGTCCTCCCGAAGGACGACGACATCCTGGTGAATGTCGGTGGCGAGTGGACATACAACGACCTGCTCACCGGCAGGGTCGGCTACCACGGCGGCGCCGATACGCAGGGTGTGACCTCCGGCATCGGCGTCCACTACATGGGTCTCTCCGTCGACTACGCCTACGTGCCGTTCTCCGAGGACCTCGGCAACACCCACAGGATCGGTGTCTCCTATCTCTTCAGGTAGACACCGCCGCGCTCTGAACTGCGGACCGCTTCTTCCTCCCCCCGCCGCCCCGCTTGTAAACCCGGGCGGGCCCTGTTATGTTTCACGATGCACACTCTATCACGGGGCTTCTTTCGCATGCACGACGCATTTTTCGATTTTCTCGCTCTCGATTCTCCCGGGGGAGGCCCTTCGGCTCCCCTCCGGTTCAGGGTGTTCCGGGGGGGTGTGAAAGAGGGCAGGACGAGACGGGGCGGGAAGTCGCTCAGGACGGCGCTCGAGACCGTCCCCCTGGCCGTTTCCCACGGTCCTCTCCCTCCCGGCGCCGCCGGCCCCGCCGGCGAGGCGGGGGCGCTCACGATCGACACGGAGCGGCTCGCGCGCATCCTGGTCCCCGGAACCCCCTCGTTCGACATAAAGACTCTGGGGCGGCGGCTCGGCCTGCCGGAACCGGACGACCCGGCGGAGCGGACCGCCTCTGTCTACCTGGCGCTCCGTGAGCGTGCGGCCTCGCTCGACCGGCGAACGACCTCGCTCCTCGTGAGCCTCACAAGGGCCGCGGATGACCGGGGTCTCACCTGGTTCTTCGAGTCGCTCGGCGACCGGGAGCCGGCCGGAGAAGGGCCGGGGGGCCCGGAGGCGGCGGCCGTCGACACCTGCCGGGGCTCGGGGCCCGGTGTGCCGGGTGAGCCCGGGGCGGACATCCGCGTCACACCGGAAGATGTCACCGGTGTCCTCGGCGGAGGGGGACTGCTCGCCGGGAGCCTCGAAGGATTCGAGGAGCGTCCCGAGCAGATCGAGATGGCCTTCGCGGTCATGAACGCCGTCAATGAGGGGAAGGTGCTCCTCGCGGAAGCCGGCACAGGGACCGGAAAGTCGTACGCCTACCTGGTGCCTCTCATATTCCATGCGAGCCTGAACGGGGCCCGGGCGGTGGTGTCGACGAACACCAAGAACCTGCAGGAGCAGCTCTTCGAGAAGGATCTCCCCGCCCTCGAGCGGATCATGCCGTACCCGTTCAGGTACAGCCTGCTCAAGGGGAGGCAGAACTACCTCTGCAGGCAGAGGTTCAACGAGCTGGTCGACTCGCTCGGGATGTTCCCCGGCGGGGAAGACGCGGAGGAGCTCCTGCCGCTCGCGGTCTGGTCGAGGACGACGGCCACGGGAGACGTGGCTGAGAACCGGGCCTTCGATCCGCGCCGCGCCCCGGTGCTCTGGAGAAAGGTGCAGTGCGATGCACGAACCTGCCCCCTCCGCTCGGGCGGGACGTCGAGAACCTGTTTCCTCAGGCGGGCACGGGAACGGGCGCAGCAGTCGCACATCATCGTCGTGAATCACGCCCTGCTCCTCTCCGACACGGCCATGGAGGGCGGTATCCTCGGAGAGTACCAGAACCTGGTGATCGACGAGGCCCACAACCTGGAGAAGGTCGCCCGGGATCAGCTGGGCAGGAGCATTGCCGCGGGCGACATCCACCAGCTCTTCGAGCGAAGCTTCGGCAGGGAGAGGGACCGGCGCGGGAAGGGACGCCGGCGCGGGGAGGGAACGGGCCGGGCCGGGGAGATACGCCGCCGCGAGAACGATCTCTTCCGCCGCGCCGCCGACTGCCGGAAGAGCGTGCGCCGTTTTTTCGAGGCAGCCGGCGGGATCGTCGAGGGCGCGGCAGGAAGCGGTGATCGTAACGACCCCTACACGAGAAAGCTCAGGTACCGGGCGGGAGACCCGGTGTCCGCCGGGCTCGGCCGGGAGGCGGAGAGCCTGGTCACCTCGCTCGCAGGGCTCCGGGCCGACTTGGCGGGGCTCGTGGGCCTCATGGAGTCGGAGGAGGGGGAGGCCGGCTCGTCCGAGGAGAGGGCATCCCGCAGGAGGGGGCTGGAGGGAGCACTCGAGGAGCTGGGCGAGATGATCGAGAACCTCCACTTCCTCGTCGAGGCCGACAGCGAAGAGTGGGTGTACTGGGCGGAGATCGGTGGCAGGGGAGACCGGCTCGCTCTCAGGGCCTGTCCAGTCGACGTGGCCCTCCTGCTCAGAACTCTCGTTTTCGACCGGGTGCGGTCGGTCACGATTTCCTCGGCGACCATGTCGGTGGGCGGAGACTATTCATTCACCGCGAGGACGCTGGGTGTCGATCTCCTCGAGCCCGGGAGGACTGTCACCTACGACGGCGGCACATCCTTCCCGCTCGAGGACCAAGTGCTCCTGCTCCTGCCGACCTTCCTCCCCTCGGTGCTCGACCCATCCTTCGTCGAACGGCTGCCGGAGTTCCTCTTCTCCGTGCTGCGAAGAGTGGACGGGGGCACGCTCGTTCTCTTCACGTCGCACGACTGGCTGAGGAGGACGTACCTGCCGCTGAGGGACCTGTGTTCCGGCGAGGGCATCACCTGCATGGCCCAGTCGGAAGACGGCTCGAGGGAAGTCCTCCTCGACCGCTTCAGGGGAGACGAGCGCTCGGTGCTCCTCGGTACCGACAGATTCTGGGAGGGAATCGACGTGCCCGGCGAGGCGCTCGAACTCGTGGTCATCGTCAGGCTCCCGTTCCTCGTTCCCTCCGAGCCGACCCTGGAGGCGATCTCCGAGCACATGGCCGCCCGGGGGGAGGACCCCTTCGGCGGCTACGCCCTGCCCAGGACTGCGCTCAGGCTCAAGCAGGGGTTCGGGAGGCTGATCAGGACCAGGGACGACCGCGGCATCGTGCTCGTGCTGGACAAGAGGATCGTTGAGAAACGCTACGGCGCCTCCCTGCGGCAGTCCCTTCCGGTACGCCCCAGGATCGTGGACAGGGAGGACCACTTCTTTCTCCTGCTCGAGCGCTGGCAGGACGGAGCACCCGCGGGAGGCGGCGGGACGGTGCGAAGAATCGAGTTCATAGATTGACGCCTGGGGTGAGGCCGGTTCGGCGGGCGGGCCCGGCGAACGCTTCCGTGGAAAGAGCCGCGGCTCACTCCGGCACAGGATATTCACAAGGAGGAGGCAATGGCGACACAAGCATTCGAGCCCATCAGGGCGCCGCGCGGCACCGGGATGTCGTGCCGGGGGTGGCACCAGGAAGCCGCGCTGCGGATGCTCATGAACAACCTCGAGGTGGGGGAGGACCCCGAGAACCTCGTCATCTACGGCGGCTCGGGGAAAGCCGCGAGGAACTGGGAGTGCTACCACGGGATCGTCAGGAGCCTGCGGGAGCTCGAGGCCGACGAGACGCTCCTGGTGCAGTCCGGGAAACCCGTCGGTGTCTTCAGGACGTTTCCCCACGCACCCCGGGTGCTCATCGCGAACTCGAACCTGGTGGGTAACTGGGCCACCTGGGACGAGTTCAGGAGGCTCGAAGCGCTGGGTCTCATCATGTTCGGCCAGATGACGGCGGGCAGCTGGATCTACATCGGAACCCAGGGCATCGTGCAGGGCACCTACGAGACGTTCGCCGCCGCCGCGAAGCGGCACTTCGGCGGCGACCTGAAGGGGCGGCTTCTTCTGACCGGCGGCCTCGGGGGGATGGGCGGGGCCCAGCCGCTCGCGGCCACCATGAACGGGGCCGCGTGCCTGGGCATCGAGGTCGACCCCCGGCGCATCGAGAAGCGGCTCGAAACCCGCTACGTCGACCGCATGTCCGACGACCTCGACGAGGCTCTCGACATCGTGCTCGACGCGAAGAGGAAGAAAGAGGCGGTGTCGGTCGGGCTCGTCGGCAACTGCGCCGATGTGCTTCCCGAGATCGTGCGGCGCGGCATTGTCCCCGACGTCCTCACCGACCAGACGAGCGCCCACGACGAGCTGAACGGCTATGTCCCCGGCGGGATGACGCTCGAAGCGGCGCTGGAGCTCAGGAAGAGCGACCCCGACGAGTACCGGAAGAGGGCGCTCGAGTCGATCGGCACGCACATGCAGGCCATGCTGGACCTGAAGAAGATGGGCGCGGTGACCTTCGACTACGGGAACAACATCCGGGGGCAGGCTCTCCGTGTCGGTGTCACGGACGCCTTCGACGTACCCGGATTCGTTCCCGAGTACATCCGGCCGCTCTTCTGCCAGGGGAAGGGGCCCTTCCGGTGGGCTGCCCTCTCCGGCGAGCCGGAGGACATCCACCACACCGACCGCATCATCTTCGAGGAGTTCGCCGACGACGAGGCACTCGTGCGCTGGATCGAGCTCGCCGCCGAGCGGGTGGCGTTCCAGGGGCTCCCCTCCAGGATCTGCTGGCTGGGATACGGGGAGCGGGCCCGGTTCGGAGAGCGGATCAACCACCTGGTGGCGAAAGGCGTCGTGAAGGCGCCCATCGTCATCGGCAGGGACCACCTGGACTGCGGTTCCGTCGCCTCGCCCAACCGGGAAACCGAGGGCATGAAGGACGGTTCCGACGCGATCGCCGACTGGCCGATCCTGAACGCCATGCTGAACACCGCCAGCGGCGCGAGCTGGGT
>CAZMKB010000040.1:0-17798 GCA_964566685.1 uncultured Gemmatimonadota bacterium | reverse complement strand
GCAACATCCACGTCCTGGAATAGGGGCGGGGCCGAGAGGAAGAGAACGGGCGCGGAGACCGGCCGGACCGGACTTCCGCGCCCTCTTTCATTGCTCGTCGACGGTTCACATGTTGTAGTACAGCTGGTACTCCCAGGGATGGGGCCGCTGTTCCACCCCGGCGATCTCGGCCCGCTTCACGTCGATCCAGGTCCTGATGAGATCCTCGGTGAACACCCCGTCCTCCATCAGATAGGCGTGATCGTTCTCAAGGGCGTCGAGGGATTCTCCCAGCGAGGAAGAGAGCAGCTGTACACCGGAATCGAGCACGTCTTCCAGCGCCGCGCTCCCCTTGATCGGTTGATCCGGGTCGATGCCTTGTCTGATACCGTCTATCCCGGCCATGATGATCGCGGCCATGGCGAGATAGGGATTCGCGGTTCCGTCCGGGGGCCGGAACTCTATCCGCATGCTCGACGGATCGGTCTGGTACCCCGGGATCCGGATTGCGGCCGTCCTGTCGCCCACGGAGTAGGTGGCCCGCACCGGAGCCTCGAAACCGGGAACGAGCCTCTTGTAGGAGTTCGTGCTCGGGTTGGTGAAGGCGAGCAGTGAATTGGCGTGCCTGAGCAGACCGCCGATGTAGGAGAGCCCCACCTTGTTCAGGTGCAGCCCGCTGGTCCTGCTGTAGAAGCAGGATTTGCCGTTTTTGACGAGATACTGGTGCAGATGCCAGCCCGAGCCCGGCTCCCCGTATATGGGCTTGGGCATGAAGGTCACCGTCTTACCCATCCTCGCCGCGGCGTTTCTGATGATGTACCTGGTCACGACGGAATGGTCGGCCACCTCAAGGAGCGGGCCCATCATGATCTCGATCTCGGACTGCGAGGCCCCGCCCACCTCGTGATGATGGTATTTGACGCTGATGCCGCAGTCGGCCAGCGCGTTGCAGATGCTCTCCCGGATGTCGTGGTTGGAATCGCGGGGAGGTGTGATGTGGTAGCCTCCCTTGTGCTTGATGACCTGACCCGTCCCGGGCCTGTCCGGACTGCCGGCGTTCCACTCCGCCTCACAGGAATCGACGGAGAAAAAGGCGCTGTGCGGGCGGTTCAGGAAGTGCACTTCGTCGAAGATGTAGAACTCGAACTCCGGTCCGAAGATGCAGTTGTCGGCGATCCCCGAGTTCCTGAGGTGGGCAAGCGCCTTCTGCGCGACGAACCGGGGATCGCGGGTATACGGCTCATACCCCTTCCCGACACCCTCGAATCCGACTTCCATGACGTTTCCGAGAAAGGAGAGCGTCCTGGCATGGCAGAACGGATCGATGAAGGAGGTCGCCGGATCAGGCACGAGCGACATGTCGCCGGATTTCACCTTCATGAATCCGGTGAGGCTGGATCCGTCGACGCCGATCCCCTTCTCGAAGAGATCCTTCTTGAAATGACCGACGGGCAGCGTCACGTGACGCATTTCACCGAGGAGATCGGTGAACTTGACGTCGAGGTAATCTATTGCCTCTCTCTCGATCTTCTCAGCCAGCTTTCGAACGTCCATTCCTCTCTTCTCCCGGTTCTCGCGCCCGGCTCCTCTCGTGAAGTATTGGAGCCGATATCAACCATCTCCTTTTCTGAGCTTTCGACCGAGCCGCTCCTCCACACGCTCCACCTTCCCCCTGATCCTCCCTTTCTTTCCCTTCCGGTAGTCGATCTTCATGGACACCGAGATCCTGTTGCAGTCGGTTTTCATGGCCTCGAAACACTGCTTCACCACACCCATGACCTCGTCCCACTCTCCTTCGATCACCGTCCCCATGGAGTGGAATTCATAGTCGAGTCCGCATCCGTCGACGATGTCCAGAGAACGCATGACATACCGGCTGACACTCTCTCCTTCCCCGAGAGGGGTCATACTGAATTCGAGCAGCACCATTGCTCCTCCCCATCCACACGTGAACGGATTCACCTGTCGGCTCAATCCGGGGAACCTTCCCCGAAATCGCATGAACAGCTCGGGCTGCGTAACGCAGTGAAATAATAACACATTCGAGATGCGGGTCAATGACATTGCAGCTCGTCCCGGTCGATGGGGTGCCGGGCATCTGGCACAGCGTGCCCATTCTGCATACACTATGCATACACGAAGAGATGCACATTCCTGACGGCAGGGACGGGAAAACCTTTCGTGCGGCGTCAGGGGACTCGGACAATGGACAGCATCCACATCGACGGTTCGTTCGGCGAGGGAGGCGGGCAGATCCTCAGGACCGCGCTCTCCCTCGCCGTCATCACCGGTCAGCCGGTTCGGATCACGAACATCAGGGCCCGGCGCAGGAATCCCGGTCTCGCTCCCCAGCACCTGACGGCCGTGAGAGCCGCTCAGGTCCTGTCGAACGCCGAGGTCAGCGGAGACACGCCCGGCAGCACCGAGCTCGAGTTCCGGCCTGGAGGGGCGCGCACGGGATCGTTCAAGCTCGACGTGGGGACGGCGGGCGCCGCGACCCTGATCCTCCAGACGGTTCTGCCGGCGGCTCTGACCCTCGGCCTCGAGACGAGGTGGCTCATCACCGGTGGAACAGACGTGTCGTGGAGCCCGACCAGCTCGTACTTCGAGCTGGTCCACTGCTGGCTGCTCCGCCGGCTGGGATACGACGTCACGGTGAAGACTCTCTCGCACGGATTCTATCCCCGCGGCGGCGGAAAGATGGAAGCCCTGACCGGGTCCCATCCCCCCGGGGGTCCCATCGACCTTCACGAGCGTGGAGGGCTGGCGGCCGTCGAAGCCGAGAGCATAGCCTCCGTCGAGCTCGAGCGGAGCCGGGTGGTCGAACGCCAGATAGAGGGCCTCCGGCGTGAGCTGGAGCCCGTTACGGTCATCCGGAGCAGCTACGTCCGTTCGCGGAGTACGGGAACCGCCGTCTTCGCCCGGGCGCGGTACGAGTACAGCGCCCTCGGGGCGTCCTGCCTGGGGAAACGGGGTCTGCCGGCGGAGAAGGTGGGGGCGACCTGCGGCTGCCTGCTGGGGGGCCGCATGGAACGAGACGGCGCACTGGATGTCCACACGGCGGATCAGATCCTCCTCTACCTCGCCGTACGCGGCGGGAGAATAACCACCGGGGAAATCTCCGAGCACACCCGGACGAACGCACACGTCATCCGGCAGTTCGGCAGGAAAGTCGAAATCGAGGAGACTCCGCCGTTCTACTCGATCCAGATAGGATTCGAGTAGGCGTACAGGCTCTCCCCCGGAATTTCACTGTATGCTCTGAGGTAGAACGGCTCCGTGCCCACGGGGACGGTGAGCTGGAGCAGCCTGCTCCCCCGACCCGTCGTGGAACCGGAGATCATCACGGGGGAACGCCTCGAGGATCCGGATCGGGTGTTCGAGCTCGAGCGTCCGCGACCGGGAGCGTGATCTGTAGCGTTCCGTCACCTGGAGAACCACGCGCACCTCGAGCTCCCGCCCCGGATGGAAGTCGTGTCGCCATCCTGTGTCTGTCCGCTCCGGATTGAGATTTCGCATTACGATCCATATCAATATTCTTAGGATTCCGGAGTGAGGGATGTCAACGCTTGCGGCAGGGGAAAAATGAGCGAGCAGGTCCGCGCAGGAGAGATCAGTCGCGACCGTATCACCGCAGTTGACCGGGTGTCCACGCCCGTTACGGTAATTCCCCGGCCAATGGATGGATCTCCGTGCCTGAGGGACGCTGCTCGCTTCGATACCCGTTCAGTCGAACCCGCGGCCGGGTTCGTCCTGGAATCCGCTCCGCCGATCTCCGGGAGAAACGGGGAGCGCGGGAACGCGTACAGCTTTTCCCGGCGATTCATCCTATTGTACGAGTGTCCGGTGGAAATGTTCTGGATATTTCGAGAGGCCGGGGAGGAAGAAACGGCGTCCGGGAGAATCCGGCGAGACAGGTGTTACGGAATCTCGATCGGTTTGGCGTACACTTCCCAGTTGTCCACGACCCACTCCTGCCAGACAACGAAAGAGGCCTCCCCCAGGATATCGACCCGGGGATGGATGGAATACGACGGCGTGAAGCTTTCGCACACCGGATCCAGCCAGTTCTTTCCCCCGTCGGGGCTGGTGCGTGAATAGACATCGCCGCTGCCGTCGCGATAATCCTCCCAGACGATGATGACCGTGTCTCCGGACACCGCAAGATCGGGATTCCACGACTCGACACCTGACTCGCTGACGGGATTCGTTGAGCCGAATGAAACACCGCCGTCGGTGCTCGATCGGTGGTAGACGACCGGCACGCCACCGGCGCGCTCGGACCAGACGATGTGCAGCACGCCGTTTCCGGCACCGAGGCAGGGTCTGAAAGAGCCCGCCGTATCTGCATCGACCCTGACCAGGGGCGTGCCGGGTTCCCCGGTTTCCCTGCTCAGGGAGAGCACGTAGAGTTCGTTCGAGAGGACGTGATTGCGTTCGGCGATGACGTAGACGTTCTGATCATCCATGATGATGTCATGGGACGAGAGGTACTCGTTCGGAATGTCCTGATCCTGTATGTAATCGATCACCGTGGTGAAGGAGGCGCCTCCGTCGGTGGACTCTTTCAGCGTGAACCAGGACTCGGTGATCCAGTCGAGACGGAATTCCTGTCCGTCGATCACCGCCCGGGGAGGATTGAGAATGATCGTCTTCCACTTCGACGAATAACCGGTGATATTCACGGCCGGCCCCCAGGCCTGTCCGTCGGGGTTGTTCGAGTAGGCGACACCCCACTCGTACGTCCGCATGCCCAGCGGATCGGTGTACCCGTAGTACCCGTTGGCCGTGGCGATCAGCTCGGGCCCGGTGCCGCGGAACATGTCTCCGCGATAGGCGGTACCGTCTATCTGCCCGTTCTCGAACAGGGTTTCCGGGGCAGTCCAGGAGCCGCCGGAGTCGCTGCTTCTGACCGTGACGACGCGGCGATTCTCCACCGCCGACTGGAGATCCTCTTCCGACCAGAGAACGTGGATGGCGTCGTCCTGGAGAGCAACCGCAGGGTAGAGGGAGTTCCCCGGCCCGGCGCTCAGGTTCGCATACAGCGAGTCGGCCGAGGCCTGCGCCCCGGGGGTATCGAGGGGATTGGAAGCGCGCCTCCGGCCGGCTATCATTTCCCACATCACCCGCCCCTCGGCGAAGGGGGTTTCGAAACCCATGAGCTCGCCGATGGTCGGAGCCACGTCGATGAAAGTCTTCACATCTTCCACCACTTCGGCCTCTCTGATATCCGGCCCGACCGCCACGAAGAAGCAGCTCCGGTCACCGTGTGTTCCCAGGCCGTGATGGTGGTACCCGCCGTTCAGGTCGTCGATCCTTCCGTGATCGGTGGTGACGAAAAAAGTCGCTCTGCCGTCGTAGAATTCATCGTTCTGAACGTGGGTGAACAGCTCGTACACCAGGGAGTCGGCGATCTGGATTGCGGTGGTGTAGTCCTCGAATGTGCCGACGTGTCCCTGTTTGTCGACCTCCTTGAAGTTGACCATCATGAGACGCGGGTGGTACGTGTCGATGACCGTGATGACCGAATCGTATGCAACACTGTCGTAGCCGGCGTCAGAGAGGTACATGGCTGCATACTCTGCACCGTAAGCCGGATGAATGCTGTGGTTGGTGACGTCGAGGTTCCGCTTCCCCACAACGATCCACACAGAATCGGCCGGTATTCCCGTGGTCTTGCGAAAATACTCGAACGCCGTCGGGTACCTCGATCGGAAATGGTCGTGGTTGCGCCGGTGGTTGTTTATCATGTCCGTGCGCGCTCCCGAGACGAGGACCTGGTGGCCGGGGGTCGTGCCGGTGCGTACCATGGTGAAGAAATTCGTGAGGATGGTTCCCTGCGGGGCGAGGTCGTTCCATATACGGGGAATGTATTGATGTGTGGAGTCCTCGAAGGCTTCCTGGTTCCGGAGGCCGTCGATGATGACGAGAAAGAGTGCGTTCGTTTCGTATGCCACGCCGCGGATCGGAAACAGGAGTATCAGGGCGGCGAGCAGACCAGCCGGTGCTAATCGTCCCATGGGCACGACTCCTGAAGAGCAGCGATGATTTTTTCTGCCCTATTTTAGCACAATTCCTGCTGTTTGTAAAGGACTGAGAAGGGCCAAATAGGATCTGTTCCTGAGCCCGGGACTCCGGCTCAATGACTGACCGGATGACGGGGAGGGCGGGTTTTCCGTTCATCGAGAGACACGTCACACGAGCGGCGTTGTCCGAGGTTGATTTACGGTCTGAGGCCGGTGGGGACGGGGACGCCGCCCTGTTCGAGCGAGCGCTGTCCGGCCTCGAGCACCCGTACGACCTTCACGCCGGTGGCGGCATCGGTGTCGGGGATCTTTCGCTCCCTTACGCACTCGACGAAGTGCTCGCACTCGAGGCGGAGCGGCTCTTTCATGGGGACGCGCGGGATCACGATGTCACCATCTCTGAGTGTCAGGTATTCACCGTAGGATCCGTATTCCGGCGGGCGGTCTACTCCTTTGTCGTAGATCTTGAGCTTCTCGGATGCCTGGCCGTCATCGAACACGACCATCTTCCTGGCACCCACGACGGTGAGCTTGCGCTCCTTGTGAGGATCGAGCCAGGAGAGCTGGATCTGCGCCATCTTGCGGTCGGGGAACTTCATGGTCAGAAAGACGACGTCTTCTATGCCCTCCTGGAGATAGCATTCTCCTGTTGCGGTCACCGTCTCGGGCTCGTCCCCGAGCAGATAGATGATGACCGAGATGTCGTGTGGAGCGAACGACCAGAGGGCGTTTTCATCCTTCCTGATCTTGCCGAGGTTGACGCGCTGTGAGTAGAGATAGTAGACATCGCCCAGATGGCCGTCGTCGATCAGCGTTTTGAGCTTTCTCACGGCAGGGTGGTAGATGAGAAGGTGCCCGACCATGAGCGTGAGATCTTTCGACCGGGCGAGCTGCTCGAGCTCGGTCGCCTCGGAGACGCTCATCGACATGGGCTTCTCGATAAAGACGTGTTTGCCGGCCTCCAGTGCCTCGAGGGCCTGCCGGTAGTGGAGAGCGGCAGGCGTCACGATGACGACTGCCTCCACTTCCCTGTCCGTGAGGACCTTCGAATAGTCCCCGGTCACCTTCGCGTTGGGATAGGAACGCAGCATGAGGTCCCTTCGGGACTGATCGCTGTCACAGACCATCACCAGCCGCGCCCCGTCGATGTCGGCGAAGTTTCTGACCAGGTTTTTCCCCCAGTATCCGGCCCCGACGACCGCCATGCCGATTTTGTTCATTGTACAGCCCGAATCATTCACACGCGTTCGATTCTGGCGGCTAATTCCAGAAGAGGAAGCTCTTCTCCTTGTTCTTTCTCGAAGAGGCGGGTTCGAGCTTCTTCAGCCACCGTGATCGGCCGTCCCCCCGCTTCCGGCGCGCCTTCCCTTCGTTGTCCGACTGGTAGTAGTGAGTGTAGTACTGGTAATACCCCTTCCGGTAGTACCTGCTCTCCGCATCGAAATCGTTGATCACGACGCCGATCACCCTGGCCTTCACGTGTTCGAGGTGCTGCTTCGCCATGGCCGCAGCGTCCTCCTGCGTGACCTCGGACCGGAGCACCAGAACGACACCGTCGATCTTCTGAGCGAGGATCGAAGAATCCGTGACGGCGAGGACTGGCGGGCTGTCCAGGAGTACGACATCGAATGCCTCACGGAGGAGCTCGATGAGATCGGTCATCTTCGACGAGCTGAGAAGCTCGGACGGATTCGGAGGTATCTCCCCGCTCGGGAGGAGATACAGGTTGTCGATACCTGTTTCTGCGATGCACATGGAGAGGCTGGCCCTGCCGACGAGAATGTCGGTGAGACCAGGCGTCTTGCTCAGGCGGAATATGCGGGCCATCACCGGTTTCCTGAGATCGGCGTCGACGATGAGCGTTTTCACTCCCTGCTGCGATAATGTCACCGCCAGATTGGAGACGGTCGTCGACTTCCCTTCCCGGGGGCCCGGGCTCGTGAAGAGGATCGTCTGCACCTTGTCTGTGATATCGAAGTACTGGATGTTGGTCCTGATCGTACGGTATGCCTCGGTGATCGGGGACTTCGAGTCGGTGTGGCTGATCAGGCGCTCCTCGAGAGCGCGGGACGGGTCGCTGCGTTCCCGCTGTCTCGCCCCCTTCGCGGACCTGATCCGTGGTATCGAACCCAGCATGGGAAGATCGAGCAGCTTGCTGACATCTTCCCAGTTCTTGATGGTCGTGTCGAAGTACTCGACGAGCCCGGCGAAGGTGACTCCGAAAACGAGGCCGACGCAGAGACCGAGCGCGAGGTTCACCTTCTTGTTGGGCTCGACCGGGAACCTCGGCGGGATGGCCGGATCGACGACCCGGATGTCGCCGATCTCCATCGCTTCCGAGATCTGCGCCTCCTTGTGCCGCTTGAGGAGCAGGGTGTAGATCTCCTCGGTCACCTTCGCATTGCGCTGGAGCCGGGCCAGCTGGATCTCTTTCTGGGGCAGACGCTCCAGCTTTTCCTGCATTCCCTCGATCGTCTCATCGAGCGCCTCGATGTTGCTGTCGATCGCCATGATGTAACTGCTCGCTTCTCTCCGGAGGTCGTCCTCCACCAGCTGGATCTGGGAGTTGACGACCAGGAGATCGGGGTGCGTGTCTTCGAGCTCCTGGGAGAGCTCTCTCTTTTTGACGGAAAGGCCCACCAGCTGATCCTTCAGCCGCCAGATCGTCTGGTTGTTGATGAGCGACGGGAAGGTGGTCACCGCCCAGAAGTCGTGATTCTTCTCTCCGTCTTTCCTGTGCCGGTCTGTCCTCTTGAGGAACCGCTGTATGCCCTGCCGCTCCGTGACGGCGGACGCACGCTCGGCTTCGAACTTGGCAAGCTCCGCGATGCGGCTCTCGGCCTCGACCCCGAGCTCCACGACATGCGACGATTCCTTGTAGTCCTGCAGGGCTTCCTCGGCTTCTCTCAGCTGTGTCGAGACCACCGAGAGCTGGTTCTCGAGAAACTCGCGGACGCTCCGCGCCTCGATCTTGTTGTAGGAGAGGCTCTGGCTGACGAACTCCTCGGCCCAGGTATTGACCATCCTCCTCACTTCACCGGGTTCGTGGCCCCTCACCGATATCTTGATGATGTTCGTGTCCTTGACCGGCTTGGCCTCGCTGTTTCGCATGAATTTTTTCACTGCCGTGTCGAAGTCGAGAATCGCGAACTCGAGCCGTTTCGGAACGACCTGCAGCGTGGGATGAAACGTAAACGAGAAACCGGGAAGCTCGACCGGGACACCGACTCTGCCTCTCACCAGGAAGTTGTCCTCGAGGAACACGCGAAAGCTCCCGTCACGTTCGAAGTCGATGCGGTACTCTCCGGGAATGGCGGTGCGTGTGACCTCGATCGACTCGAGAAGCTCCTGCCTCGAGAAGCCGCTTCCGTTCGACACCAGCGGGAGGCCGAGTCGGGTCACGACACGCTCCGCGATGGACCGGCTCTTGATGACCTCGATCTCGGTCTCGAGCTGGCCGAACATCTTGTAGTAGTAGGACCAGTTCGAAGTCTGGGACAGGATGGGGTTCCCGCTCTGGGGTGGCTCGATTCGAATCGTACTCTTCGCCTCGTACACCGGATCGGCGGTGAAGGTGATGTAGGCGGTCGTGGAAAACACGAGCAGCAGGCACCCCAGGATCAGCCAGCGTCTCTTGTAGGCCACGTACAGGTAATCCCGGAGGTGGATGGAATCCTCGGTGACATCGGATCTGTTCACGTCGGCCTCCCGGCAGGATGAGGTGTGCATTTCATTATTTGAGAAAAACGCTGAGCAGGACGCCGCTCGCCGTGACCACGGCCGCGATCATGGTGAGATTCGACGCCCGGAAGGATTTCTTTCCCACCACGATCTGGTCTCCCGACCGGATACCGATGTCCTCGATGGCTCTCCCCCGTTCGAGCGCCACGGAGAGGTTCTCCTGGATGACCGTGTTGTCACGTACCATCTTGATCTTGTCCTCGCTCCCGTTATCGGCGATTCCCCCCGCCATCGCCAGGAGATCGGCCAGGGTGATCGTCGCATCGACGTTGTAGAGACCCGGAGCGGCTACTTCGCCCATGACATTGATCCGGAAGAGCGGTGTGACGGTAATGAACGGTTCCTTCAGGAAGTAGTCGAATTCTTCCACGAGCATCCTGCGCAGACTGTCGGTGGAGACGCTCTCCGTGCTGACCCTGCCGATGAGAGGGAACATGAGATTCCCGTCTTCGTCGACGACGTATTCCCCGCTCAGATCGCTCTGGCGCCAGATGCTCACCCGCACGACATCGCCGGGTTTCAGAGTGGTCGCCGTCGAGTCGCGGGATTCCTCCGCCGAAAGACCCCCCGCGGCGGGAAACAGGCACAGAAGTGCCGGAAACACGGCGAATAAGAGCACCCGGGACCCCTTTTTCGTCACGCTCACGAAACCTCCAGACCCTCTCGATATGTTGGAAGATGTTGTGGTCGAGCGCCGGAACACCACTTTTGCTTGTATAATACATGATCGTCCCGGGTTGTCAAGGTTAAAACTCCGCCTCTATGAACGGCGTGTCGCCGGAAGAAATTCCGGGAAGAACGGCCTCTGGAAGACCCACAGTGGAGAGAACCGGACGGGAGAAGAGCGCCGCCATGATTGACACGAGCGGGGGAAGTACGTAATGAGACAGTGTGGAATTTCCGGCAATCATTGATCGAGGAGGATGAGATGAAACTGTTCCTTTCGACTGCGCTCATGAGCATTACAGCGATTGTTCTTCTCTTCCCGCCCTCACATGCGGATGTCAGGGGGGAAGAGGTCACCTACAATGCCGGCGGCACCCCGCTCGAAGGCTATCTGGCCTGGGATGACGGCGCCCAGGGAAACCGCCCCGGTGTCCTCGTCGTCCACGAGTGGTGGGGCCACAACGAGTACGCGCGCCGGCGCGCCCGCATGCTCGCTGAGCTGGGATACACGGCGCTCGCGGTGGACATGTACGGCGAGGGGAAAACCGCGGGGCACCCCGACGATGCGGCGAAGTTCGCGGCCGAGATCAGGGAGAACCAGGACATGGCGCGTGCGAGATTCACGGCGGCTCTCGAAGAGCTCAGGAAGCATCCCACGACGGACCCCGACCGGATCGCGGCCATCGGGTACTGTTTCGGTGGAGGAGTCGTTCTCGCAATGGCGCGGGCGGGCGTCGACCTCGAGGGCGTGGTGAGTTTCCACGGCGGCCTGTCGGCGATAGAATCCGTGCCGGACGAAGAGGTGAAAGCGAGCATCCTGGTGTGTCACGGCGCCCAGGACAAATTCGTGACGGAGGAACAGGTGGCCGCCTTCAAGGAGGAAATGGAGAAAGCCGGCGCGGACCTGACCTTCATCACGTACGAGGGAGCGACACACAGCTTCACCAATCCTCATGCCGACAGCCTTGGAAGGAAGTACGACCTTCCCATCGGGTACAACGAGGAAGCCGACGAGAAGTCCTGGGCCGACATGAAAGAGTTTCTCGAGAGAATCTTCTAAGAGAAGTGACGGTGTGCCCCTGTGAGGGGGAAGACCGTGCTCCCGATACCTGAAATTTCCCTCCCGGCACAGAGTCGGGTGCGAGTCCCGCTCTCCTCGGGCTCGTAACGTTCGGCTTCGTTGACACGGACTGTTTTCACCGGCGTCTCTCCATTTCTGCATACAGGCGCTCGGCTTCGTCGATCTTCGGTTTGTTCCAGGAGAGGGCGACCGCCGACATCCCGAGGAACAGGTACAGGACGCCGAAACCGCCGCCCAGCAGGAAGAGAACCAGCCCGAATACGCCGGCACTCTCCGACAGTACCAGCGAAATGACCACGCCGGACAGATACCGTGTACTGACGAGGCGGATCAGAGACTCTGCACCGCTCTCCCCTGATCCGGTGTCTTCTCTCTCCGGTTTTGCCACGAACATTCTCCGCCTCAGGAGAGTCGAAGATACAATCAGGAAGAGAGAAACGACGAACAGCGCCTTCTCGAGAACGGGGAGCATCTCCCGCTGAGCAGGGTCCGGGGCCACGGCGTCACCAACGACATGACAGATGAGTGCATAGAGGACCAGCGACGATGTCAGCATGATCCAGATGAGAGATGCATTCCGATGGAGTGGAAGGATGACATCGCGTTTCGAAGATGACTCCACGATTTGCCTCCCTGTGACGGTGGTCTCCCGGTGATAGATGGGACGGGGAAGGACACTCCTGATAATATGCCGGAATTTCCGATCGGTCAAATGAAAGTTCACCCCGGCCGTTCCAGAGGGATGAAAAAACCGGCGACCCGGTGACTGGCCCGAGTTATTCATAAGATTTCGAGCAGGAGGCTTTTCTTTATCGATCGGGCTGGTATTGACAGGAAGGGGCCGACTGAGATAGAATGAAGGTGAACGGCAACCGCGCGGTGAAGGAGCCGTGCGGTGAATCCGGATTTAGACCGGGACATGCACCTGTGCGGAGGCGTGATGACGCGTATCATCGAGGACTCGGGAGACAGGGAGGCGCTCGAGGAGCCGGCGCGCATCCTCTCCCGGGCGAAAAAGGCGGTGGCGATCACCGGTGCAGGCATCTCTGTCGAGAGCGGCATTCCGGATTTCCGGTCGCCGGGCGGTCTGTGGGAGAAATTCGAACCGCAGATCTATGCCACCATCCACACCTTCCTGGCAGCGCCCGAAAAATCGTGGGAGCTCTTCCGGGAAATAGGGAGAACGCTGGAGGGGACGGAGCCCAATGCCGGCCATCTCGCACTGGCCGAGCTCGAAGAACAGGGCATCGTCAAGGCGGTGATCACGCAGAACGTGGACGGCCTGCACCAGAAGGCCGGCAGCAGAAACGTGATCGAGGTGCACGGAGGACACTTCACGATAGAGTGCCTGCGATGCAACACCGGCATTCCGGTGGACGAAGAACACATCCACGGAGCGGGTGTGCCGCGCTGTGAGAACTGTGGCTTCCAGTTGAAACCCGCCGTGGTTCTGTTCGGTGAGGCGATCCGTGGTTACGGGGAGATCGAGGAGGCGCTCGCGGGATGCGACGTGCTTCTGGTGGTGGGAACGTCGGCCCAGGTCCACCCCGTTGCTTCGTTTCCCTGGAGGGTGAAAAGCCGGGGAGGTCTCGTATTCGAGTTCAATCCCGAACGGACGCCTCTCACCGGCTCGTGCTCGGACTTCCTGTTCCGGGAAAGTGCGAGTATCTCGCTCCCGGCGCTCACCAGGGCGCTCTGATCATTCCGATCGCCGGGCCGTTTCCCTGCCAGACTGTATCCTCGTAGCGCAGAGCCGACAACCGGGCGACACCTGTTCCGTAAGAATCTGAGAGGCCGCCGCGCCGGAGCTGTCAACCTCGATTCGAGGATTTTCTCCGGGATCCATGCTGAGTCTTCGAACAGGTCTCCGGCTAATCGGAGGTCTTTCTCCTCAGCCACGCAAACAGGCGTGACGTCCAGCTGGGCCTCCTGTCGAAGGCCGGACTCGGGCGGCCGAGAAAGTCCTCGGCGTAGATCGTGTACAGGGCCATGAAGCCCGCTACGATGACCTGACCCCCCAGGAGCCCCGGGAGACCGATCCACGAGATTCCTCCGAACACGGCGATGAGGATCAGGAGAGGATGGATCCGGAAGCCGCTCCGGAAGAACAACGGCCTGACGAAGTTGTCAATGGCCCCGACCACCACCGTCACCGCCGCGAACAGGAGCACGGCGGCATACGGCAGCAGGAGGAAGGGTACCGCCAGGACCGACACCACGAAGAAACCGAGAAACCAGCGTTTCCCCGCCTTCTCCGACCAGGGATCTTTGCGGGGCAAGGGTAATCTCCTTCCATGAACTTCTCCGGCGGGAGACAGCACTTCTGATGCCTGCGAACGTGCGATCCGGGGCGGCGCCGGAGCAGATGGACCGGATCCTCAGTCCTTCTGTGCGTCCTTATGGAACACCCCCGGAGCCGGTAAACCGCAGGTCGGACAATTTCCCGACGGATCGACGCGGTTGGACGTGACCACCGATCCCCTGCGCTCGATCAGCAGGGCGCCACACTCCGCACAGGAAACATTGGCGGAGGGACGGCCGGGCAGATTGCCAAGGTAGATGTACACGAGGCCGGCCTCGAGACCGATCCGGTGGGCCTCCTCCAGCTTCTCGAGCGGCGTCGCCGGGCGGTCGGTGAATTTGTGATCGGGGTGGAAGCGGCTCACGTGCCAGGGAATCAGGTTGTCGACGCCGGCGATGAACTCCGCGATGTCCTTCAGCTCCCCGGTCGAGTCGTTCATCCCGGGAACCACGAGGGTGGTGATCTCCAGCCAGATCCCTCTCTCCCGCAGCAACCGGATGGAATCGAGCACGCCTTCCAGGGAGCCCTTCATCAGGCGCTTGTATGTCTCCTGCCGGAAGGCCTTCAGGTCGACGTTCGCGGCGTCGAGGAATTCCGAGCATGCTTCGACGGCTTCGGGAGTCATGTACCCGTTGGTCACGAAAACGTTTCCGATGCCGCGCTCCCTGGCAAGCAGGCCGATGTCACGGGTATATTCGAAGAAGATGGTGGGCTCGCTGTAAGTGTAGGAGATCGAAGCACAGTGCCTGTTCACGGCTTCGGCGACCACCTGCCCGGGAGAGATCTCTTCCGATGCATCATCCTCCCGGAATCTGCTCATCCGGCCGTACTGGGAGATGTCCCAGTTCTGGCAGAACTCGCACTGGAAGTTGCATCCCAGCGTGGCGAGTGACAGTGAAGAGCTTCCCGGCAGGAAATGATAGAGCGGTTTCTTTTCTATGGGATCCGAAGCGAGGGCGATCGGCCTGCCGTAGAAGATCGAGTAGAGCGTGCCGTCCCTGTTTTCACGCACCTGGCAGAGGCCGCGTTTCCCGGCCCTGATCCGGCAGTGGTGACGACACAGGTAACAGTGCACCCTCTTCTCATCGAGCTTCTCATAGAGCATGGCTTCCCGCATGCTTTCCTCCCGGTTCTCTGTCGTGTGCGGTCCGGAGTCCCCCGAGGGCTGCAGGCCGGAGGCTTGCTTGCCGCCGGCACTTCTCCTGATCCTGCGATCGCGTAACATGGATCTCATCCTGGTCATCACGATGATGTTTTTCATGCCGATCACTCGACGGGCTCTCTCAATGGCGCGGCATTCCAGCGCGAAACCTTCCCGGTACCTGTCGCTGTAGTAACGGGAGGCGCCGCGAAATCCCAGCATGGGATTTTCCTCTTACGGTTCGAACTGCCGGCCCCCGATGAGATCAGCGTACTCGTTCGTCTTGAAATCGCTCATCCGAACGATCACCGGCCCGGGATACCGCGGCGCGGCTATCTTCGCTATCCCTGCTTCAGCGAACGGAGCATCTCGCCCAGCGAAGCGTTCTTCCCGCCGACCACGGGGACGTCGTCCGAGCTCAGGTCTTCCAGCCACCGGATGGGGTCATTCCTGTTCTCTTCCATGATTCTCTCCCGGAGGACCATTGAGTGAAGAGACAGCGGCAGCGCCGCACGACGCCCGCTTTCCTTTCCATCATAGGGAATTTCCGGAACCTGTCAACCGCCGGTCGGCTCTCTCACGGACGACCGCAGCCGTCCTCTCCCGGGCAAACACGGCTGAAAGACAGTGCGGTATGAGCCTTCGCCGGAGGAATCAGGCGGCCTTCGAGTTGACGGGACGATATGATCATCCTATGTCTGAAGAGAAAGAAAGGGGGACTTCGCCCGCGCCGATGAGAGGAGAGATTCGAAGTATCAGACAACCATGACGTCGCTGAAATCCATCGAGAAGAAGATTCGAGGGGCTCACCATCGGCCGCTTCACCGGCAGGCAATGAAGGCGGTGCCCGGCGAGGGACCGTCAGACGCCGACATCATGCTGATCGGGGAAGCACCCGGGAAGAAGGAGAACGAGGCGGGAAGTCCATTTGTCGGTCGCGCCGGGACGTTTCTCGACGGTGAGCTCGAGCGCACGGGCCTCGACCGTTCAGTGCCGCGACTCCTGGCTCTCGCGGAAGAGGGGATCGGTGACGGGAAGAACCGGGAACAGCCGGAGGGCGTCCGTGAATCCGATGATGAAGATACCGGCGAACGCCGCGGTGACCGCGACCTCCACGAGCCCGACGGGGATGCGGTCGGGAGACACGACCGAGGGGACGACGAGGAGGAACTTCTCGAGCCACATGCCGACCAGAACGACGCTCGAGACCGCCAGCAGTCCGGTCTTCGTCATCTTGAGCTTCCTGCTGATCAGCGAGACGAACGGCAGGACGTAGGCGACGGCGAGGACCGTCCAGCCGAGCGGGGCCCAGGGGGAATCTTTTGCACGCAGAATGATGAAGGCGGTTTCCTCGGGCAGGTTCCCGTACCAGATGACGAGGAACTGCGACCAGAAGAAATCGCCGACGATGAGACAGATTCCGAACAGGAGCTTTCCCAGGTCGTGCATGTGATTCGTGCGGATCTCCGTGAGCTGCATCGGCTCGGACAGGCAGACGGCCGCGAACGCGACGAACGCGAGGCCCATGTACAGGTGGCCCATGAAGAAATACCCGCCGAACAGCGTGCTGAACCACTGGGGGTCGAGGGCCATGACGTAGTCGATGCCGATCAGCGTCTGGACCACGCAGTAGAGGACCACGAAGATCGGGGCGTAGATCCTGACTGTGTGTCGCCTGCGCTCGACTTCCCGACCGGTGCCCTCCCACCCCGCGAGAACCACCCGCCTCACGAGACCGCCGAAATCCCGGCCCTCCTCCGTGAGCCAGCCCACGTCGGGGCGCAGGGACAGGTAAACGTAGTACAGAGCGACACCGTAGAGCAGCGCGAGAGAGAAGAGGTCGCGGATCGCGAGAAAGGGCATCGTGAGCCAGACACGCTGGATCTCGTGGGTGTTCCAGCCGAGCGTGGACCGTCCCCACACCGTGACGACGACGAACAGGACGAGAGAGACCGGGAGAAAAGCAGAAGCAGCTTCGGCTATCCGCTTGAACGGCCGGCCCCACCGGGAATCGGTGATCTCGATGATCGCCGAGAAGACGACACACCCGAGTGATATGCCCGACCAGAACAGGAGGTTCACGAGGTAGACGGGCCAGACCCGGTGGGCGCCGTACACGGGTCCCAGCCCCACGGTGCCGGCGGTTCCGAGCACGAAGAGGATCCAGGCGAACGACCTGAGGCTGCCGGGCCGGTAGAAAAGGCTGTCCTGATCTCTAGTCACTCTTCTGCAGCTCCCGCAGATAATTGACGATGTCCCAGACGTCTGTGTCCCCGAGCGACTCGTGATACGACGGCATGACTGCGCTGCCGTACTTCACGACGTAGAAGAAATGCCCGTCCGGCAGGCCGCGGTAGTAGTCGGTGGTGATGTCGGGTGCGGGTATGAACTTCGCGGACACCGTACCCATCCCGCCGGCTTCCCTGCCGTGACACACCGCGCAGTAGATGCCGTAGAGATACTCTCCGTGCGCGACGGAATCCCTTCCCGGCTCGACCGGGTTCGTGAGACCACGCGCTTCCTCCAGGGATGCGGGCTTCGAGATCCTCTCTCCCCGTGGGATGCTGCCGTCCGGCGGCGGTCCGTAGCGTTCATAGGCATCCATCGACGGCTGCAGATCCATGTCCGTGCTCCAGGGCCAGCCCCTGAGACCGCCGGCCGGCCAGAGGGAGAGCAGGACGGTTCCCAGGAGAACGGTGCTGGCGGCGGTCTTATTCAACTTTCACCTCGTCCGCGTGCAGATCCTTCATGGTCCGGGAGGTCTTCTCCGCATCCCCCCGGCTGCAGCCGATGGCGATCGCGAACGTGTCTTCGGAGAACGACACGTCGTATTCGGCGGGCGTCTTGAGAAACGGAATCTTC
>CAZMKB010000039.1:9628-17844 GCA_964566685.1 uncultured Gemmatimonadota bacterium | reverse complement strand
GGTATCTGCGGGGACACGGTGAAGGAAGGTGACCTCAGCGTTCGCTGTCCCCGGTGCGGTTCGGTCTTCCACCAGTCCGAAGAGCAGGGCTGCTGGTTGTCGAGAAGTGAATGTGCCACCTACGGATGCGGTCACGCAACGGTCCTCGATGATCGCGAGCTGTGGTGTCCGGAAGGGACCGGGAATGTCCCGTGATGATCGAGCCATGTGAAGTGAGGTACGTATCGTGTCGAGGGAACGTTTCGAGCGACTCAACCGGATTACCTGGTTCGACAGCGGCATCCTGAGCACGAAATCCGTTCTCGTAATCGGGGCCGGAGCGCTGGGGAACTGGATACTCCCCCACCTCGTGCTGAACGGAATCGGCCACGTTCTCATCGTCGACAGAGACCGGGTGGAGGAGTGCAATCTACCGGTCAGCCCGCTGTATTCTCCCCGCGATCTCGGACAGCCCAAGGCCCGGGTTGCCGCGGCACGCCTGCGGGAAATGGTCCCCGGCACGTCGATAGATTTCATAGACGGCGACATCAGATGGGATGTCGGTCTCCGCTGGTTCTCGGATGCCGATATCGTCCTCGGAGCGGTCGATTCACGCATTGCGAGGCAGCACATCAATCAGAAGGCATTCCTCACGAAGAGGACCTACATAGACGCGGGAATCGACGGTCAGAGTCTCACCGGCCGCATACAGGTTTTCGTTCCCCGGAGAGGGCCGTGCCTGGAGTGTTCGTGGTATCCCGGAGACTACGAGCTCATCGAGAGAGAGTATCCCTGCACGGAACGAACCGTACCCGGAGTACCGACGACGAGCACGATAGCAGCCGCCATTGCCTCCCTCTCGGTCAGTGAAGTCCTGAAAATTCTCCTGGACGTCGACGGGCGTCTCGCCCCGGGAAGCGAGATCCGGTGGGATCTCCGTCACCACACCTGTATCCGGACCGCAATCCCGAGACGGAAGGACTGCCTGTTCGATCACGAAAGCTCGATCGACGGGACCATCACCCTGCCCGGTTCGGTCGAGGATGTATCGCTCGACCGGCTCTTCGACATCGCTGCAGAACATCTCCGGACCGAGGGAACCATCGACTTCATGCGGGACCTCGTCACGAGTCTCGTCTGTGAAGAGTGCAGGGAGGAGACACCGGTCCTTCGGTCCCTGGGGAAACTGACCGGCCGGGAACTCCGGTGTCGCTGTTCCGGACTGCGGCACCCCGGGAACATCGTTCACGAGATCCTGAGGGGCGACGGGGTTGCGGAGCTCTTTCTCGGACGGAGCCTCGGTGAGATAGGAGTTCCGCCGGCCGATATCATCTGCGCCCACACGGGAACTCCGGATTCGGAGATCTACCTGGCGTGGTCCGGTGAGGCGGCAAAAAACACGGAGGAGTGCCCATGAACAGGATACGACATCTCCGCCTGCACAATGAGTTCGAGCGTCTCCGGAAGCTGGACGGGGAAAGCTCACTCTTCAACATACTCGGCACCAGAGGAGATCCTCCCGATTCGTATCTGCTCTCTTTCGACCTCAGGAGTCTGGTGATGACTCCGGGAGGAGAGATCGAGGAGTACGAAGGTCCTCACATCGTCGACATCCATTGCCCGGCCGGATATCCGACACTCGACGAGCCTCGTATCCTCTTTCTCCGCCCACCTCACGTCTTTCATCCGAATATCCGCGGTACGGTCATCTGCCTGAACCGCTGGGCTCCGAGCATCTATCTCGATGAAATCATCCACCGGATTGCAGCAGTCGTCTCTTACAGGACCTTCACGATGGACGAGAGTGTCTCCCTCAATGTGCAGGCGTGCAGGTATGCGAGGAACCACCAGCATCGGTTCCCCCTCGACAACCGCCCGCTTCTCGACAGAAACGCGAAGATCGAGGTGCGATGAGATGAATCAGGTCAGTATGAGCGCCGATGATACCTGGATCTCTTTCGTCACCATCCTCGAGAAGGGATACAGATCGCGGTATTCCCGCTATCAGCGGATGCTGACCGGTCATCTCCGGTTTTCATTCGTCAAATTCGGGTTGCTCGAACAGGGACATCTCGCTCTTCTCGCTCAGGTCCCGAGGGATGTTCCGAACCCGGAACGAATCGGGGATGTGCACGAGGCATTCGGACGATGCCTCCTGTGGTACCGGTCATTCGACAACGCGACCGGAAGAGTTTCCGCCGGTTCGAGGAAGAAAGAGAAAAGCGTTCAGAGCCACACTCCCATCAGACAGCGACGTACGATGGAAGACCTGCTCGAGGGAGTGTGCGAGGATTGCGGCTGGAAAATGTCCTCCGCCGGAAACAGCCGTTCATACAGGATCGAGAGCCGGGATTTCCGGGAGAAACACACTCCACTGAAGAATACGGGTGAGAACGGAATCCGGGTTCGTATCGGGGGTGGCACTCTGAGTTTCACCAGGGATCTCATCGGTGCGGAAAACGTTTCACGAGAGGTCTCCCGGGCTCTCAGGCTCTGGATGATGAGGATCAACGGCCTGCTGCTCTACGCGAAGACCGGATTCACCGCTTCACCGCGCAGGGTGGTCGTTCTGGCGAGACTCCCCCTGGAAGGACTCACTGTCGTCGAATGCAGAGAGGCGGTTCTGTCCCTCCGGGCTGCCGGATCGGCACTCTCCGGGGAAGCCGTCGCCCTTCTGCAGCCCGACGTCGCGCATACCTATCTCGCAGAAACGTCGAACCCCTCATTCACTGAAAGGAGGTGAATTCTCTATGGCAGAAGGTCTGGTCAATATCAAGGTGAAGGATTCCACCAGTCAGCAGTCACGCACCGCTTCGGTGCCGCGTGATGCTCAGGTGGGAGAGCTGATCGAAGCCCTCGTTTCGGAACTCAATCTCCCGGTCAATGACCCGAGCGGCCGACCGGTCTCGTATCACCTGCGTCACGAGCGCTCGGGTACCGCCCTCTCCGGAACCCAGGCGGTGGGAGATACGACGATCGAAGATGATGACATGGTGCAGATCCTTCCTGAGATCACACCGGGAAACAGTCAGTGAACGACGGAGGAGGGTGAACTGAAAATCCGGATCACGCCCCGCTGCCAACGGGGTGATGCGAGATGAGGATCGACCCAGCTGCTGGTTGCCGGCGGGGTGATCCGGATTCATCGGTGATGTCATGATGAACTACGAATACTTTCTGCATCTTTACTGTGCAAAGAATCAGTTCATACACCACGAAAGGCTTTGTGAGACTGATTTTCACGTGTTCGTCAGAGATGCCGTATTCTCCGGAATGCGGAAAGGAGTGTTGAAGAACGGCGGTCGCTTCCGGTCCCGGGTGCTCCCCGTAATCGAGGATCGTGATAACCCGTGGCTCGCCGGCGACGCGGTATGGCTGACTTCATCAGGTCGCAGGCTCGGCGCATTCGAAGTCGTCGTCGAGAGAGGCAGTGAATCGTACCGGAAGAGATACCCACTGAGAAATTTCGGATCGAGGGCCCTGGAGAAAACGCTCCGTGCAACCTCGTGCAAAGACTCGCTTTCGAGCTGTGGCGCCCTGCGGTACTTCCTGGTGGCCTTCAGGAAGACAGATGGATCCGGACAGCCGGAAGGCGCTCGATCCGGAAATTCGGAGAGCAGGATCCGGATCCACGACCTCCCTGAATCGACGATGGCATTCGAGACCGGAACCATGCCCCGTGTCGTCACGGATGGAGCTCTCGACATCTCCTCGGCCGCACTCTCCTCTCTGCAGGAGGATTACCCCGTCTCCATCGAGAGGCACACCCTCGAGCGGATCAGGCAGTGCGCGCGCATGAACCCGGACAGGGAGGTGGCGGGATTTCTCCTCGGGAATGTTTTCCAGGCTGAATCCTCCGAGATTTTCACGATCGTCGATGATCAGATCGAGGCCTCGCACACACGGGCGAGCCTCACCGACATCACCATCGATTCCCGCACATGGACGGCTTTCTGGAACGAGTTGAAACGGAGACGCTCTGAACGAAAGCTCGTCGGCTGGTGGCATTCCCATCCGTTCAGAATTTCTGAAGTTTCACAGGGGAGAGAAGATGCGTGCCGGGACGGGGAACACGGTACTCCGGGCCGTCCCGCCGGCCGGAGCACGAACTTGGAAGCTCAGACAACCGGGAGCGCGGACCGTGAAGATCACTCCGGTGCCGGCGGACATCAGTCCAGCGTTTTCTTGTCCTCACATGACATCTTCATACACGACCATTTCTTCTCGTGGCCTCATCAGATCGCACTGGTCGTCGATCCGGCATCGGATGCCGAACACGACATCGGGGTGTGGGGATGGCGGGACGGGGTAGTGAAGATGCGGACGGCATACGTGATTCCCCGGGAGGTTGAAGTATGAATCCAGCCGAGTTCGTCCAGAGTCTCAAGCCGAAGGTGAACGAGTTTCTGAAAAACCCGAATCAGGACGGCAAGGGAGCGCTGTTGTCGGAACTGATGCGATGCCAGGAACTCTCTTCTCACCTTGCACTCGAAGACCATCTCCTCGATCGCTGCGCCGGCGTCTCCCGGGTGAAACTGGAACTCAGGAGGTTGAGAGAGGTCATACAGGCACTGACGGGTCCCCCGTGCTACCAGGCTCTCCTCATCGACGTCCCGGGTGATGGACGACAGGACCGCGCGGTCGTCGTCACGTGGAACGGCCAGAGCATAGAAACCAGAATCTCACCGGAAGTAGACAGGTCGAGTCTGCAGGCCGGAAATCTCGTCGTGCTGAACCATGACTCGACTTGCATCATCGGATCCAGGGGACCTTTCACATCCGGGGAGGTGGGAGAACTCTCGCGGATTTTGCCGGACGGGAGGCTGGTCATCAGCGAACATGGCGGCGATCTCGTCATCGTCGAGCCTGTGGAGCCGCTCCGAAACGTGTCGGTGAAACCCGGAAGCAAGGTACGGTTCGATCGTGAAGCCGCTCTGGCCTTCGAGGTACTCCAGGAACGGGAGGATGGAGGCGGCTTTCTCGATAACATGATCGAAACGGGCTTTCAGGACATCGGCGGGCTCGACAGAGAGATCGAACAGATCAGGGAAGCGCTCTTCTGGCCGTTCCTCTATCCGGAAAAGACACGCTCCTACAGGCTCAACCTGCCGAAGGGCATTCTCCTCTCGGGTCCGCCCGGGTGCGGGAAAACGCTCCTTGCACGGGCGACCATCTGCGAGTTCTTCAAGGTGCTCGCCGGGTCACGATCCATCGGTGATCGCGAATCCCGGAGGCATTTCTTCTACCTGAAGGGTCCCGAGATCCTGTCCATGTGGGTCGGAGAAGCCGAGCGTAAAATACGGGATGTTTTCCGCAACGCGGACGATCTCTCCCGGTCCACCGGGCTGCCGGTTTTCCTGTTCTGGGACGAATTCGACGCGATAGCACCGATCAGGGGATCACGAACATCGAGCTCCGTCGATTCCACGATCGTTCCCGCATTCATCTCCGAGCTGGACGGCCTCGACGATCGAGAAGGGAAAATCGTCCTGATGGCGGCCACGAACAGACCGGACACGATCGATCCCGCCGTCACCAGGCGGGGTCGCATGGATTACTCGCTCGCGATTCCCCGACCCGATCGCAGATCGGCGCGGGAGATCCTGAAACGCCACCTCACACCCGATCTTCCCTACTGCACTGATAACGGGAACGACAGGGAGGCAGTTGTCGAGGATCTGCTCGAAGCGGCTGTTTCGTATATCTACCGACAGGGGAAGGACGATGGATCGGTGGCTTCGATACTCTTCAGGGACGGTTCACGTCGAGCGGTCTACCCTCACCAGCTCTTCAGCGGTGCCGTAGCCAGAAATATCGTGAGAAGAAGCTCTCGCGCCGCCCTTCGAAGAGAGATAGAAACAGAGAATTTCCGGGAGTCCGTGGAGTCGAAGAAATCAGGCAGGGGATCCCCGGTCGAGGGGATCCAGGCTGCCGCTGAAAGCATTCGAGGTGGCATCGACGAAGAGGTCCTGCTCATGTCCATCGACGAGGAGTTCGCCGAGATCACGAAATTTCTCACTCCGCGCAATGTCAGGAACTACCTGACCGATCTCCCGCAGGACGCTGATGTCGTATCGGTGGTGCCCGAAGGATCCGGTGCACATCCCGGAAGATACTTCCGGAGCTGAACGTACAGGTGGATTGCCATGACCGAAAAGATTCTGCCCAAACTGGTCGGGGTCGAAACCGAATACGCGGTCGTCATGACCGGCGGTGAACGATCACCGGCTGCCCGTAGTCGATCCTCACACGCAACTCAGCTCATGCTGACACGCTGCCGGTCCTTTCCCGGGCGGTACCGCTGGAACAGGGACTTCCTGATAAATGGAGCCCGTCTCTATCAGGATCATGCTCACATCGAATACAGCACACCGGAGACCCTCTCGGCGGCCACCGCGGTAGCTGCAGTGAAGGCCGGTGATGTCATCGTGAATGGAGCACGCGTCAGGGCGAACGAGTTTCTGGGTGATCAGGGGGAGATACAGGTATACGCCAACAACAGTGACGGATGGGGGCACAGCTACGCCGGCCACGTCAACGTCCTCCTGTCCCGTGAATGCTTCGGACAACTCTTCGATCGCCGCCCCCACGCACTCTACATGTACTGGATCCCGCATCTGGTGAGCTCACAGATCTATACCGGAGCAGGAAAACTCGGGAGAGAGAACCCCGGAACCCGGGAATTCTGCTATCAGATCAGCCAGAGAGCCGATTTCATCGAAACGGCGGCAATCGCTGAACAAACCACGTTCACTCGCCCTCTGATCAACGCAAGGGACGAGGCTCTGGCGGATCCGCGGCGATTCGCCAGGCTCCATATCATCGCCTTCGATACCAACATGGCAGAGCACGCCCTGTTTCTCAAGATCGGTACCACCCAGCTGGTGCTGGCAATGCTCGAGGCGGATTTCCGGGTCCCGGTTCTTGCTCTGAAGGAACCCGTCGGAGCCATGAAACGGATATCGCTGGATCCGACACTGAAGGAGATAGTCGGCCTCGAGGACGGAAGAGAGCTCACCGCGCTGGAAATTCAGGAGGAAATCCTCGCGGCGGCCTCCCGGTTCGTGGCACAGGGAAGTGCGAAAGGGATCGTCCCGGAAGCCGGGAAGATCATCGAATCCTGGTCATGCACACTCGACGGATTGAAGAACGATCCGGCTGAGCTGTTCGGGCGGATCGACTGGATTACGAAACTCAGATTCCTCTCGCACTTCAGAAAGAAGCGGAAGGATCTCGATCCGGCGTCGTTGAAGGTTCTCGATCACCAGTACCACAACATCGATCCCGGCGCGGGCCTCTACTACACCATTCGCCGGGAAAACGATCCCGACAGGCAGACCATGGAAGGCGAGGTTCTGCATCTCACCGAGCATGCTCCCGAGGACAGCAGAGCCTTCTTCCGATCGGAATGTCTGAGACGTTTCGGAGATCAGCTCCACACGGCGGACTGGGAGAAGCTCGAATTCCACAAGAAAGACGGCTGCTGGAGACCCATGTACGCGCAGTTGAATCTGGATGATCCGCTCAGATTGACCCGCAGGGAAATCGGCGGTTTCCTCGACAATATCACAACGATCTCCGAACTCTTCGATTTCTTCAACGGAGATGAGGGATTCAGCGCAACGAACGAGAACCGGTGTGCAACGACCGACATGGCATACCGGGGGAAGGAGGACGAGCATGAGTGCCGGAAGCGACAGAGAACAGAGACAACGTCGTCCGAGGCGGCGGAGAGAGAATTCGGATCGGAGCGGCCTTGCCGGGAATGAGAGGCAGAGCGCGGCCCATCCGGCGGGAGATGCCGGCGTCCGATTGATGGCGGCGGAAGAGGCCATCGAAAAGGTGCTGTCCGGAGATGCGAGCGGATTCCTCGAATCATTCGTCCAGGAAGGAGGGCAATAGATGGGGAGGACGATCCGTCAGAGGAACAGGGACAGATACCTGATGGGACTGGAGACCGAATACGCGGTGAGCTGCTCGGAAGGCAGAGGCTCACCGTCGTCGCGGATCAGAGCTCTGAAAGAGGCCCTGACCTCGCTGAAACGGAACTATCCCTGTGTTCACGACATACGAGGTAACAGCGGGCTCTATCTGTCGAACGGCTCCAACATCTACATCGATCACGGCGGGCACCTGGAATTCTGCACACCGGAGGTCACCAATCCATACGACGCAGTCGTTTATGCAAAAGCCGGAGAGAGGATCCTGGCCGATGCCATTCATGAATCGGAGGGGAG
>CAZMKB010000039.1:6837-9618 GCA_964566685.1 uncultured Gemmatimonadota bacterium | reverse complement strand
ATCTCTTCAAGAACAACATGGACTACCTATCAGGAAATACCTGGGGTTGCCATGAAAATTACCTGGTTTCTCCCGGGCTGTCCCATGATGACATCCGGACCCATCTCGTCCCGTTCCTGGTCACCCGACAGATCTATGCGGGTGCGGGTCGTATCTCGACCCACAGGAGTGGACAGGGGTTCGAGCTCTCGCAGCGTGCGGCGTTCATCTGCCGGGAGGTGAGCGAGGAAACCACGTGGAACAGAGCGCTCATCAACACAAAGTTCGAGGATCTCAGCGAAAACAGGTATCAGAGACTGCATCTCATTCTCGGGGACAGCCTCATGTCGCAGCTCGGAACGTTCCTGAAGGTCGGTACGACCGCAGTCCTCCTGAAGCTCCTCGAACGCGGAGAGCCGATCGGCGACGGGTTGAAGCTGGCCAATCCGCTGCGGGCCCTCAGGAAAATCAGCCAGGATCCTGCATGCAGAGACAGCGTGGAACTGGCCGACGGAAGAGCGATGACCGCAATCGAGATCCAGCGATCGTATCTGAAAAATGCTCAAAAATACGTCAGGAACGACTCCCCCAGGTGGGCGAAGGACGTTCTCTCACGGTGGACTCACGTGCTGAACCTGCTCGAGGAGGATCCGAGGAACCTCGGTACCATGCTCGACAGCTACATCAAGTACGTCTCCTTCAGCAGATTTCTCGATCAGCGGGGAATGAGCTGGGAGGATCTCATGCGGCACGGGATCGACACCGGTACACGAACAAACCTCTCCGTGGAAGGAATCGATCCATTTCCAATTCCGGACATGCCCTCCGAATCCCGGCCCGCTGCAGAGGCCGCCTCTTCGCGGGAGAGTTCCGGACTCTCCGAGGAACAGAAGATCCTTCGAAAACTCATCGAAATGGACATCCGGTATCACGACATAGACACCAGGTCCGGTCTGTTCTCCATCCTGGAAAGAGCGGGGCTCCTGAGTTGTCAGGTCGTCTCGAAGAAGGCAATCGCCGAAGCCAGGGAATCCCCCCCGACCGGCACGAGGGCGGAGGTTCGCGGAAGAGAGATCCTCTCTCTCACATCCGACAGGAAATGTGCACGGGCTTCCTGGATCGGGATCTGGCTTCCCGGGGAAGAAAAGTTTCTCGCTTTCTCCGATCCTTTCTCACGGAAGGCCCTGTCCACGGAAATGTCCGAGTTCGACACGACCGTATCCCGGTCCCCCGCTCTGATGCAGTACCTGTCCGGTCTCAGGAGGAGGTATTCCCGGGAGATACCATGAACGGGAGGTGTGGAGTACGGTACCATGGATGAAATCGACGGGAAGCTCCTGGAACAACTGGTTTCACGGGGAATCAGCGTCATCCCGGTCAGCGAGGACACACTCGTGTTCCGGAATGTACCGATCGACACGGTACTCTTCAACAAAGAACAGACCAGCGTGCTGATCCGGTTCATACGGGGCTGGAAGAAATTCATCGTCTGCGTGGACGAAGACCTGCAGTACACCGGTCCCGATGACCGAAAGAGGAGAATGTTCCGGATCCCCGAGGCGAACAGCGGATGGCGGCCGCTTCTCCTCCACCGTCCGCTCTCGGATGCAACCGATGCAATCACATGCACCCTCGAGACGCTCGAGTTCTATCACGTATCCGCTTCTCCCCGATCGGATCGTGACCAGGATGGAACTCGAACCCCCGGCGGGACAATGGAAGGTGACATCCTCCGCACGTACGCGGTCGACCTGACTGAACAGGCACTGTCGAACCGGCTGTCACCGACTGTCGGGAGGGGGGCGGAAATAGATCTCGTACTGGCACTGTTACGAAAGAGAGAACCTCCGAGGATGCCTCTCATCATCGGTGCTCCCGGCAGCGGGAAGTCGAACCTGATACATGGTATCACCTATGGGCTCCTCGAGCACGAGAACCCGTTTCGTGTCGTCCTCCTGGATCTGGTGGGTCTCATGACCGATTACTGTCTTCCCGGTGACAGGGAAAGCCGTCTCGTGGATGCCTTTCGGGAATTGACGAGCAGCAGGGATACTGTTTTCGTCATCGAAAACATCAATGTCCTCGTCTCACTGTATTCCGAGAGTGTTCTCCTCCTCTACCGCGCACTCGAGGCGAAACTGCAACTCATCGGCACAGCCAACAACAGGCCGGCGAAGTCATTCCGGAATCCGCTGATAAGGAGGCGGTTGTTCGAGATTCCGCTCCCGGAGCCGGACCCTTCCCTTACCATGGAAATCCTGCAGGAGTTGAAACCGGCTCTGGAGGATCATCACGGAGTTGTCATCGCCGGAGAAGCAATCCGGTACTGTGTGATCAGGTCCGGTTCGTGGCCCGGGAATCTCCCGGAAAAAGCCATCGCCCTGCTCGATCTTGCATGTGCACAGCTCTCGCTCAGGAACGGAGACGTACTCTCACCCGATGACATCATCGACACTGCGATCATCCGTCGTTCTGCCGGAAGCGATCCGGGAGACTATCACGCGGCTCACTTCCCCGATCGATGAAGCGATCCGGCTGCCACGCCGTTCGATTCTCGCCGGTTGTTCCCCCTCTCTGTCTCGAGGAGCTGGAGATCGCTCCTGAGGTCCGCTGCGAGCCTCTCGAACATTTTCCTGTTGAGATTCCTGCTCTCCTTCAGCCGGTACTTCTTCAGAACAAAATCAATACCGCTGGCGAGGAGGGAATCGAATATGGATATCTGCTCCTGGATGACAACCGGATCCGTGACTACCTGTGTGGCATCGAAGGCGCCGCCGATCTTCAGGTTCCGCCCCTCGAACA
>CAZMKB010000039.1:0-6827 GCA_964566685.1 uncultured Gemmatimonadota bacterium | reverse complement strand
CGAACAGGTAGTCTCCTCCCAGGAACATGAGGTTGCGTTCCTGGACGGGAACTCGAATCATGATCGCCCTGGCCAGCAGGTAATCATCCTCGAGCACCATCTCGATGAATTCCAGGAGAGACGAAATCCTCGCCCTTGCTTTCGGTCTCGTCATATCGGGAAGGCTGAGATAGTCCTGGAGATTCCAGGAGAGGATGACTTTCAGACACGCACCCCGTTCGAACAGATCGATCAGCAGCTTTCTTTCCTCCCTCAGCTTTGCGGCGAGAGACGGGTTGTTTCTCCAGCGTTCCCGCTTCGAAATGGCGAAACTGGAGAAGCGGGCGAGGATCCTCACGCAGTATTCATCGGGGCCGGGGATGTCCTGCCGGGTCAGAATCTTCTTCAGCTGGCGAACAATCGTCTCCGTCCTGCTCAGGGGATCGTTCAGGAAATTCGGTATCGAATCTCCAACCGGAACATTCGTGGCCGGCGTGAGGAAGATGGTGGGTGAATGCGCCCAGATCTGCGGCGTCTGCTTCGTGCCGTGCTCTTTTGCCCATTCCCTGACCTGTCCCTCCGCATAGGTCTGGACGTCGAAAACGGTCAATCGACTGTTCCGGAGAGGACGCACAGCCCCGCGCAATGCGACGGTCCAGTAGTGAGTGAACACACCCCCTTTCAGCGCATCATCTTCATGTGAAATCTCGTTCACACCACAGGATGACAGGATGATCACTCCCCGGGCTCTCATCGCCACTTCACTGAACGAGTGCGGAAGTCCCGGTTGATTTCCATGAATTGCTCCCGCGTGGCAGATGTCGAACAGGAGAAGTCTTCTGCTCGCGGGGATCTCCATGATCATTTCCAGGACCGCAGCAAGCGGAACGCATGTCCCGGGTATGTCGCCGCTGACCGCATCCACCGGTGCCAGGTAGCTCATCCCGTCATACTCCACACCGTGTCCGGCGAAAAAAAAGAAGAACAGGTCGAGCTTCTGATCCCGGAACGGAGCGAAGAGCCCGTCACTGCGAAAGTTGTGCTTGAAGGGTTGTTCCTTCGGGTTCCTGCAGGACCCGGTGCGAATGTGAACCGATTCCCTGGTGAAACCGTAGTTTCCGTGGCAGAGAGCGTTCTTCAGCTTGAAGCAATCGGATTCGGCGCGCTCGAGCGGATCCGCCCTGAACGCAGCCATCCAGTACTCGTTTATCCCGATGAGAAGTGCTGCTCTTTCCTCACACATTTTACTCCCTCCGGAAATGTGTGGACACCTGCGGGGACATCGGGTTTACCGGGGAATGAGAACATGTGGTGCAGGGGTGAGCCCTTTCAGTCGAAATCGCCCTACAGTGTGATCAGCGGTCTGTCGTGGTGGAAGAAAGTGATGTGATGCCCCCTCCTGTACCGGAGCTTATCATTATATCACAGTGAGCTGCTCCTGTCAAATCCGGGGACAGGGATTCGAATACATCTCTCGCTGAGAGAGCGGGCTCCGACGCTACGGGGCTGACGGACAGTCGCCTCGAGTCGTCTTCCTGGACTGTCTTTCGCAGCTTGCCATACCGGAAATCACATCATACCAGTTTTCCTCGATCATTCCGAGCGTCATTTTACCGGCAATCGCCACTTTGCCGTCATAGGAAAAGCCCGGGCAAACTCCGGATCGCCCAGAGCCAGTGACCATATCATTCTTCGTGATCGGTTTCTTCATTCGATCCGGTACCACGTGTATGACGGTTGATCATATCTTACCAGACTTCGCTTCTTTCTGTCAACGATCGAGTTCAATTGACAACCCGATAATGCCCGGCTAAATTTCAGCACACCGATTCGTACAGAAAAGAGAATGAGAGAGGAGGAACAGATGCAGGGCATTGAGGAGTTCATCAATATGGCGATAGAGCGCGAGGAGCGCGCGTACAACTACTACCGTGACGCGAAGGACAGGATGGAGGACGACGGGACGAAGATCCTGCTCGATGAGCTGGCGAAAGAGGAGCTGCGTCACAAGTCCATGCTGAAGAAGGCGCTTGAGGAAGGTGTGGTCGAGCACATCGGCGAGGACGTCAGTCCCACGGATCTCAAGCTCGCCGAGACGCTCGTCGCACCGGAGCTCTCGGACCGCAGTACGCCTCAGGACCTCCTCATCGTCGCGATGAAGATGGAAGGAGCCGCCGTCGAATTCTACCAGAGCCTCGAGCCCTACTTCAAGGGGTCCGGATTCGAGGAGCTCATCGAGCGTCTCGTGAGAGAGGAGATGAAGCACAAGGAGCGGCTCGAGAAGGATTACGACGAGCACTATCTCAACGAGATGTAACCGCGACGTTTCCCCGTTCAGGGCTCCTCTCTCGCGTCGCTGAACAGGAAGAGGAGCCCTTTCTTACCGTCATCGATCTCGCCCATCACCGAAAACCCGCGCTCGAGGTAGAAGTCGACCGCCCTGGTCCAGTCCTTCTTGACGCTGACCTTGAACCCCGGTACGCCGGATGACCGGAAGCGGCGACGCACT
Source organism: uncultured Gemmatimonadota bacterium (assembly GCA_964566685.1). Taxonomy (GTDB): domain Bacteria; phylum Gemmatimonadota; class CAZMKB01; order CAZMKB01; family CAZMKB01; genus CAZMKB01. The sequence goes on along the minus strand of CAZMKB010000039.1, from coordinate 4,339 downwards.
TCGTGCAGGAGACCGCTGCCGACCCCCTTTCCTCGATGCTCCTCCCTCGCGATCAGGGTCAGGAGCTCGGCTTTCGTCCTTTCCGAGAATGACGACGGGTAGCGGAGAGCTTTCACGATGTTTCCGGCCAGGAGAGGATTTCCGAAAAGCGCTTTCACCGCCTCCAGCGCCATGGTGAAACCCTTCCTCGACAGGATCTCCCGGAAAAACTTTCCTCCGTCGTACACCAGCGTCGCGAATCCGAGCACTTCTCCGGAGCGGGGATCGACGGCGACGATGGTTCGTCCCCACCGGGCGTCGATCATCCCCTCGTAGGCCGCGCGCAGAAAATGTTCTCCGAACGCACTGATGATCGACGGACCGAAGTAGGTGAGGTGGAGCTTCGCACACAGCTCGCAGTCTTCGGCCCCGAGATCTCTGATCCGATTGTTCCAGGGCACATCAGGCATGGGCCCGCCCGATGATGCTCACGTACAGACGCCTCAGTTTCGTCCTGAGGATCCGCTCGGCTTTCGTCTCCTGGAACTGGGAGAAGATATTGCGGACGGTCTTCACCAGCTTCATCGGATAGAAGAAGTAGCTCGTGAGGAAGAAGAGAAAGTACGCCCTGAGACGGAGCCCGGTGAGCTGGCTGTCGGTGATGTGTTCCGACCAGGATACCGCCTTGAAGAGATCGTCGGTGGCGAGATCGCGGAAGAACTCGTCGGTGAGTTCTAACTTCCCCGCGGTGAAAAGCTCCGCGAACTGCCTGCTGCCGGGTAGAGGGACGAAGCTCGATATTGCTATCTCGTCGAGCCCCATGCGCGCGAGCTTGACCATGTACCGTGCCGACTCGTCCGCCTCCCGGTAGGTCTCACCCGGCATGCCGACCAGGAAAAAACCGCAGGTCGAAATTCCAAGCTGGTTGGACCAGCTGACTGCTCTTTCGATGACCGAGAGATCGAGCTCCTTGTCCATGAGCTCGGAGAGCACTCTCTTCGATCCGCTCTCGGGGGCATACGTGATGTTCGTCAGGCCTGCACCTCTCATCATGGTGAGCAGTTCATAGGTCAGCTGCTCCGACCGGGTTCCGTTGGGGATCTGCCAGGTGAACCGGAGGCGGCGCTCTTCGATGCCCCGGCAGAATCTCTGCATCCACTTCCTGTCGCTTGCCACGGTCAAATCCTCGAATTGGATGTCGGAGATGTCGTAGGTCTGCTGGAGGAAGAGGATCTCATCGAGTACGTTTTCGGGGGTTCTCGTTCTCCAGGTCGGCAGCCAGTGCCCGGGTGCCGTGCAGTAGGTGCACTTGTGAGGACATCCCCGCGTGGCGATGACCGCTGCCGTCCGGCCTCTCGAGGCCCCGTGGAACTCCCGCGCCCTGATGTAGTTCTCGAACGGGATCAAATGGTATGCCGGGAACGGAAGGGAGTCGAGATCTCTGATGAGCTCCTGCCGCGGATTGACGACCACCTCGCCGTCCCTGCGGAACGCGATCCCCGGTATGTCTTCCACCGGCAGGCCTTCATCGATCGCCCGCGCGAGATCGCGTATGACCGCCTCACCTTCTCCGACTCCCACATAGTCGACCTCGAACGTCGAGAGCGTGAACTCGGGAATGGCCGACGGCGTCACTCCGCCGAAGATGATCGGTGTGCCGGGCCGCTCCCTCCTGATGAGGGCGACGAGATCTCTGGTGGGTGGATACGTGCAGCCGAACAGGTTCGAGACCGCGATCAGATCGGTCCCGGCCGGCAGCCGCTCCACGATCTCGACCGGACGAAGGCCGCGCAGTCCAAACACCCCGTGGGTGTATGTCTGCTCGAGCGCTTCGCCGAATCCGTCGATGACTTCGACCCGGTGACCCTCCTGTTCCAGGACCGCTGCAAGGTAGCAGACACCGATAGGCGGCACGGACGAGGTAGCGATGATGCTCTCGTGATACGCGTGGAAGGCATTGATGATCGTCACGTGAATGCTCATAAGACATCCTCCGTCGGCCCTCGTAACGTCCCACAATTGTAGCAGAAAAGATTCGGCCTGTCAATGAACGGGATCACTGTTATCCCTGTCGAGTGCCGGGTGCGCCTGGCTGGTCCGACCTGACGGGGAGCGTGTATCGCCGGGTAGCAGATTCTCAGCAGCCGGTCCGCCCGGAACCAGCTTCCGAGAGTCGAGCGCGTGCCGTGCGAGGCAACTCGAATGGAATCGGGAGAATTGGTAACAATAATTTTCAAATATTACAATTATGTATAAAATTCTTGTACAGAGAGAACTTGTTGGTAAAATATACATTGACAACCGGGAAGAAATGTGTTAAAAATTATGAAGGAACGATGCGCGTAATCGCTACAGGAGGACTTTCAGATGCTCAAGGATCTGCTCAAGAGCCGCATGAAGGAGCTTGGCCTGAACTACGCCAAGCTCGCCAAGCTCGCCGGCATCTCGGATGTGTATGTCGGCAAGATCATCTCCGGAAGCCGTGTCCCCTCACCGAGAATCCTCAAATCTCTCTCCGAAGCCCTCGACCTGGATTACAATATCCTCAGGATCGAAGCGTACAAGCAGAAAGCACCGAAGGGGATCAACATCGTCTTCACCAACAACACCGGAGCCTCCGAAATCAGGATCAAGGACGCAGGGCTCAAGAACGTCCCCATCCTGACACCCGATCTCTGGGACAACTCCCGGGACATCCAGTACATGCTCAACTCGCTGGACTCGATCGAAACCATCGAGCCGACCTTCTCGGACGACCATCAGGCATTCTGGATGCAGGTGCCCAACGGCACGAAGGGCAACGGAATGATCGGTGACCGGATTTCCACCGGGGACCTGCTTCTGGTGGAGCCCAACAAGGCTCCGGGGAACGGGAACTACGTTCTGACACTCGGGGAGGAAAAAGTCGGTGTCTCCGTCTACTACGAAACGGAGAAGGGAAAGTTCTACGTCCCCGTGAACTCAGCCGGAAATCCTCCCGACTATTTCGCGGAGAAGGAGCTCGGTCACAAGCACTTCCGGATCGGAAGAATCCTGACGAAATTCGACTGAGAAACTGCAGTGTGAAGTCATACAGGTCGCCTCACGGCTTTCTGCCGTGAGGCGATTTGTTTTCCGGACATGTCATCCAAAGCCTGACTAATTCAGACCAGCCCGGGTTATTCATACGATTTCGAGCAGGATGCAGCGGCCGCGGTCAGAGAGTGAAGACAACATCGGCGATGAAGCTCACGATCGTCGCTTCCCCCCTGATGTCTCCCGAATCATCCGTCGTCTCGATGATGAGCTTCGCGGCATACTGAAACTGCTTCTTCTCGAACAGACCCCGAACCCGCTCGTCCGCCTCGATCGTCAAACCGCACATGCTCGTCGAGCCGGGTCTCAGCTCCACGCGCTCGCTCGTCATCCCCGGAACGGAAAAGGGATCCTGGCCGATCTCGCTCAGGTACACGATGTACTCGACTTCCGCCCAGCCCGTGTCATTGTCCAGGCTGTAGTCGAGAAACAGGTTGACCGTTTCGATTGATTTCACGTCACCGATCTCATCGGCGATGTCCACTGTTTTCGCGGGAGTGGCGATCTCGGTGGAACCGCCCCCGCCGGGGATGCGGGGATCATCTCCGTACACGAGCGACTGCTGTGACTCATCGAGGTAGTCCAGCAGGTCGAACTGAATCTCCACCACCGTGTCCCCGATCGTCTCACCCGCGTCGAAGAGATTCGACTTGCATGAGAAGACCGTCAGCGCAAGCGCCATGAGACAAACCGGGAAAAACTTTCTCGCCATGATATTCCTCCCTCCTGATTCGATTCCTGTCTTCGGCGATTACGGAAGTTCAGAGGGGCAAGGAGCGTGCCCTGATCCCGCAACGGCAGCGGCCGTTTCAAGTCGCTCGGGGACAGGTAGTTAGGAGAGTCGAAGATGTCAGGAACCGGGGTGTTTCGGGACAGGAGCCACCGCAAGGGTGAAAAAGTTGCGGACCGTGGCGCGGCTGTCTCGCTCAGGGGCGGTGATTCTCACTCGAGCCTGAAGGAATCGAGGAGATCACGGGGGAGCTGGATGAGGAGCGGGTTCCGGGCCGGGTCGATCCGGCGCAGCAGGTCGATCATGTGTTCGCGATGCATCGCGGTACATCCGGCGGTCGGACTGGAGCTCGACCGCCACACATGCAGGAAGATCGCACTCCCCTTTCCCCCGGCAACCGGATCGGTGTTGTGGTCGACGACGATGCCGAACTCATACAGGCTGTCCTCTCTCGCCATGCGCTCGAAAGACCGCCAGCGGTGCTCCGGTTCCTCCCCCTCCTCGAGACGCACCCAGGTGTTGTAGTCGGGAGATGCGGGATCATCGACGAAGAAG
>CAZMKB010000038.1:6496-17965 GCA_964566685.1 uncultured Gemmatimonadota bacterium | reverse complement strand
AGGGCCTTGCTGGGGACGCAGCCGTACCAGGTGCAGTCGCCGCCTATCCTCTCCTTCTCGATCAAAACCACCTTCTTGCCGAGCCTGAGGCCCAGCATCGCAGCGGCGATACCGCCCGATCCGGCACCGATCACCGCGAGGTCACAGTCGTATCCGGCCATGGTCGCCTTTCCCCGGCGTATTCCGCCGGTCCGGTTTCGGGATCACTCGACGTCCTCTGCTTCGATTCCCTTCGGCGTCTTCTTTCCCTTTATGCTTTTATAGATCTTCGGTATGAACATGAGCATGATGAAGAGGCCCAAGGCGACGAAGAACTGGACCGACACCACGTTCTCGAGCGAGCTCCCCAGGAATGCGTTGATGAATCCACCGGGAATCATCCCGATGAGGGATCCGAGTGCAAAGTCCCTGAACTTCATGCGGGAGAGCCCGGCACCGAAGTTCACGGCGTCGTACTGGAAGAGGGGAACCAGCCGGATGAAGAGGATCGCACGGAAGCCGTATTCCTCGCTCTTCTCGTCGAACGATTTGAGCCTCCCCCTGTGCAGCCACTCGAACTGCTCGATGAACTTCCTCCCGAACACCCGGGCCACCGTGAAGGCGAGACAGGCGCCCAGAGTGGCGCCGATCAGGATGAGAACGGTGCCGTACCACTTGCCGTAGGCGAGTCCTCCTGCCAGCGACATCACGCCAACGGGGATCACCAGGACCACCGCGCGCAGTGCGTAGAGGATGATGAACACCAGCGGCCCCCATGGACCGAGACTCTGGATGTAGTCCTTCACCCTCGTCGGCGTGAAGTCGGAAGGGGAGAAGCGGGTGAGCTTCACGGCGAGTACGATCCCGATCACGATTCCGGCGAGAACGGAGAGCCTGATGATGTTCTTCTTCGTGAGTTTGTCCGTGTAACCCATCCTGTCTCATCTCCAATCCGGCGCGGTTACATGCGGTTCCCCGTCTCTTCCGAGCCGGGCCGTGGTACCGGGAAGCCCGGTGTCTCACTCGTTCTTCTGATCGTTCAGGGTCCAGTCGTACTCCAGGTAGGAGATTTCGGGCCGGTGCTCGAGAACGTGTTTTCTGTCCCCGGCTGGCAGGTAATCGAGGACGAACTCCACGACGCCGCGGACTCCCCGGTCGTATACCTCGAGCCGACTGCCGTATTTTCCCGAGGCCGCGAAGTCCCCGCCGTACCAGTCGAAGATCGATGAGAGGAAGAGCGTGTTCTCTCCTCTGTCGAGACGGACCTTTTCGGGGTTCCTGACGAAGTCCCGGGTGGCCTTCTCGAGCATCCCGTCCAGCCGCCCCGCCGTGAAGGCGTCGTTCTCGAGCTCGGGACAGCCGAGCGAAGCACAGACGAGGACGAAGTGGATCCGGGGTTCGTCGAACTTCTTCCGCAGGATCTCGTGCTCGATCTCGTCGAGGGTGATTTCTTTTCCCATCACCGGCACCCACGGCGTGGAGAAGAAGTCGTCGATCTGCCTGATGCTGCTTTTCGAAAACCTCAATCTGTCCAGGATTCCGCCCCAGTCGATGGGGTAGTTTCTGAGAACGGCTTCGATGGTGATGGCGTTGTAGGCATTGATCCAGAAAGCCATGCGCTCGTCTGCCGGCCAGGTGTCGAATTCCCGGGGATCGACGTTCTCGAGCTCTTCCAGGTATTCTTCGAGCGCTTCATGATTCTCCTCGAGACCCGCGTAATCCACCACTCCCTTTTCGTCGACGTACACGGCCAGGAGAGAGTCGTAGGCCGAGTGATCGAACGACAGTCCCGGCCCGGCAGGAGCCAGGAGATACATGAGTACGGAAACGGAAACGATGAGAGCTGATTTCATGACGAGCCTCCGAAGCGGTACCACCTGGACAGCGTCCACGGCGAAACGCCCAGTTTCCAGGCAATCTGCAGCAGCCAGTTTCGCACGGTGTTCTTCATGATTCCTTCCGCCAGCCAGCGCCGGGCAGAGGTGGAGATCCTGCAGGGAAGAAGCACGACTTTTCCGGATCGCCTCAGCCTGGCCCAGAGATCCATGTCCTCCATGAGCGGAATCTCGGCGTATCCCCCGATACCGTGGAACACCTCTCTTTTCACGAATATCCCCATGTCGCCGTAAGCCAGGTTCAGGAGACGGTTCTTCCGGTTCGAGAGGTACTCGATGACCCTGAAGATCCGGCCGGGATGGTCGAGAGAGTACTCGAAAGCGCCGCCGACCACGCCGGGGTCCCCGAGCGCCTTCCTGATTGCATCGACGGAATCCGGGTGAGGCCGGCAGTCGGCGTGCAGGAACCAGATGACATCTCCCGTCACCTGCCGGGCACCGGTGTTCATCTGGACTCCCCGTCCCCGTTCTGATGAAACGGCGCGGGTGAACGTGCCCGCCAGCTCCCTCGTCCGGTCGCTGCTCCGTCCGTCCGAGAAGACGACCTCCAGGGACCCGTCGATACGGTTCAGGCATCTCATCAACGGTTCGACATTTCCTCTCTCGTTCAGAGTGGGAATGACGACCGAAACGGTCTTTACGACAAAAGAGTCCTCTCTCTCTGACATAGGGAGATCGGAGACCGCAGTCAAGTTCCCCCCACGATGGTCACTGTTACGGTTCTCTCCCGGGCCAGAGGGGGCACTGTCCGTGAATGCATTCCCTGTTTTCCTGGAACTGTTCGCAGGTGATGACGTGGTCCACCGTCAGTTCGAAATCCAGATCTTCCCGCAGCAGCTTCGAAGCCGCCCTGAGCGCCAGCCATGAATCGCGCTGACAGCAGCGAGGGGCACGATACGATGAGATTTTCCCGAGGACGATCCCGGTCATCTGCTGAACGGCCTGCCTCCTGTCGCCGTGATAGGGATTCGCACCCATCAGCACGGAAAACGCTATTCCCGCCCCGAGAGCCGCTCCGCAGGCACCGAGGAAGGCACAGGCGCCGCCGGCGACGGTCTGCCCCCGCTGGATGCCGGTGCGGATCTGTTCGTCGCTGACGCCGTATCCGGCGTTTCTCAGTGCGGCGAGAATAGCGGCCGGAACGAGAGCGTGATGCTCGGGGCCGTGAATTCGAAACTGCGGATGCGACCTGACGGACTGCATCAGGGCCACCGCGTCCTTCTCCCGGCTGCCGAGGCACACCCGCTCGATGATCTCCACGGCGTCCGAACTGTGACACCGGTCGCAGACGAAATGGCCGGCGCTGCACCGGGCGTTGGCGGGAAGGGTCTCCCCGCAGTAGTGACACGACATCGTCTCATCCGTTTCCAGATAGAGAAGCTCCTCTCCACAGACCATGCACCCGGCGCGGTGGCGCTCGGGGGCGGGCTCGGCCGGGGCGAGTTCGGTCTGCGGCGGGCTCTCCATGGGCGCGGTGAAACAGGAGCATGCCGGCCCGGTCTGCGGTAGGCTCTCCGGGGAAGACTCGGTCCGGAGAGGGTTCTCCCCGGGCGGGGCGAAACAGGAGCATGCCGGCTCGGTCTCGACTGTCTCCAGAACCGCGGAGAAATCGGGAAAATCATACAGGACGGGAGGCCGGTTCACCCGCGGCTTGACGGCCTCGTAGGTGATGGAATGGAAATCACAGCCCCGGACCGTGCGGTACAGGAATCCCTTCACGATCCTGCTGTCAGAGAATCCGATGTCGTTCAGGAGACCGAACAGGTCGCGGTAGGACAGCGCGCCGCCGATGCACTCCCCGCGCAGCTTCTCGTCGTATTTGATATCGAGCGGTATGTCGCCGTCGAAGGTGATGTCGGAGATGACCAGGCGGCCCTGCGGTTTCAGCACACGGTGGATTTCCCGGAAAACCCGGCGCTTCTCCGGAGAGAGGTTCACCACACAGTTGGAAATCACGACATCCACGGAGTCATCATCCAGGGGCAAAGATTCCAGGAAGGCATGTCTGAACTCGACGTTGTCGTAGTCCAGGTTCCGGGAGACCCGGATCCTGGCTCTCTCCGCCTGCGCCAGCATCGTTTCTCCCATGTCGATTCCGATGACCCGACCCCGCGGGCCGACCAGCCGGGCGGCGATGAAGCACTCGATGCCCGTGCCGCTGCCCAGGTCGACCACCGTTTCGCCCTCACCGATGCCCGCCTCCAGGACCGGCGAGCCGCAGCCGTAACTGCGGTAACGCATCTCCTCGGGGATGTGATTGACCAGCGCTTCCTCATAGGACACCGGATTGAGAATCTCCTCCTCGACTTCGAGAGCGGCCCTGGAGTAGAACCTGTCCACCCGGGAGTGATGATTGTCATCGTCGGACAGGCTCAGCACACAGTTGGAGTGCGTGAAGAAGATCGGACCTCCGTGGAGAGGACAATCCCCCAGCTTCTCCCCCATTCTCAGCTTCATGCCGGAATGATCCGCGGCCGGATACTTCTCCGATTCCCGAACGATCAGCCATTTCACGATGCCGTTGTACAGCTCGACATACGGGTCCCCGCCGGTGATCTTCCGGGAGTTGATGTAGCTGTGATCGATGTCGCCCCCGCCGATGAGATACCGGAAAGGATTCGCTCTCCAGGATTCGCTATGGTTCAGGGAGGCGCCGCGGAGGGTGTTCAGTACACTGCTCTCCTCCCACACCCGCTGCAGTCCCTCGCGGATGTGCCCGCAGTCCATGTCCTCCGTCGAGACGAGCGCCGGGGTGGGGTACACCCTGCCGTCGGGACCCACGGCAATCGACTGCCATCCGGCGTTCGGCAGGTCGTAACGGGTGCCGGGGCATGAAAACACCTGTGAGCGGAGCGCCTCGATGTTGTCTATCGTCACGCCGTTTTCTTCGGCTGCTTCCTGAGCCGCTCTCAGGTGCTCAAAGATCCGTTCGGGCTCCACGAGGAGGCTGTCATCCGCATTCCCCTTCCCGAAGAGCCAGAGGAAATGCACGTTCGAGATCCGCAGCGACCGGGCGAGCTCGACGACGCCTCTCATCTCATCCACGTTCCTTCCGGTGACGGTCATGGAAAGGGTAGCCGGTAATCCGAGAGCCCGGAGCGTCCCGAGGTCGGCCATCAATCGATCGAATGCACCCGGTCCCCGCAGGGCATCGTGAGATCCCTCGAGCCCGTCCAGACTGACCTGAAAGTGCAGGCGGCCGGCGGGGATGCCTCGGAGTCGCTCCCGCACGCGGGAGAGAAGAGACAGGTTGGTGAGAACCACGACACGGGTGTCCGGTCGCCGGAGGATATCCCGGAGGCTCTCGAGGAACGCCTCGGAGAGGAGAGGCTCCCCGCCCGTGAAGAAGAAGATCCTGCAACCCAGGTCGTGAGCTTCACGGATGACCAGCTCGCAGTCTTCCCGGGAGAGTTCTTCCCGGGACTGTGGTGATGACGAGAACATGCAGTGTCCGCACTGCATGTTGCATCGATTGGTGACGTGAATCCAGAGCTCCCTCAGGCCGTCCCGTGAGAGGAGCTCCGTCCGGGACCGGTAATCACGGGAGACGGGCGGACCGTCCATTCTCATGAGGAGATCCTCGATGTTCTTCTTTGCCGCTTTCTTCTCCATCCACGCCGACAGTGCCTGATCGGCCGCCCGGTTGGGGACGAACCAGTCCGGACGATCGGGCCGGACATAGATGGGTGTGTTCTCGAATTCTATACGCTGCCAGCCGTTCCGTTCTCCGGAAATCATAATTCCCGTACTCCTCTGTGCAGAAGACTCCTGTTCAGCGTGATACAACTCTGTCGCTTGCGATCCATGTGATCACCGGATACACCGGAAGGGCCGGTGAGGACTCTCATTGTGGAAAGTCTACCCACATACAGGATTATTTTCAAGTGTGAGCTCATCGTGTCCTGCTCATTCTCCGACGGTCTCGACTTTTCCGGGCTCTTCGTGTATTTTTCAAGAGAATTCTCCTCCCCCCGGAAAACGACCGCCGGGAGGGCAGTCTCGCTTTCGAAACGGTGAAACCCGCGTGAACCCGAAGAGCCTGAAAGCCATTCCCGCAGCTCTCTTCCTCTTCTCTCTTCTTTCTCCTTTACCGGGATCTCCATCGGCTGCCGATTATCCCCCGGAAGAGCGAGCGGGAAGCCGGATCCTGGCAACGCCCGGAAAGGTCATGGCGCGGCAGTACCTGCTGGGGGCCGCGCACTACGGGGAGACGGGCATCGAGGAGGGTTCGGAGATCCTCCTCCACGTCCCCGGGGGGACGATCTCCCGGCAGGACAGGAAGGCGATATTCACTGCCCGTTTCGACGGCGATGCGACCGGCACCGGAGGGACGGAACCGGGAGTGGAAGAAGTGCAGTACGTGCGGGAGTCTCCGTTCGGTGACCGGTGTCTCAGGATGGGAAAGGAGAGTGCCCTGATCTACCGGGACCTCCCGCGAAGCTACGACAACACGAGCGGCACGATGCTCATGTGGGTGGCTCCCGACACCCAGACGGTATTCGTCGTTCCCGAGCAGACGCTCTTCTACGAGAAGGGGCGTGACGGGAGCACCCTCATGCTCTCCCTCTTCCGGCACCACCTCAGGGCGACCTGGAGCGGCCGCGGCGGCGGCAACACGAACGACAAGAAATCGGCGATGGACGCACGTGAATGGCACCTGGTGGGAATGAGCTGGGGTCATCCCGGTCCGCGGAGAGTGACCATGTTCCTGGACGGCTGTTCCTGGTATTCGAGCAAGGACGATTACCGGCCGGCATCCCCTGCCCGGGAGATCGGATTCGGCACGGGAACGGACAGAACGGCATCTTTCGAGGGTCTCATCGACGAGGTCCTCATCACGTCTCCCGCGCTCACCGAGGAAGAGGTGCTGGCCCTCTACCGGGCGGGGCGGGATCAGCGCCTTCCCTTCCCGGACATGTTCCTGGCGGCCCGGATCGACACGTCCTGGCAGGGAGACACCCTGCGGTTCGAGTTCCGTCCCCGAAACAGCTCCGGCACTGTGTTTCCCTCCGTTTACAGCAGGCCGGTGATCCCCGAACCGCCCCACGCGGAACTCCATCTCGGCCTGGACGGCCTCACCACGACGCCGTTCGACCTGATCGGGATGGAGATCACCTACGACTGCCACGATCCGGGTGAGACCGAGGGGTTTCCCCGGGTCAGGATGTGGGAGAGCCCCGCGTGCAAGAGCCTCGAAGAAGACCGTGGCCGTCCGAGGAAGAGGGTGGTGGAGAGCTGCAGAAACTTCCAGCTGGACCGGGTCGGGGCTCCCATGGTCCGCGTGTTCTGGAACGGCGGGGAGGGTGCATACTACCGTTTCGACAAGAATGCCGCCAACCCCCCGGACCGGGTGGATCACGTCCGGGAGTTCCTCGACTCGACATCGGTCGACTTCTCCAGAGCCATCATGCTCTTCGCGGAAACCGCCCAGTCGGACGAGGTCACGACGGACTTCGACACGACGCTCATCCGCTACATGCTGAATCGATACGGGGACAGGAGACCCCGGTACTACGAATTCATCAACGAAATGATCTACGCGGAAGGATGGGGGACGAAAGGCGACAGGGACGACGACCTGGTCTGGACCTGGAACGACGGATACTACCACACCGGGGGCAGATGCTGGACTCACATGATCGAGGACACCCTCTCGTGGTTCTTCGAGGAAGCCTCGAAGATCGACGACGGGCTGAAATTCGGCTGGTTCATCGATCGTCAGGGAGGATGGAACATAAACGGTACGCCGGCGGGCGTCATGGAAGAATGGCGGCAGGACAGCATCCTGCTCGCCAACCAGACGATCCTGGAAAAGACCTCGTTTCTCTCGTTCCACGATTACTTCCCCGTATCGATGGGGCAGGGAAGCTCCAGCCTGGCGGAGGGGCTGTGGCGTTCGGTCGGGACGCTCGGCTGGGCTCATGCCTTCCTGAACCCGAAGACATGGCACCTCTTCACGAAGTACGTCGGCCATCCGGAGTGGGAGCTCTTCCTGACCGAGTACAACACCGGCGTCAAAGCCCGGGACAGGGCGATGCCGGCGCGGGCGGAGAGGCTCTTCGACACCTGGGCAGGGGGCTGGTCCAACATCAGCAACTTCATCCTGCGCCACCGGGCCGGCTACATCGACAAGGCTTGTTACTTCAAGGCGGCATACTCCTACGACCCGACGCCGCACGCCACCATCAACTACGCAGGCGGAAGGGAGCACCGGACGGTCGTCGAGAAGACCTTCGGCTGCTACGGGAGCCTCATGAAGGACTCGACACTGACGGCGGATTCCGTCTGGACGTACGGATTCAGTTCACACAAGGCGGCTCACGACTGGGGCGTGACGGACATGCCGGTGTTCGACGCCATCAGCACGATCACTCCCGACACCGACACGGTGGCCATCCTGTTCGTGAACAGGGACTGGCAGAACGACCTTCTCCTCGAAATCCATCTCGATGCGGGGCTCACCGTCGATCCCGAGGTCGACAGGGCTCTGTTTCACCATGTTGCCTTCGGCCCTTCGGCGATGGGCGCACACGACGAACCGGACACCTCTCTCCTCGAGAGCTGGGGACACGGCTACTACTACCCGTCCCGGACCAAGTTCGACTCGACCGACGTCGACTTCGTCTGCGACACCATCCCTGAATTCTCGAACAGGATGAGCGTCCTCCTGGGAAGAGCGGCTTACGGGGTCCTGGAATTCCCGGTGAAACGAAGAGAATGATCGACCGCCGGGGACCGCGCGAAAGCGGCCGCAAAAATCGAAATGGTGTGAATAATTCGGGCTAAAGCTGCTCCCCCAGGAGGGAGCAGACCGCTTCGAGGAAGTGGTGGGAGAAGGGCCGTCTCTTCCAGTCCTCGACGTTGAGCTGCCGCGAAGTGAGCAGGTCCTTCCGGAAGGCATCCATCATCTCACGAGATATCCCGGCGTCGAGTATGCCGAAATTGCACTCGTAGTTGAAGTGGAACGACCTGGCATCGAGGTTGGACGATCCGATGATCGTCCAGTAGCTGTCGATCACGGTGGCCTTCCCGTGCAGGATGGTGTCCTGCTTTTCGTAGATTTTGACGCCGGAGGCCAGGAGCTCGCCGTAGAGAGCCTGCCCGGCGAACTTCACCGTCATCACGTCGCTCCTGCCGGGGAAGAGGAGACGCACGTCCACCCCCCTCTTGACGGCGCTCTTGAGCCCCGAGATGAGGCTCCGGCCCGGCACGAAATACGGATCCATGATGTAGATCGAGTTCCGGGCTGTGTGGATGCCGAGGAGGTAGGCTTTCCTCAGGGAGAGTGCCCGTTCCGAGGATGCGTTCGAGAGGGTGATGACGCGCTTCCCGTCACCACCGCCGAGCCCCCGGTAGTTCTTCAGGAGGAACCACTTTCCCCCCGCTTCGACCCAGCTCTCGCGAAACGCCTCGATGAGATCGGTCACTGCCGGCCCCTGGACCTTCACCATGAGGTCCCGCCAGCTCACTCTCTTCTCGTCCTGAGCCCAGTACTCTTCTCCCACGTTCAGCCCGCCGGTGAACCCCACTTCGCCGTCGACGACCAGTATCTTCCGGTGGTCCCGGTGGAGATACTGCCCGATGTTGCCGAGTGCGGGAGGATGGAACACCCGCACCTCCACCCCGCCGTGGATCAGGCGGTCCCAGAACGAGCGTTTCGTGTGCCTGCAGCCGCAGTGGTCATAGAGCAGCTTCACCTCGATACCACGCTGTGCCGCCTGAATGAGGGCATCGGTGACCATGCGGCCGACGGGATCGTCCTTGAAGATGTAGAACTCGATGAAAATGTAGCGACGGGCCTTCCCTATCGAATCGATCATGGAAGGGAACGCCTGGTCTCCGTCGTGGAGTATTTCGATCTTGTTCCCACGATGGAACCTGCAGGCGGTGATCTTCTCGAGTTCCCGGGCGAATGCCTCGTCCTCGATGCTCACCGGCGGCGTCGATTCATGCCGCGGCACCGGAACAGTGGACACGCTTTCCCCTCTCGGATTGTTTTCGACACGGGCGGAATGGAGACGTTCACAGAATGACCATCATCCGGTTCGCGCGATGCGGCCAGCACACCTCCGGGATGGTGTTTCCCGGACGCGGAAGGCGCCCTGCCCGTCTCTCAGACCCGGAACATCCTCTGGAGCTCCCTGATCAATTCGATCTCCACGTCGGTCGCTGCATCGTTCGACTGGAACTCTATCTCATAATAGCGCTTGTACTCGACCGACGTCGTGGGGTATTCGAGACTTTCCGTGATGTTGAAGTCCACGGCCCCCTGGAGATCACCGCGCCTGGAAACATCGGTGTGGCTGATGATGAGCTCGAGCACCTTCCTCGCTTCATCGGCGCTCTTGATGAGGATGTCGACACCTTCGAGATCTCTGAGAGCCCTGGCAAGGTGTTCTTCCGTGACCTTGATTCTCATTCGTACCTCGCCGCGTTCACCCCCGTCCCGACGGGCAGGGACGCAGTTAATAATTACCTCCCCCGGTCACTTCTGTCAATCGTCATCTGAGGATGGTGCCCTTCCACGGCACTGTATCGGGATCCGTTGCACAGTGGAACATGCTTCATTATCCTGTAGAGTGAGGGAGGAATGGACATGCTCCAGGTCGTGTTTCGCCTCTGTCTCTTCATGACGGTTCTCTCGTTTTCGACCTGCCCCGGCGGGTCTCTCGGTGCATTCGACGCCGTCGACGCCGAAGCGCTGCTCGGACGGCTTCGCGAGGTGGATTCCGTGAGCCTGCCCGTCGGGACGGTCACCGACGAATCGTTCTCGAGCGGACCGTTCCGATTCACCCTCTCAGCGGGTGACATCGCGGTTCTGGACAACCCTGTCGACCGCGCCGCAGTCCTGGTCTTCCAGGGCGAGGGATCCGTCGGATTCCATCCGAAGGATCGAACCGAGCTCCGCCAGGTGGCGCGTTACGCGAGGGGGGCAGGAGACAGTCTCCACCTGACCTTCGACAGGGCGTTCTTCACTGCCACCGATCACTCGCTCTCTCCTCTCCTCGAAGGCAACCGGCTCGATCCGGCCCCGCCCTCAGCCGGCCTGGACGCTGCTCTCGCCTCGCTCAGAGAGGCAAACGCCGGTGAGCTCGTGGAGACCGGTCTCATACTCTATGTCCAGGACCTCCTCAATCAGGTATTCCCCGGGAGGTTCCGGGCGATCCTCCAGGAGAGGGACTCCGACAGCTTCCTCGTGGTGCAGGACCCTTCCGATCCGCCCGCAGCTCGTATCTACAACTTCAGTCTCAGGGGATATCCCGATGACTACATGCACTGGTGGATCGCCCGCCGGGACAGAGCCCGGCCCGATTCGAGCACCCTGCCGCCTTTCATCGACATCCGGGATATCGATCTCGACATCACGGTCACCGGCGAGGTTCTCCACGCCCGATCGACCGTTTCGGGAACGGTGAAGGGCGGACCGGGGCGCGGAATCACCTTCTCTCTCGCACCGCAGCTCCGGATCGAGGAAGTCGGTGAAGCCGCCGGCAAAAAGATCTCGGTGATCCAGAGCCCTCACGAGAAACGGGCGACGCTCGCGGGAATAAAGCACGCGGGATCTCCCCGCGTGCTGGTAGTCTTCGAGGAATCC
>CAZMKB010000038.1:0-6486 GCA_964566685.1 uncultured Gemmatimonadota bacterium | reverse complement strand
TTCGACAGTTCCCGCGAGGGCGACCCGCTGGAGATCACGTTCCGTTACGCGGGAGAAGACGTGGTCATCTCGATGTGGAACGGTGGATTCTTCATCGAGGACCGGTTCCGCTGGTACCCGAAGACGTCCCTGTTCAGCCCGGAACCGGTGAAAGCCCGATTCTCCTTCCCCGCAACCAGGTCGCTCGCCGCATCCGGACGGCTCATCTCCAGTACGGTCGAGGGGGCCGTGAGAACGGAGAGCTGGGAGTCGCCCCTGCCGGTGCCGGTCTTCGGTTTCAACTACGGGGGCTTCGAGCGTCACGAGCTGCGGAAGGGCCGCCGGAGCACGGTCGTCTACTCGCACCCCGAGTTCTTCGGCCGGCGGCAGAGCAGGCGGATAACGGGAAAAATCGCCGAGCGTGTGGCACAGACGGCGGACCGGAGCCTGGAACTGTACGAAGAGCACTTCGGTCCCCTGCCGTATGACACCGTGTACATCACCCAGCAGCCGGGTGGATACTCGGGTCAGTGTTTCACATCCCTCGTGTTTTTGCCCTTCACCTCGTTCCTGTCCAGGGGCAGGAAGGACCTCCGGCTGCGGGCGTTCACAGAAGAGGTCCTCCCCCACGAAATCGGACACCTCTGGTGGGGCAACCTCGTCGTTCCGGCGTCCACCGAAGACACCTGGCTCTCCGAAGGGCTCGCCCAGTTCTCCCTGGGCCTCTTCATCGAGCACGAAGAAGGCATGGAGGCAGCCGACAGGTTCTGGAGCGAGACCCGGAAGAAGATCATGACGTCTGTCGGCGACCGGAAGGCGTTCGAGGTCGGACCGCTCTCATTCGGCAGGCGCCTCTCGGCAAAGGACGCACCCGGTCTCTACGAGTTGCTCGTGTACCACAAGGGCGCTTATGTCGCGCACATGCTCCGCTGGATGCTCAGGAGCGGGTCGGGCGACGACCGGGACTTCATCTCCCTGCTCCGAGCCTTCGTTTCACGTCACACCGGGAAACAGACCAGGACGGCGGACCTCGCGCGCATCAGCGGAGAGCATCTCGGCAGGGACATGGACTGGTTCTTCGACCAGTGGGTCGACGGGACCCACGTGCCGGCGTACGAGTTCTCGCATCTCGTGAAGGGGAAACCAGGAGGAGGCGTCGAACTCATCCTCACGGTCAGGGACCCCGGCGCTCCGCCGGGCTTCAGGATGCCCGTCCCCTACCTGGTCACGCTCGACGGAAAGGAGACAGCCGGCACGATAATGGTCATCGGCGAATCGGCCGCCGACACACTCAGCCTTTCCGGGGAGCCGGACCGGGTGGAGTGGAATCCCCATGGCGCCGTGCTCACCGTCGACTGAAAAAACCCGCCCGGTCTGCACCGGGCGGGTTCGTGTGTTTCTTTCGCGATGCCCGCGATCAGGTTCTCACGTCAGGGATTCACGACGGTGAAGTCGAAGAAGTCCCTGGCGAAGATCGGCTCTTCGTACTGACCCACCTTCATGATGTAGGTGTAGTCCCCGAGAGGCGCGTTCCCCGGCACGAACTGCGACAGGTGCACTGTCGGCGTCGACTGCGCCTGGAGCGTCAGGGTGAACGGACCGAAGATGGGATTACCCCAGTACGGCATGCCGTTCGGCAGAAGCACTTCGGACCACACCTGCAGTGTTATCGGGTAGTCGGCCGCATTCTCCGCATTCACGGTGAATCCGAGGTTGGAGCCTCTCGGCACCGTGGGTGAATCGGGAATCAGCGCCACCGAGACCGGGTAGGTCAGCTCGAGGAAGACGTCGTCGACGTACCAGCCCGGTCCGTTGCCGGTGCCGTCCGCGCCGAAGGTGAACTTGAACTTGATGTCCTGGCCGAGGTAGTCGCTGAGGTCGAAGGTGGCCATCACCCAGCCGTCGCTCGATCCGCTGTAACCGGCTTCGCCGTTCCAGTACATCGTGCTCGTGGGATATCCTCCCTCGGGCGTGATGAGGCTGTAGGTGGAACCGCCGTCGGTCGAGATCTTCACGTTTCCGCCGTCACGACCGGACTGTGTGTCGTAGTAGTGGTAGAAGTTGAACGTGGCCGAGGTGGCCTCGACCAGGCTGTAGGTCTTCGAGTACATGGGCGAGTTGGCGTTGTTGCCGTAGGGGCCGTCCAGGTTCGTGGCCCAGCAGTTCAGTCCCCAGTGCGCTCCGCCCGGACCGTAGGTCGACGGGGCGCCCCACTCCCACAGCATCAGGCCGGTGTAGCCGCCTCCGTCCTCCTCGAAGCTCTCCGCCTGACCCAGCGCGAAGGAGAGGACGGTGGTCCCTTCCTCCTCCACCGTGGCCGACTTCGTCTCCCCGATGTAGGTCGGCATCACCGCCTCCACCTGGTAGGTGGCGCCGCCGGGAATCGTGAAGGTGTAGTAACCCTCTTCGTTCGTCGTCTGCGGCGCGAGCGGCGTGTTCAGCACCGTGACCTCGGCTCCCTCGATAGCCTGGCCGTCGAGGGCGCTTCTCACCCATCCCTCGATGTAGCCGTCGAGAGCCTCCTCCAGCTCGAAGTCCAGCCAGGCCGAGCTGTCGGGCGGAACGTAGCAGGTCTGCTGCTGTGTCCGGTAGCCGTAGGAGCTGGCCTCGACGGTGTGGGTCGTATCGTCCTCGCAGGGTAGCTCGTAGTAGCCGTTCACGTCGGTCGGAACCGACTTGTTGCCGCCGACGAGCCGCACCAGCGCGTCGAGCGGATTGCCGTACTGCAGGTCCATCACCAATCCCTCGATGTAGGCCCGCGTGCCCCAGAGGGTCATCTCGGTGCCGAGCGCCTCGGGATTCGAGTGGTACTGCGGCGTCTCGTCGCTGAAGTCCATGAGCTCGGCGTAGGCGAACGCCTCGTCCATGGTGACGAATCCATCGTCGTTGTAGTCGGCGTCGACCGGTTCGCCGTAGGCCGTCTCGCCCTTCACGGCGGCGGTCCAGAAGAAGACGTAGGTGTCGTACACGTAGTCGGGCGGCATGGCCCAGGAGTACTCGTTGTATGCGGCCGCCGAGCTGAACACGCGTCCCTCGTCGTTCCAGGCCAGGTTGTCCTCGAAGCCTCCCGAGAAGCACTGCTCCATGGTGAAGATCATGTCGCACTGCGGGAGCTGATCGACCATGCCCTCGAGATCGCTGTCATTGAGCTCTTCCCAGTTCCAGAGATTCAGGTACACGCTCCAGCCGCTGTTCGAGCCGCCGTGGTCGGTGGTGAACACGAACAGCTGGTCGCCGACACCGACGACGTCCTGCAGCTGGGTGAAGAGAGCATCGATCTCGGAATAGACGCAGGGACCCATGATGTCGTCGTCGCCGTCCCCGTCGAGGTCCGGGTCTGAGTTCGTGCCGTCGGACTTGTCGGGGGCAGGATCGAGCCCGTCCGAGATCAGGACGAAGATGTTCTCGTCCGGATATTCATAGACCTCCTTGAGCGTGATATAGATGTTCGAACAGTCGTTCCAGTAGCGGACGTGGTTATTGCCCATGCTCGCGCCGCCGCTCAGGATGACGGCGTAGGCATTGCCGCCCCTCGTGTTCCCGTAGCGGGGACCGCTGTACGGTTCCGGCTCGACGGTTTTCGCGGCGTCGAGGATCTTCCCGATCTCCGTCGGATACTCGTAGAGGACCCCTTCCTCCCTCGGCGGTACCGTCGAGTGCACGACCTCGATCTCGCCGCTCTCCTTCACGAACACGTACCGGCAGGCGTGCTCGAAGTTCGCGGTGGGATGATCGTCGATGAACACAAACCAGCCCCTGGTGGGAGCCGTGAGCTCGGCCCGCTTCCAGGAGTGGAATTCGGTCCCTGCCTCCACCGGCTGTTCGGTGATATAGAGCCGCACCTGATCAACGTCGACTTCGATCAGCTCGTCGATGATCAGCTCGAGGGCCTCGTCCCTGTCGGTGATCCGCGCGGTCGCGGGTCCGGCCGCGAGGACGAATGCGAACAGAAACACGAGCCCGATTGTGGTCATGCTCTTTGCCATACGGCTTCCTCCTTGTGTGAGAGCTCCGAGACTGCTTCATAATATCACAAAAAGGGCGGGAAGTCAAACGGTTACGGATGAAAACCGGGGGCGGTCCCGGGGGGTTGTCCGGCAGGGAGAAAGGGGTGATCCCGTAACAGCAAACCAGGTGAACACGATCGAATTGGGTACCATCGCCGCTCCGCCCGGCCGGTTCATCCTTGACACCCGCCATTCGGACATGATAGTATCAGGAACATGGATCACGAAGATTCGAAAAAAATCGTCCCCTCCACAGGGCCGGAAGGTTCTACCGGTCTCCCTGGATGAAATCCTCGGCCAGGCGCACGTCCTCCCTGCTGCCGATAATGAGGGGAACCCGCTGGTGGAGATCCTCGGGCTCCACGTCGAGAATGTCCTCGAGACCGGTGCTGGCGGCGCCGCCCGCCTGTTCCACGACGTAGGCGAGGGGATTCGCCTCGTAGAGGAGCCGCAGCTTGCCGCCGGGTTTCTTCGGGTCCTTGCTGTCGGCGGGGTAGAGGAACACGCCGCCGTAGAGCAGGTTCCGGTGGAAATCGGCGACCAGAGATCCGATGTAGCGGGCCGAGTACGGCCTGTCCTCCTCGGGGATAGGCTCCTTGAGATAGTCGACGTACTTCCGTACCCCTTCGTCCCAATAGTTGTAGTTCCCCTCGTTCACGCTGTAGATCCTGCTCTTCTCGGGTATCCTTATGTTGGGGTGACAGAGAAGGAACTCCCCGATGCTGGGGTCGAGGGTGAATCCGTGGACGCCGTTGCCGGCGGTGTAGACGAACATGGTGCTGGAACCGTAGATGATGTAGCCGGCGGCGACGAGCGCCCTTCCTTTCTGGAGCAGATCCTGCATCGTCCAGTCACGCCCCGGCGACACCTTCCGGTAGAGGCCGAAGATGGTGCCGATGCTGACGTTCGCATCGATGTTTGACGAGCCGTCGAGCGGATCGAACACCACGACGTACTTCCCGCGCGGGTACTGCTTCGGGACCTCGATCGGATCGGAGAGCTCCTCGGAGGCCATGACGCAGATGTGGCCGGTGTGCTCGATGGCCGAGATCACGGCGGCATTGGAGAACTCGTCGAGCTTCTGAACCTCCTCGCCCTGGATGTTCGTCTTCCCGGTGTAGCCCAGGATGTCGATCAGGCCCGCCTTGTTGACTTCGGAGTTGATGATCTTGGCGGCGAGCGAGATGCCGTTCATGACGGCCGTGAAGTCACCGGTCGCCTCCTGGTATCGCCTCTGCTCGACCATGATGTGCCTGGTCAGCGAATCTCCCTTCCTGTGGATCATGGCTCCCTCCTTCACAAATGCGAACCGCCACCGGATGCCGTCACCGGGGCATCTCGTACGTCATGTGCGAGGTCTTCCCGCGGACCAGCTGCCTCGTGCCACCGACGTTCAGCTTCTCGAACAGGAACCGGAACTTCTTCTCGAGCTCATCGCCGATGGTGCGCCGGACATCCTCGGGGAGGCTCCACACCTGTCGCTTGAAGGGACCGAAGCCCTTCTTCCGTGTCTTGTAGATGAACTGCTCGTCCGTCTGGCCTTCCTTGCGCTCCCCCGCGAAGTTCTCGTGGAGAAATGAATAGATTTCCCGGCGCAGATCGTCGGGGAACGCATCCGAATCGTAGATGATGTTCTGGAATCCCGTGGCCAGGTGCACCTCCGCTGTTTCCGTCCGCGGAAAGTGGTGGAACGCCTCATCGGGAAGCGTCGAGGCGCCGTGCTGCACGGCACCGGCCAGACCGTACTTCTCCCGCGAGACCTGCGAGAGCTTCTCCAGGATGTCGAAATCGAGCTTCACGTCGGCCACCCCGCCGTCGGGAAGCGGCACACCTCCGTGCGTCGTCCCGGTCTGGACGCTGATCTTGCTGATGCCGGCGAGGTTGTCTCCGAGCGAGGTGAGATGGTCACCGTATCCCTCCATGAAGGCCTCGAGCTCTTCGACCGTGCTGTTCTTGCCGCCGACCTCGCCGATCTCCCCGCCGACCGAAATGGTGATGCCGGGAGGCTCGAGCTGTCGTACGTGTCGGGTGAGCTCCGCGGCTGTCTCGTAGTTCGCCCGCTGCTGGTCCATGATCTCGGATTTCGAGAGGTCCACGAGCGTCGAGGTGTCGATGTCGATGTTGAAGAAGCAGGCCGTAACTGCCTCCTCGATCAGGTCTCTGACGGCGGCAAGCTCCTTCTCCGGGTCGTCGGTGTACTTCTTCGCGTTGACCTGGAAGTGATCCCCCTGCAGAAAGAGCGGACCTTCGAACCCCTCTTTGAGTGCCGCGGCCGTGATCACGGCTCCGTACTCCAGAGGACGCTGTTCGGTGTAACCGATCTCGGAACGGGCGATCTCCAGTATCAGGGCACCGGCTTCGAGTGCGTTGGCCGCGCGGAACAGGGCCCGGGCGCTGTCGAACGTCATGCCTCGGATGTTGACGGCGGGCACGGTCAGTCCCGAGTACTCTCCCCTGCCGCGGGCCTCGTAGAACTGCTGGATCGAAGAGGGGCGGATGC
>CAZMKB010000037.1:8925-18139 GCA_964566685.1 uncultured Gemmatimonadota bacterium | reverse complement strand
CACCGGATTTCAAGGGGAAAGCAGTCGTCGACAGAGGTTTCAGGGATCTCCAGCTCAGCGACTACGAGGGAAAGTACGTCGTCCTCGTGTTCTACCCGCTCGATTTCACATTCGTGTGCCCGACCGAGCTCACCGCGTTCAGTGACAGGATAGAAGATTTCAGGAAGCTCGGCGCCGAGGTCATCGGTATCTCGGTGGACAGCCACTACACGCACCTGGCCTGGATCAACACACCGAGGAAGGACGGTGGTCTGGGTGAGATCAGATATCCTCTTCTTTCGGATCTCGAGAAGGAGATTTCCCGGGCATACGGCGTGCTGGCCGACGACGGTGTGGCCCTGAGGGGATCGTTCATCATCGACCGTGAGGGCGTGGTGCGCAGCATGACGGTCAACGACCTCAACGTCGGAAGAAGCGTCGATGAAACGCTGAGGCTGATCGAGGCCTTCCAGTACTCCGAGAAGCACGGAGAGGTGTGTCCCGCAAACTGGACACCGGGCGGCAAGACAATGGTCCCGGAGCCGGAGAAGTCGAAGGAATACTTTGCGGCATCCGTCTGATCGACATCCGGAGAACACCGAAATCAGGAGGAGGGGGATCCCCCCCTCCTCTTTTCTTTCACCATCCGTGACGCCGCGGCGCCCGAGACCAGGGTGACCCCCGTGCCCACCACCACGAACCATGTCCAGGGAAGATCGGTCAGGAAGAAGAGGGCCGCCATCACACCGATTCCCGCCAGCATTCCGGTCGAAACAGCGACACTGCTGCCCCGGCCGAGCCCCGATATCGAGAGGAGGAAGGCTCCCAGGAGACTCCCGTAGGTGAACGACGCTATGGTGAGTCCGGTTTCGAGCACGCCGCCCCAGCTCTGTGCGAGGAACGAGACACCGAGGAGCACGAGACACCACAGTACCGTGAGCAGTCTCCCCAGCCCCAGCTCGCTCATTCCCAGGATCCGTTCGTCCCCGGCTGCCGGCCCTCCGGTAAAAAGCGGTCTCAGAACGTCGCCGTAAGTCGAAGACGCGAGCGAGTTGAGAGAGCTGGACAGCGTCGAAACCGCGGAAGCGAGGACGGCTGCGACGATGACCCCGCGCACTCCGGAAGGAACCTCGTGGAGAATGAAGAAGGGGAACACTTCATCGGACTTTCCCGTGAAGGGCCGGGCGGCGTGCGCCCGGTAGTAGGTGTAGAGCGCGAGACCGATGAACAGGAACAGGGCGAACTGGAAGAACACGAAGACACCGCTCGCCATGAGTGCCCTGCCCGCCCGCCTGAGATCCTTCGCCGCCATGAGGCGCTGGACGATGAGGTGATCGGTCCCGTGCGATGCCATCGAAAGGAAGGCTCCCCCGATGAGGCCCGCCCACAGCGTGTAGGGGTTGCCGGACAGGAGCTCGAGGTCGAAGAGACCGAACTTCCCTGCCGACACGGAAGTGACGTACACTTCTGAGATCCCGCCGGGAATGAGATCGAGCAGGAGAAACAGGGCGAACAGCGCCCCGAGAAGATAGACGATGAGCTGAACGAAATCGGTCCAGACCACCGCCACGAGTCCTCCGCGCAGCGTGTAGAGGAGCGTGAAGGCGGCGACGAGCACGATGGAGGGGAGGATACCCGTTCCCATGACGACCGCGATGACGAGGGCGCTGGCGTAGAGTCTCACCCCGTCGGCGAGTGTACGCGTCACGAGGAATACCGCCGACGCCAGGCGCCTCGCACCCTCACCGAGCGTCCCCGACAATACCTCGTATGCCGTGCGGAACGAACCCCTGAAGTAGCCCGGAAGGATGAGGACGGTGACCACCACCCTGCCCAGGACGTAGCCGGCGGCCAGCTGGATGAAGCTCACCGTCCCGCTGAAGGCGATCGCCGGTGCGCCGATGAAGGTGAGGGTGCTGGTCTCGGTCGCGACGATCGATGCCAGGATGGCCGGCCAGGGCAGAGACCGGCCGCCGAGGAAGTACTCCTCCGAATTTTCGCTCTTCCACCAGAAATTCGCGGCGAGTGAAACCCCGCCCAGGAAAACGAGAGCGAGGACGATGTCGAGAACGGACAGCATGCCGGAACGCAAACAGCCGGACGGCGGTTTGTCAATACCGTCGGCTTCGACGTGTTCCCGACACTCTCCTTTCGTCCCGCGGGAATTTCAGATTTTCTCCTTGAACCTGTCACGTCAATGGCTATTGTCTAAGGAGGAAGGACCTTGCCGCCGGAAGCCCTTGAAGGAACCGGTGTACCTGGAGGGCTCACCGCGCACCCGGCCGGCGGGTCACCGATCACTTCCGTGTGGCTCCACCCCCGGCGGTTCTGCCCGCCGGTGACAGTGGAGGAAGCCCCGGGAAAACTTAACAGGAGGTCGACCATGGCAACCTACGTCATCCTCAGCAGAGTACTGCCGGGAATCTTCACCGATCCGAAAGACTTCAAGAAGATCGCTTCGACCGTGTCGGAGAAGATCAAGAGCGACTGTCCGGATGTGACCTGGAAGGAGAGCTACTCCACGATGGGAGGGTACGATATCGTCGACATCGTCGAGAGTGACGATCCGCAGCAGGTTCAGCGGGCTGCGATGATCATCCGCTCCTACGGCCGGTCACGCACCGAGACCATGCCGGCGACGCCCTGGAAGGAGTTTCTCGCAGGACTGGACTGAGCGGTCCCGTTCATGGATACGATGGTCAGGGAGAGGAGAGCCCTTGTATTATCTTTATTTGTGGAAAGAACCGCGAAAGGAGAACAGCATGGGCAGACCCGTCGTTCACTGGGAATTCTGGTCGAAGGAGCCGGAAAAGGTTTCCGGATTCTATGCCGATGTCTTCGGCTGGAAGATTGAAAACATCCCGGAAATGAATTATCGTACCGTCGACACCGGCGGTGAGGGCGGCATCAACGGCGGTATCATGAAACCGAAAACGGGACCGTGGCCCGGAAACATGTCATTCTACATCGACGTCGACGACCTGGATGCGTATGTGAAGAAGATAGCCGATGCCGGCGGCAAGATGATCGTCGATCGGATGGACATTCCCGACATGGGCAGCTACGCTCTCTTCGAGGACCCGGACGGCCGCGTGATAGGCATCTGGCAGGAAAAAGAGAAATAGCCTGGGAGTATCGACGCATGACAGAACGAGAGAAGGTACAGACACTCCACCCCGACGAGGGGAAATCGGCCCCCCGGATCGAAAAGGACAAGTACGATCTCTTCCGAATGGCCATCCTCCGCGCAGTGCCCAAAGATGACGACGGCGTGCTCTTCAAGGACCTGCCCCGGCTGGTGGAGGAGAACCTCCCTCCCGAAGTCAGGGACACGATCGGTTCCATCACCTGGTACACGACGACGATCAAGCTCGACCTGGAGGCCCGGGGCCTGATCGAGCGGATCCCGAAGGCACGGCCGCAGCGGCTCAGGAAAGCGCAATGAGTTCGATGTCCGCCGTGCGAGGGGAAATCATCCATGAGCGACGGTGAGCCCGCGTTCCGCATGAAGGCGATCGGCATCGTCCACAGCCCGCATCACCGGAGGGAGGAAACGCCGATCCAGCCGGTGTTCGCCGGCGGTGTGAAGGGTACCGTCGAAGTGTTCCCCGACTACGAGGAAGGCCTCTCGGACCTCGAAGGGTTCTCGCACATCTACCTGATCTATGTCTTCCACGAAGAGACCGGATTCCGGCTCCGGGTCAGGCCGTTTCTGGACGATAATCTGCGGGGAGTGTTCGCCACGAGGGCGCCCTCCCGGCCGAATCCGATCGGACTGAGCATCCTCCGGCTGGTTCGCCGGGAAGGCCGGATTCTCCATGTGGAGGACCTCGACATCCTGGACGGCACACCGGTCCTCGACATCAAGCCCTACAGTGCACGCTTCGACCACCGGCCCGGCTCGTCGAGCGGATGGCTGGACGACGTCGACGAGGGAACGGCACGGAAACGGAGATCCCGCGGCCCGGCTTGACGGACCGTCAGCGGCCGACACACGCCCACCCTTCTCCCTGAGCCAACTGAACCTCCAGGATAAAACGCCTCACATCCCGGATGGGAGCCTGTCATGGGGGGGCAGAATGAGACACGAGTCCTCACAGGGCAGGTGGTCCGGCGCCGTCACCGTCACGAACATGGTCCCCGGACTCGATGGAGTGTTGGTGAATAGAGCGAGGCCCGCATCGTCCGTCGATTCCACCTCGTACGTTTCACCCGGCTTCATATCGAGGACGACGTCATCGGGATTTACCACCATCGACCGGAGGCCCCGCTGAAAAATCAGGTCTCACGGGATGACAGACGATTTCGAAGACGAAACTCGAAGAAAACGGGGACAGTCGCATGGACCGTCCCCGTCGTGAATTTCGTTCGCTCGCCGGCAGATTACTTCAGGAGCACCATCTTCTTCACCCGCACGAAGTCGCCCGCGACGATCTTGTAGAAGTAGATTCCGGAGCTCACCTGTTGCCCGTGTTCGTTCCTTCCGTCCCAGTGGACGGAGTACCGTCCGGCCGCCTTCTCCTCGCTCACCAGAGACGCGACCATCTGTCCTCTCATGTTGTACACATCGAGGGTCACCGGCACCGTCCCGTCGACCGACTCCGGAACGTCGTAGACGATCGAGGTGGACGGATTGAACGGGTTCGGGTAGTTCTGGTTGAGCGCGAAGACCTTCGGCAGGGCTCCGGCTCCCGAACCTTCCTCGTCGTCGATCCCCACCGCCCCGGTGGTCAGCCTCACGATGACCTCGACATTGGAGTTGACCATGTCGTTCGAGTCGATTTCGATGATGGCATCGTAGGTGGTGTCAGGAACGAGACCCGGACCACCGATAGTGACCGTGATGATCTCGGACCCACCGGCCGGGATCTCCACCTGCTCCGGACTCTCGCTGACCCATGAGGCCGGAGGTGGATCCTCGCCGTAACGCTCCCGGTCGCTGATGGTGGCATGCAGCGGGCCGCCACCGGTATTGTTTATCGTGAACTCCCGCTCTTCCGTCCCGTTGGCGGGCATTCCCACGACGACGATTCCGGTCGGCGTCACCTGGATCTTCGCCGAGTCATCGGGCGCCTGGACAATACGCAGATCCGTGTCGTACGCACCGTACTCGGTGTAGATGCCGCTGAAGCTGTGCTGATTCATCTTCACGTAGAAGAGATCGCTCGCATCGGTTACGAACTGAACAGCCTGCGAAACGTCGGCCGAGTTGTCCGCGACCGGTGTCAGACCGTCCGATTCATAGACCGTGATGAGCGGGTGCGTCGCCGGCTGCCGGTTGGTCGCCGCAACACGCCACTCCGCTCCGGCGATGCCCTGCATCACGAACCAGTCGGGATCGTCCTTCGGGAAGAGTGTGTGATGGGTGGTCGCATCGAGCGTCAGAGTGTTCGCGTTGTCCTTGATGTCGTCGTCCTCGAATTCGTCTTCCCAGAACTCCATCGCGTGGGAAGCGAAGAGCGTTTTCATCTCCTCGTACCGGGCAGTGTCACCGTAGGCTTCCATCCAGACATCCCAGAAGTCCTCGACGGTCGTCGGACGCAGGGCCGGGTCGGTCATGTAGTTTTCCTGCACGTACCAGAGCTGGTAGTGCGGCAGACTCAACAGGTCGAAGTCTTCGCCCACGCCGGGGGTGAAGTCCTCCCATGTCTCGTCGTCGAGCATGTCGTACATGGCCGCGGTCACCGCGACCTCGCAGGCCGGACCGTACGAGCCCCAGTTGGGCTGTTCGTACTCGACGTAGAAGCTCAGGTGTCCGGGTCCCGGCGCGCCGGTGGTCTGGATCTCGAGATGGGCCGGCGGATTCGGGATGTCGAGCAGCGACCTGGTTGCCACATCCCAGTAGGATGCCATGCCCTCACCGTAGGAGAGGCGCGGGTCCTGGTTCACGTCGCCGACGTAGTGCACGCCGCCGGGATTGTCGTCCCAGGACCAGTGGTCGTTCGTGAAATGCCCTCCTTCGTGGAGGATGGTCCCGTCGTCCCACGGAGAGTCGCCGCCGATGTGGATGATGGCCACGCCGTCGTAGAAAGCCTGGCCGATGTTCTCGTCGTGGGTGAACCTCGCCCGGAAGTTGTCGTACTCTCCCGGATTGACCCCGGTCATGGCGTTCACCATCTGCATCTCGTTGACCATGCAGTCGAAGATGTTGAACGGCTCACCAGGGCCGAGTGGCTCGGCGGACACCGTCCCGATGTCGAGGTCGGTCCCCGGATCGTGGGAGGTATAGACCTGAGTCTCCAGTGCGTAGATGTCGCCTGCGCCGAAGCTCTCCCAGGTCTCGACCTGGAGGTTGAGAAAGGGGTTGTACTCAGTGTCGGTGAGAACGCGCACCACGACGTCGCGAACCTGGCTGTCGGTCACGTTGATATTGATCGCGCCGGAGGAGTTGGTCACTCCACTCTCGAGTATGACGCCTGTCGTGTTGTCGAGGACTTCGACGTCGGCTCCCCTGATGGGAAGATACGGTTCATCCCCGGTGAATCCGGTTTGGTCCTGCTCCCTGTCCCGATACATGAACGTACCGGTCACCGTGTAATTCGCCAGTGCATCGCCGGTGAAGACGACGGCAAAGGCCAGGAGGCAGGTGATCGTAAAAAGCCTTTTCATCACTGACCTCCTTCGATGACGTTGCCCTTGAACGTGACGGCGTTTCTTCCGGTCTCATCCTCCCTGATGAAGGACGGATTGGCAGGCGGCTCCGCATCACCCAGATCGATCCTGAGAGAGCGGGCTTTTCTCACCTGGCCGCCTGTCGCCGTGGTATATTCACCGACGGCGTCGAGATAATGCTCCTTCCCGTCGGGAACGGACACGGTCAGGACGAACGACGCGGTCTGGTCGGCCGTAACCGCGCCGGACCAGCTCGCCGGACCGGAGTATGATTTCATCCCGGCCGGCATCTCGAGATGCCAGCTCAGATCGGCCGCATCACGCCGCGGGGTCACGCTCAGGAGGATCTCCACGAGCCCCCCGTTCTCCTGTGCTCCACCCTGATTCTCGATCACACTCTGCACTTCCATCTCGATGTCGAGCGGGACATCGACAAAGGGATCGTTCAGATAGCCGTGATCGGAGTGAACATTGCTCACCTCTCCCCGGGCCGCCACTGCAGCCTCGTCACTGCCGCTTCTCATGACGAAGAAGCCGCCGCCGACGACCAGGACGAGTGCGAGAATGAGGGGCGGGCTCTTCAAGAGGGTTTTTCCTGTCACAAAGCACCTCCGTTTCTCGCGATTATCGACACAGTGAAAGCGCGCAGTAATCCGTATCTAGCTACCTCATAGACCTCCTTGTTGATACAGAAACATGGATCAAGCTGTACAGTTACGCCTTTGCTGAACGTTTGCGTGGCCCTGACAACTCATGGAGATGACACCGGAGAATCATCGGTGCTGCATCCGATGCCCGCGGCGGATCACCGTACTCATGAATGCGAGCCACATATAAATATGTGTTGTGCGGCAGGCGATATCAAGACTACGCTCCCTTTTTCCTCTTCATCCTCCGCATGTAATTCAGAAGACCCCCGGCCATGATGATCTCCTTCTGGCGCGGGGAGAGGTCGTAGGTGACCTCGACACTGGTACCGTTGGTGCGATTCCGGATGATGAGAGGCTTGTCTTCACGGAGAGAACCGACGACGCCGTCGATCTCGAGACGGTCACCCTGGTTGAGATACCGGTAATCCTGCGGATTGGCGAACGTCAGCGGGAGAATTCCGAAATTCACCAGGTTGGCCCGGTGAATCCTGGCGAAGGACTTTGCACAGATCCACTTCACCCCCAGGTACATAGGGGCCAGTGCCGCATGTTCCCTGCTGGAGCCCTGGCCGTAGTTCTCCCCTCCGACAACCGCTCCGCCCCCTGCCTCCTGAGCCCGTCTCGAAAACAGAGGATCGATGCCGCTGAACACGTACTCGCTGATGGCGGGGATGTTCGACCGGAGCGGGAGGATCTTGGCCCCGGCGGGCATGATGTGGTCGGTGGTGATGTTGTCGCTGACCTTGAGGAGGACCTCTCCCTCGAGATGATCGACGAGCCGTTCCCTGATGGGCAGCGGTTTGATGTTGGGCCCCCTCACCACCCTGATCCTGCTGCCGTCCTTCGGCGGCTTCCTGATCATACTGTCATCGATGTGAAACTTCTTGGGGACGGCGATCCTGATCGCTTTGCGGAGCTTCCGGGGATCGGAGATCCTGCCCTTGAGAGCAGAAGCAGCGGCGATTTCGGGGCTCGCCAGGTACACCTGGGCGGATTTCGTTCCCGACCTTCCCTCGAAATTCCGGTTGAAAGTGCGGAGCGTCACTCCCTTCGTCGGCGGAGCCTGACCCATTCCGATACAGGGGCCGCATGCCGTCTCGATGATCCGGGCCCCGGCCGAGATGATGGTCGCCAGCGCACCGTTGCGGGCGATCATTTCGAGAACCTGGCGGGACCCCGGCGCGATCACGAGACTGACGTCGGGATGGACCTTCTTTCCCCTCAGTATGCCGGCCACGGTCATGAGATCGCGGTAGGAGGAATTGGTACAGCTGCCGATGATGATCTGATTCACCTCGAGCCCCTCGAGCTCGGTGACTTTGCAGACGTTGTCGGGACTGTGCGGCCGGGCGACGAGCGGAACGAGCTTCTTCAGATTGATCTTCACGATCTCGTCGTACTCTGCGTTCCTGTCGGCACCGACCTCTTTCCACCTTCTCCCCCGCTTCTGGGCCGTCATGAATTCCCTGGTCCTCCTGTCCGAGGGAAATATCGAAGTCGTGGCACCCAGCTCGGCGCCCATATTCGTGATGGTCGCCCTCTCGGGGACGCTGAGCGTCCGTACGCCGGGCCCCGCGTACTCGAAGATCTTTCCCACCCCTCCCTTGACGGTGAGAAGCCGCAGGAGTTCGAGGATGATGTCCTTGGCCGACACTTTCTGGCCGAGCGAGCCGGTGAGCTCGACCTTGACGACCTTCGGCATCGTCAGGTGGAACGGACCGCCGCCCATGGCCACCGCCACGTCGAGGCCGCCCGCGCCGATGGCGATCATTCCCAGTCCGCCGGCCGTCGGCGTGTGACTGTCCGAGCCGAGCAGCGTCTGTCCCGGCACGGCGAACCGCTCCAGGTGGACCTGGTGACAGATACCGTTCCCCGGGCGTGAAAAGAGAACTCCGTACTTCTGAGCGGCTGTCTCGAGATACACGTGATCATCGGCATTTTCGTAACCCGCCTGAAGCGCGTTGTGATCGACA
>CAZMKB010000037.1:0-8915 GCA_964566685.1 uncultured Gemmatimonadota bacterium | reverse complement strand
GACATAACTCACGGAGAGCTTCGTTTTCACGCGCGGCAATCCCATGGCTTCGAACTGGAGATAGGCCATGGTGCCGGTGGCATCCTGCGTCAGTGTCTGATCTATCTGTATCGCCACCTCTTTGCCCATTTCGAGCTCGCCTTCGACGAGGTGCTGCGAGAGGATCTTCTGTACAACATTCTTACCCATAGTAAGACCCCTTCATCTTGATGAACGGTGCCACGGAAAGATCACCGAGGGTGAAAATATCGTATGAATTAATACCTCAAACGGATGGAAAAATCAAGGTTGTTGCCCCTGCCGGGGGGGTGTGCCGTGAGGGGGAGGAACCTCCGTAACGTCCTGCGCTTCAGGAAGTTCTCGCCCATCGAGGCAGGCCTGGAGGGCCTGCTTCACGTCCGGGAGGGAACGGACCTTCCGTGAGAGCTCCCCGGCCCGCGGTCCCCAGGCCGCCGCGAACACCCGGTTTTCCGTGTGCCTGCCGGTGGTCATGTCCTCGATATTGCCGTGATCGCTCGTCAGGAAGATGGTCGTCTCCTTCCTCCGGACCTGGTCGAGGATCGAGAGGAGGAACCGTTCGAGCCTGTCGATCTCGGCGACGGCCTCTTCCATGCCTGCCCGATGACCGATCCGATCGGTCTGGAAGTACTCGAACAGCGAAAAATCGTGGTCCTCCGCCAGCCGGGCGGCGACCATCCCGGCCTTCTCCGGCGTGAACAGCGGGACATCGAAGCCCCGGGCGGCGAGTGATGCGTTCGTGAACTCCTGGTAGACGGCGTTTCCGGCGGCGAGGTCGCGGAGGGTACGGAACGGCAGGCCCGCACCGATGGTCGACACGGTCGTGGTTGAGAGAAGCCGGTAGCGCTTCGCCCGCACGAGCTGATCGATACCCGGGCGGTAAGCATTCAGGAACGTGCTGGTGTAACCCCGTTCCCGGACATCCTTGAGGATGTTCGTCGCAAGGAGGATTTCCCGGAGCTTCCTGGTCGGGAATCCGTCGACGTGTCGTCCTTCGAGCAGGGGGGCGTTGACGCCGGCGAACAGGGCTGTCTGACCGGTGGCGCTCTGGGGGAGGCCCGGGACACCGAGATGGGCATCGAGCGAAAAAGCCCGTCCGCCCCCTGCGACGTCGACCTCCGGAGGACCGTCCCGAAACAGACGGAACACGCTCCGTGACCGGGCCGCCACGGGGTTGACGTCGGGATTACCGACCCCCGTACCGATTCCGTCGATGAAGATGAGGAGCACGCTCATACCGATAAGATAGCACCGTACTCCCCGCGGGAAAAGACTCGAAAGCGTATGAATAATTCAGGCTTCGGACGATCAGTTCGGAGAGGAGTTGTCGACAGCCCGCCTGGCCACCTCGAAGATGACGTCGTTCGGATCCTGCTTGCCCTCGTCGACGATCTTCGTGTACACCTTTCTGGCCGCACTGGTTCTGCCCATCCCCTCCAGTGTCCTGGCGACGTGGAGGCGGATCTCCTGGTTTTTCGGATCGACGAACAGGGCTTTCTTGAGGCTCTCGACCGATTCCCTGTATTTCCCCTCCCTCATCTGAATGATGCCCTGGAGAATGTGGGCATCGGCACAGGAAGGATCGAGGTCGAGGGACCTCCGGCACTGCTCCGCCGCATGCGCGAGATCGTTGCGGCTCGCGTAGAGATCGGCGAGCCGGAGGTGGATCTGCGCATCGTCCGATCCGGAGGAGATCGCCTCTGTCAGGGTGATGAGCGCCTTTCGCGTCTGTCCGGCGGAAAGATATTCGTATGCGCGCTCGGCGAACAGGTTCCGGGTCTTCTTCTCGGGTACCCCGCTTCCGTACCCTCCCCTGGACAGGACATCTTTCAGCGACGGGAGGAGGGGAGAGGTTCCGTTTCCCTGCACGTGAGCGGATCGAGCGGTTTTCCGGTAGTACCGCTGTCCGTCTCCGGCAACGGGCTCCCATCCGGCCATCGGTGGAATTTTCTCTCCCTTGCCGATGAAGAGGAGGCCGCCTTCTGTGAGACACTCGTTGAACTTCGACGCGATGCGCTCGGTGATCTTCCAGTTGAAATAGGTGAGAATGCCGCGAAGAACGATGATGTCGAGCCCCGACGTTCCGTTCAGCATGGAGGGGTAGATCCCTCCGGCCAGGTCGAGGATTCCGAACGATACCATGGATCTGAAGTCGTCGTCGACCTTTTCCCGCCCCCCGCCGGCCGACGAGAAAAATCTTCCGCGCCGCTCTTCGCCGACCCCTTCGAGGGAAGACGGCGGGTAGATCCCCTCACAGGCCTGTGCGAGAGATTCCCTGTCGATGTCCGTCGCCAGAATGTCGACGTACCGGACGAAACCCGGATCGAGCTTCTCCTTCAGCATCATGGCGAAGGTGTACGGCTCCTGCCCCGCACCGCAGGCGGGGAACCACACTTTGACGAGCGGCTTGCCGTTTCTCGAACCTGCGCCGGCTATGATGCGTTCGGCATGAGCGACGGCGTGTTCGAGCGGCTTCGTCTTCGCGAAGAAGACGTCGTCCCGCCGAACGATTTCCGAAAAGAGCTGCTCGAGTTCACGGGATGCATCCGCACCGCGCGTGATGCTCTGGTAATAGTCCATGATCGATCCGACGCCCCGCTCCTTCATTCTTCTCTCGATGGCCTTCTTCATCCTGACCAGCCTGGTGCGGGTGAACCGCATGCCGCACTTGTCCATGATGAGGCTGACGAAGAGCTCGAGTTCCTCTCTGTACTGTTCGACACTCATGCTGACATCCTTTGGTATGAAGAGGGTTGTCTTCCGGACCGGCCGTCCGCCTTCGCGCCCGGGAGGGATGATCTCACCGAACGACATTCTCCGATGTCATCGAAAAAGAGCAAATTTTATACCAGCCACGGGGATCGTTCAGGAGGAGTAAGTGCGGAGGATAACGTCAGAACACCAGGCTCTTGGTCGCCCGGTACGATTTGAAGGCGGAGTATTCCTCTCCATCCCATCTGTAGAAAGTGTGAACCGCGTGCCGGGAAGGATCCCGATCGAGATCCCTGTTCTCCACTTCGACTTCCATCGTTCCGTCACCGTCCTCGTCGAGAAGCTTCACTTCGAGACCCCAGAAATCGCCGATGATCGAGAACTCCCGGCCGTCGCTCCGTATGATCTGCAGGCTCTTTCCTCCCCGTGATGGGCCGGTGAGGATCACGTCGAGGATTCCATCGCCGTCGACGTCGAGAAGCCTGGCCCACATGGACTCGTCGTGGTCCACAACCGACGAGTACCGGCGGCGGAAGTCATCGTCGAGGATGACCACGTGCGCCCCGTCGAGACTGTCCTCGTAGGTCACGACGAACTCGTCGAGCTCGTCCCTGTCCAGGCTTCCGCGAACCACCCGGACGTTTTCCGATCCGGACGGAAGGGAATCCCGGATGAGTTCCATTTGTTCGGCGCCCACCCCACTGTCAGAGCCCGTCCCCTCACAGGCTGCGCCGGTGACGGCCGCGGCGAGCATCGTCCACAGCAAGCGACTTCTCATCCCGAAAACCTCCTGCTCGAAATCGTGTGAATAACCCGGGCTAGCCCCGTTCTAATCCGTACTCCCTGATCTTCTTGTCG
Source organism: uncultured Gemmatimonadota bacterium (assembly GCA_964566685.1). Taxonomy (GTDB): domain Bacteria; phylum Gemmatimonadota; class CAZMKB01; order CAZMKB01; family CAZMKB01; genus CAZMKB01. The sequence continues at coordinate 5,327 of CAZMKB010000037.1, read as the reverse complement.
AGCGTCGGCCTCGAAATTCCCAGTATCTTGCTGGCGAGGCTCTTGTTCCACTGAGTATGCGACAGTATCCTCTCGATGTGATCGGCTTCGACTTCCCTGAGCGGCCTGAGGTCTATCTGCCCGGCCTTTTCCGATCCCCGCTCGAGCTCGGGGAGATCGTCGACCATGATCACACCTCCCCGGGCCACCACGACACCGTGCCGGAGAACGTTCTCGAGCTCTCTCACGTTGCCCCTCCAGTCGTGTGCGAGGAGGACTTTCATCACGTCGTCCGACACTTTCCTGACGTTCCGGCCGAGCTCCCCGTTGATCCGCTCGAGGAGATGCGTGACGAGCAGCGGAATGTCCTCCTTGCGCTCCCGGAGAGGCGGGACTTCGATCTCGACGACACGAAGCCGGTAGTACAGATCCCGCCGGAAGGCGTTCTCGTCGACGAGCTCCTGGAGATTGCGGTTCGTGGCCGCGATGATTCGTGCGGTGGTCCGGAGGAGCTTCGTACCGCCGACCCGGGTGAACTCCCGCTCCTGGAGAACGCGGAGCAGCTTGGCCTGGAGACCTTTCGACATGTCCCCGATCTCGTCGAGGAAGATGGTCCCTCTTCCTGCGACCTCGAACACGCCCTTCTTTTCATAGACGGCCCCGGTGAACGCACCCCGCTCGTGGCCGAAGAGCTCCGATTCGAGCAGGGTCTCGACGAGCGCGGTGCAGTTGACGGGGAGAAGCTGTTCATCCCGCTCGTTGGAGTTTTCGTGAATCGATCGGGCGATGAGCTCCTTGCCGGTTCCGCTCTCGCCCTGGATGAGGACCGTGGCCTTCGTCGCGGCCACCGAACCGATGAGCTTCCAGATGCGCTTCATCCCCTGGCTCTTCCCGACGAGCTTCCCCTCCAGGAGCGATCGCTCTTCCACCGCGGTCATCCCGCCCGACCGCTGCTCCATCTGCTTCGACGTGAAGATTCTCTCGAGGAGAGAGTCCACGATGTCGATGTCGAGCGGTTTGGGCAGGTAGTCGAAGGCGCCTTTCCTCATGGCTTCGATCGTCGTCTCCATGTCTTCGTGAGCCGTGATCATGACCACGGCGATGTTCCTGTCCCGCTCCTTGATTCCCTCGAGCACCTCGAGCCCGCTGATGCCGGGGAGCCTGATGTCGAGAATGACGATCTCGGGCTCCTCCTTCTCCACCAGCTCGAGTCCCTCTTCACCGTCCCCGGCGGTCACCACCTCGAATCCCTTCTCGGTGAGATGCTTCTGGAACACGCGCCGTATGGAGCTGTCGTCGTCCACTACCAGGATCTTTCCTCCGGGCACCATCTACCCTCCTCCTCTCGCAACGGGCAGGATCAGGGTAAAGGTGGTCGGACCGTCCGGTTTCGAACATACCCGTATGCTCCCGCCGTGCTCTTCGACATACCGCTTCGCGTTCGCCAGGCCCAGGCCGACCCCCTTCGCCTTGGTGGTGTAGAACGGCTCGAAAATCCTCCGGACCGTTTCCTCCTCGAGCCCCTTACCGGAGTTCGTGATATCGATCGTCACGTACCACTCCCCGTCCCTCTTCTCGATCCCCGTCGCGGCGGTCACCCTCCCTTCGTTTCCCGCCGCTTCCTGTGCATTCACCATGATGTTGAGGAGCGCCTGCTTGATCTTGTCCCGGTCCAGGGAAATCTCCGGCAGCCCGTCGGCGAATTCCTCGTCGATTCTGATCCCGTCCGCTTCATGACCGGGGAACACCTGGTGGAGCGTCTCGTGCACGAGGGCATTGACCGGCATGGGCTGCGTGCTGAGCGTGACCGGTTTCGAGTAGTTCAGGATCTCCCGGAGTACGGTGTTGAGCCGGTCGATCTCCGTTCTCGTGATCTCGAGATACTCTTCGTCGTCCGGATGCGGCAGCTGCATCTTCCGGCCCAGGATCTGGATATTCATCTTGATGGAGGCGAGGGGATTCCTGATCTCGTGGGCGATCCGGGCCGCCATCTCTCCGATCACGGCGAGACGCTCGGCCTCGAGCAGCTTCTCGTGGGTCTTCCTCAGGTTCTCGTAGGTCCGGGCGTTCTCCACCGCGATCGAGGCCTGCCGGGAGACGGTGGCGAGGAGGTCGATGTCCTCCTGCGAGAAGATCTCTCCCGAGAGCTTTTCGGAAAAACTCGCCCAGCCGATGAGGCGCTCCGCGAACATGAAGGGGATCACGAGGGCTGGCTTCACGGCCTCGACGACGCGGCGCTCATCTTCGGGGAGCTCCCCGCAGAGCCTCTCCAGACCTCCGCCGGAGAGGTCGAGCGGCGAACCTTCCGAGAGCTTCTCTGCCAGGACCGAGTCCGCGGCCACACTGATCTCTTCCCCGAACCCGCCGTTCGGCCTGCGGGCATACCGGACGCTGAAGGCCTCCCCGTCCCGGTCTTCGATGAACACGTGCCCTCCCGAGAGCTTCATGGTGTCGACGACACGGTCCAGGAAGGAGACGAGCAGGCGGTCGAGCTCGATGATGAGATTCAGGTTCTCGGTCATCTCGAGGAGAATCTGGCTGTAGTTGTAGCGCTCCCGGTAGAACACCCGGTCGATCGTCCTCTGCACGCGCACCTTCAGCGGGTTGAAGAGAAGCGCCACGACGAGGGTGAACGCGATCGTGATGTAGGTGCTCTCGATCCCCGTGACCCCGCGAAGCATGTTGCCGAAGTAGCCGACGACGAGCAGATAGAGTGAGACGATGAGGACGGTGAGAAACGTGTAGACGATTCCCCGCCTGAGGATGACGTCGATGTCGAAGAGGCGGTGCCTGAGAATGGAGTACGCGATGGCGAGCGGAACCGCCCCCATGAAAATGAAGCTGGCATAGATGAGCGGGGTGAAGGACAGCTCCCCCATGAGCTGATCCCTCGTGGAGAGAAAGGGGTAGCCGAACGAATAGAGCAGGTACGGGAGGACACCGAAGAGGGAGCCCCAGACGATGAGGCCGGCCTGTTTCCTGAGGGCCGGGGTCTTCGAGACGACGTAACTGTGGAGGAGCAGCGCGAGGCCGAGTGCCAGGTACACGCCGCGGAAGAGTGCGTGGATGTTGTTGAGAAGCGGCATCTCGTAGGGATTCAGGAGAAACGCCGTGTAGAAGACGAGCGAGGGGACATAGAGCGCCGGCACGATCCAGCGGTGGCGCCTGATCGGTTCCTTCTCCCAGGGGAAGACGCAGAAGAAGTGGAGGAAGAGCGGCGGAATCCAGAGGAAGAGGAGCGACACGCCCCGCTCGATGAGCCTGAGCGGGCCCCCGCGGGCGAACGACGCCTCGGGGTAGAGATAGAGCATCAGGCAGAGGCTGAGGAGGTAGAAGACGACGGCGCGGCGGTCCCCCGGCCGCTGGAAGACGATGAAGAGGCCCACCCCGAAGTAGATGAGGCCCACCAGCATCTTGAGGAGCTTTACCATCAGGTCCCGGCCGAGGCGGCTGCCCACGATGAATGAGATGTCGTCGTAGTAGCCCTGCCGGTAGACGGTCAGGAGCACCCGTTCACCGGGATCGTTCTGATAGAGCGAGCGCTCGAGCTCGGCGAGGGTGTAGATGGGTTCGCCGTTGACGACGGCCACGACATCGCCCGTCTCGAGTCCGGCTTCGGCCGGCTCTCCCTCGACCCGAACGACGGTGAATTTCCCGGGATAGCTCTCCTCGAAGGCGATGGTGATCGCCGCCTCCTCCCACTGCCGGTAGGTTCGAGCCAGCGCGACAGCGAGGACCAGGATCCCGAGTATGATGAAAAGCGTTCGGTTCATGCCGTTCGTCAGGCCTGTAAAAATGCTTTACACAGAGAGAATAACCGCGGCGCCCGATCCCGTCAAGCTGGTATTTCGCCGGTCAGGAGCTCTCCCGTGAGACGAACAAAAGCAATGAAACGTACACGCCGGACGGATGGGCGAGGTGGCGGGGTTTGCCTGCGATGGAGTGCGGTCTCACGCACCCGCACTCCATCACGAAGCGAGAGCAACTCGTTCCGATTCGAGGGACGGACGAGTCTTCAGAGGACCGAAGACGGAAGAGAGCTTCCTCTGCAGCTCCTTCCTTCCCCTGAACAGGTAGGACTTTACCGTGCCGATCGGTATGTCCAGGCTTTCGGCAATCTCACTGTAGGTCTTCCACTCGAGGTGGCGCAGCTCCATGGCTTCGCGGTACGGGCTCGGGAGATCGAGCAGGGCGGCTTCGACTTTTTCGCTCAGCTCTCCGATTTCGAGCACTTCTACCGGATTGCCGGACTCATCCGCCAGTTCGATTCTGCTCCTCGTGGATTCTCCATCATCGGTTTCGGCATCGATGGATATCATGCGCGCACGAGACCGCTTGAGGTGGTCGTACGCAGCATGCCGGGCAATCGTATAGATCCATGTGGAGAATGCATAGTGGGGATTGAACTTTTTCAGGTTCCGGTACGCCTTGATGAGGACTTCCTGGACCAGGTCTTCAGCGGTGTTCCAGTCTCCGGTCAGGCGATAGACCGTGAAGAGGAGGCGCTTCCGGTAGCGGGCGGTGATCTCCGTGAAGGCCACCTCGTCCTGTCTGCGTGCCCGCTCGACCAGCTCCCGGTCGGAGAGGGCGTAGTACGGAGCTTTTTTCTTCTGCTTCGGAATCGCTGCTGCTGTTGCCATTGATATCACCTCCTCAGGCACTCCTGTATAAAGGCAAGGGTGGTGCCAGAGGACCTCGAGTAGGAGGGGATGTATAACATCTTGATATGTAATGGATTATGCTATTCGACGAGAGGTGTCCCTGCACTGCAGGCTGTAAAGAACCTTTCGCATCGTAAAACTACTTTACAGGATCCTCGCCCGTGGAGCCGGGATGGGACACTAATTTGAGGAGGGACGGGAGCGCTCCAGCATTTTTCTCAGCACGGTGAACGCTTCCTGGATCTTCGGGACGAGGCTCGCGGCTCTCGCCAGGTCGCCTTCACTGCCCGCCCGTTCCACCTCGAAGGCGATCTCCTGGAGCGCATTTGCGCCGATGTTTCCCGAAGCTCCCTTGAGGGTGTGCGCCTGCCGCTCGAGGGACCGGCTGTCCCCCCGGTCGAGCGCCGAGGCGAGGGAATCGATCTGGGCCGGTGCTTCGTCGAGGAAGAGGTCGATGATTTCGTTTCGGAGATTCTCGTCTCCGTCGAGCCGCTCGAGAAGAGAGGACGGATCGAACACCCGGCGGTCCACGGTCGGGCCGTCCGCAGGGGCTTCCTCCTCTTCCTCGACCCGGGAGCGGCTCTCGAGGCAGCGGGATATCACGTCGGCCAGCTCGTTCGGCTGAACGGGTTTCGCCACGTAGTCGTCCATGCCCGCCGCCAGGCACTTCTCCCTGTCACCCTTCAT
>CAZMKB010000036.1:0-18820 GCA_964566685.1 uncultured Gemmatimonadota bacterium | reverse complement strand
ACGGAGTGGCTGCGGGGACGGATGCCGGGGAAGGCCCTGGTGTACGGACTCGCCACCGACCATCATGCCGTGGCGATCGCGAAGAAGAAGCTCGAAGAGAACACCATCGTCGAAACGGAGCTCGACGGGCGCAGTGTGGCAGTGGTGAAGGGGCCCGACGGGGGCGTCCGCGCTTTCACGACCCACATCGACGACAGGGCTCTCACATTCGAGCCCGGCGACCGGCCCGGCTTCTACCGCGACACCGGAACCGGGTCGACCTGGAACCTGGTCACCGGTGAATGCACCGGAGGAAAGCTCGAGGGAGAGAAGCTCACGGAGCTGGACATCACGGCCGCATTCTGGTTCGGATGGAGCAGCTTCTACCCGAACACCGAGCTGATACAGTAATAAGTTCTCGGTCCTCCGACTCTCGAGCCGCCACATTTCGAGCGGGATCAGGGGGTGAGAATCAGGGGGGATCGCCCGAGCTCGCGGGTGTCGACCCACCACTCGTTCCTGAGCTCCGGAGGGCTCGTGATCGCGAGCAGGTGCTCACCGGGTTCGACGAGGCGCAGGGTGAACCTGCCGCCGGAGTCGCAGGACGTGCGCAGCCAGCCGTCCAGCTCCACCACGGGCGGTGCCTCCTTTCGAAAAGGCGCCTGGACCTGCCCCTCGATCTCTCCGAGCGAGGCTGCTTCAGCACCGAGCAGGAATCTCACCAGACCCGTGTACGTGGCGTGTGCCTCCCGTATTCCGTAGTGAGCCCGGTAGGTCGACTCCTCCCTCTCCGCCGTCCCGATGTCCCGGCTCATCACGACAATGGCCGGGCAGGGCGTGTGCTGCAGGATGTAGCGGTACTCCTCGCGCATGATCGGCTCTTCTCCCAGAACGGCAGTCCACTCCAGCGCGATCTCCCGGACCAGGCTCTTCCCGTACTCCGAGGTCCCGTAGTAGGCCAGGTAGGGTCTCCTGTCCGGCTCGGCGACGGCGTCGTGTCTCACGGAGATGAAGAAATCCGCTCCGACCCGGTTCGCCAGCTCGACGCGCTGATAGGAAGTGACGCTCTCATCGCCGTCTCTCGTGAGGTGGACCGAGGCGCCGGCTTCCTCGAGATATGCGGCCAGGGCCTGCGCGACCCTGAGGTTCAGGTCGATGGACCGGGTGCCCGAAGGCCCCGTCGCCCCCAGCTCCCTGCCTCCCCCTTCGGGATCGACGACCACCGATCTTCCCATCAGCACACCCTGATGGACCGGATCCATGAGGAGCACCCGGAGCCCGCTGTCGCGGCCGCGGTCGTCGGTGTTGACGACTCCGGCGTACGGCCGGTAGCCGGGCTTCGAGGCACGCACTCGGTGCTCGCCTCGCGGCAGGCTGGAGCTGAACACGTAGCCGTCTGCGTTCGAGACCAGGAACTGTTCGCCGTCGAGGTCGAGCTTCACCCCGGAAAGCGGCGTCCCGATGCTGCCGTCGATGAACTTCACCGCCAGGGGCAGGAGAACGTCGTCGTAGGCGGTTATTCTCGTGCTTCCTTCGGCCGGCCCGGCTCTCACGGTACAGGTGAAGCTTCCCGCCCGCTCGGCGGTGAGGTAGAAGACGGCTCTTCCGTCCCGGACGGAGGTGTTCTTCTCCCCCCTGAGCCCCGCGGGCGTGACGATCGAGACGTGCGTGCCGTCGGCGACCGGGTTTCCGTAGCTGTCGAGAATCCGGGCCTCGAGGAAGAACGGAGTGTTGGACCCCGCGTGGATCCTTTCGGGCCCGGTTCTGGTCACGATCGTCACGGGCTGCGTGCGCGTTTCGAACCTCGTGACCGTTCTCCGCGATGAGTTCCCCATCCAGTTCCTGCAGGAGATCGTGAGCGTGTGGGCACCCGGGGCGAGCGGCTCGTCGAGAGCGACGGCGAGGAGGCCCCGCTCCGGGTCGTATTTCCATTCCGGACGACGGTCATCCAGGGTGACCCGGATCGTGGATACTTCGATGCCTCCGCCTCCTTCGCCCGGCTCGAGAGACGCTTCGAAGGCGGGGAAAGCGTCGTAGACCGTCGCTCCCGGCGGCGGTCTCAGAACCCTGACGTCGGGAACGCCGTGCGAGAAGTAGTCGATGATGCCCAGGAGATAGGCACGCGCCTCGAGGAGCTGGCTCTCGTGCTCCCGGATCTTCTTCTCGACGCCGGGATTCGAGAGGTAGGACGCTTCGCCGAGGATCGACGGGTTCTCGTTGTTCCTGAGCACGTGGTAGTTTCCCGACACGAGCTCGTTCCGGGGAATGCCCAGGTTCCTGACCAGGTGTTTGTGAATGTAGCGGGAGGCGTCGAGCGACGGTCCGTCGTCCCCCATCCGGTAGTACGTCTCGATGGCGTTGTAGTCCCGCTCGCGGGAGGCAGAGCTGTTGTGATGGATGGAGATGAATAGGTCGGCCTCGAGGGCGTTCGACACACGCACACGTTCCTCGAGTTCCTTCCTGAGGTCGTCGGGCTCGGTGGGGGAGAGGAGATCCCGGTCTCCCGTCCTGGTGAGGATCACCCGGGCTCCGCACTGTTCCAGCATCCGCGCCAGCTCCGTCGCCACTCCCATGTTGACGTCGGCTTCCCGCGTCCGCCCGGGGCCGAGGGCGCCGTCGAACCTGCCGCCGTGGCCGGGGTCGATCACGACCACCCTGTCGATCAGCACGGAGGCGTCGTAGTCGGCGAACGATTCGTTCAGCTGCCGGTAGAGCGTGTCGGGAGGGCCGAAGAACGGGGCACACGAGACGATCCCGGCGATGAGGAGGACGACCGCCAGCTTCAGAAGCCTCATGAGTTTCCCCCCTGCCATATCGGTCGGATGCGGATCTGCCGGTCAGCGAAGCTCCGCCTCCCCGGCGTCGTGGGGAGGCGGTGGATCGAGCCGGAAGACCAGGTCGTCGAAGACGCCTCCCTCCGGAGAGAACAGGCGGCAGAAGAAGCCCCAGTCCCAGCCCGCCACGTCCTCGACCTTCACGAGGAGCCTGCTCCAACCCTTCGGGATGAGGACGGTCTTCGCCTCCGCGTCGGCCCGGGTCTTCCTGTGGACGTGCGTGTCGCGGACGAGATTCCCGTTCAGCCACACCCGGATGCCGTCGTTCGAGCCGGTCCATATCCGGGCCGGCCGCACCCGGGGGCTGTGGAAGTACGTGTGGGCGTATCCCATCGTCACGTCCGGTGCATCGAGGAGATCCCTCAGGTCCACGTAATCGCTGTCGCTCGAGATCGGTTCCCAGGTGAGTCCTCCGCTCTCCATTCCCGGGCGGGGCAGGATGGACTCCTCCCCGATGTAGTCCACCTCGAGCGCGGAATCTCCCTCGTTGTCGAAGGGGCCGAGGGACAGCCAGTCGCGGATGTAGGGCGCGCCGGAGCGGTCGATGACATCGGCGGAGAGGTAGAGGAGCGGCGTCATGTGATCCTCGAGGATGTGGATGTAGTAGTCCATCGCGGTGTGTCCCTGCGGATCCCAGTCGGGATCGTCCTCCCAGTGGGCGTCGGGAACCATCTCGTCCGGGAACCCGGCCTTGTAGTACATGAGTGCGTTGAGGTGGTGGAGCCACTCGTGGAGGTTCATCTCGTAGTGGAGGTAGCCAAGGCTCGGGTAGTAGAAGCAGTTGATGTAAGCCGCCCCTTCGATGGGCTGGATTTCCGCCCCCCAGGCCTCCCCTTCAGGAGTCGATCCCTGGTAGAACCACCAGGCGAGGCCCCAGATACCGCCGGTGGGGATCGAAAGCGGTTTCCAGTAGAGCATGACGTGGTCGTACTGCCCGAACTCGATGTGGTCTTCGTAGGCCCACACCATGTCGCCCGGTCCCACGTGGTAGCCGGAGCTGCCGTTGCCCGAAATCTCGGTGATGGGTTCCTCGATCAGAACCACGTCTCCGTTGAGCTCGAGCCAGCCGCCGGAGTGGTGGGAGAGGGTGTCGAGAAACTTCTGGAACTGGAACTCGATCATGGCGATGTCCGCGCCGAACATCGAGGAAGTCTCGTGCTGTGGATTTCCCTGGGCATCTTCGTAGTCGACGTCGATGTTCTTCATGATCACCAGGAGGATGTCGAGCTCGTTCGTCATGAGGGGAGGCGGGAACGCGGGATCCGCTGGAGTGACGCCGGTTTCAGGAGCGGGAGGCAGTGTTCGGTCGTGACCAATGATGTCCTCGACCGTGTCCCGTCCCACCATATCCCATCCGCGCTCGGAGGTTCGTCCGGTACAGGGAAGCACTGCGAGGCAGAGACTGGTCAGTACGATGGTGCGTGTGAACATCGATGACGGCATGAAATCCTCCTCCTGCTTCGTGAGCCGGGGATCGTGTGGTAAAGTCGTGCGAAGCGCATCGCATCCGCGCCCGGCTCATCACGGTGATGCGGCTGTCTGTCGTGTTCTCGACTGTGCAATTGTAGTCCAAAAAAGCCTTCGAGTCAAGCGGGGGGCCCCACTACGGCTGCACGGGTTAACACTCGTCCTACCCCGTCAGGCTGCCTCGCTCTTTTCTCCCGTTCCTCTCATGATACCGAGGAAACTCACCAGCACCATGGCTACAACCAGGAGTTCACCAAGCAAGACCAGTGGAAGAAAAAGAAACCACCCGAAGATGGTGCTCAGGACTACTCCCACAATGAGGAGTATCCCGAGAACCTTCTTGGTCCTGTCCGAGAATCCCAGTTCCGGCATGACCAGAGCCACCAGGATCAGGATGAATGAAAAACCCAGGGCGTGTGAGTGGATCGAGGCGTGCAGTTTCCACATGTTCATGGTGCTCCAGAACCCCACCAGATTCCCCTCACGAGCCAGTGTCTCCATCTTCTGTATATGGGGAATATGTTGTGCACCGATATAGAAGCCAACCAGACACCAGAGAAACACCCAGAACAATCCAAAGGCAAGTAGGATCTTTCTCATTCTTTTCACCTCCGGTAGAAACCAGATCACTTCGAGCTAGCCACTGGCAAAGCTGCTATAAATACTCTGTCATTACCGATCACTCTCGAGACATGTCCTTTTCCCGACGTGTCCTCCACCAGGAGAACGGAGCCCGGTCCGAAGCGTCGAATCTCGCCATCTGAAACTTCGACCTCGAGCTCTCCCGAGAGACAAAACATATACTGCTGGCGTGGAGCCGGATGCCAGTCACCGAGCCAGCCGGCAGGACTGGAAATAATCACAAAACCTTCGACTTCAATAAAGTCGGTGATGGAGATGGGAGGAGCCGGGGGCGCGTAGTCTTTCAAGTCAAATGGTAATCCTGTATCCTCGAAGTGCGATTCGCCGTTCGAATCGGAGTACAGGCGGATGACCGACAGCGGGGCAGAGACAGCAATCTTCTGCTTCGATTCATGATCCTGTGAAAGGCATGGGTGAGCAAGTATCAATATCGACACTGACCATAGAGAACAGGAGAAGTATCCGGTGCCCATCTTCCCTCTGACGTTCAGTCTGACAGCCTGGCGTTGAGTTACAGGCTGCCCCGGCGCGGCTCCTGCCAGAAGCAGGGCGTCAAGCGCATGGTTAGCAGTCAGACCTCGGACTGTTGGGAACTACGCCGAGATTTCCAGTTTCGATGCCGCTCCGAGAAGCGGCTTATCCCTGGTCCACAATTTACATTTTGTGAGTAAGGCTGATGACAGCAGATGAACGTCCACCCATTCCAGCCCTTTGCCGTAAAGGCGGTGTGACTCGAGAAGGTGCAGTGCCTCCGAGTGATCGGCGGGACGGACGGCCGGGAGTGCAGAAATCAAGCGAAGTATCTCTCTCCGATTCTTCAGAATACCGCACGCCAACTCACCGATGACGAAAGGATGACAATAGACCATCTCGTCCCGAAGAAGTTCCTTCAGTCGATCGTTCCCTCGCCTGAGATGATCGACCCAGATGGAAGTGTCGACGAGTATCATGTCCCGGTTCCGGAACGGCGTCTTCGTATCGGCTTCAAATCCTTCTCACTGCCCCCGAGGTCGGCAAGTCGACGTGCACTCTCTCGTTCGATCAAAGCCTCCAGGCCGAGTCGAACCAGTGCCGTTTTCTCATTAACACCCGTGAGCGTGGCCGCACGGCTCAACAGTGAATCGTCTATGTTCAATGTGGTTCTCATATGCATATATATATGCATAGATAATGCACATTTGTCAAGGACGACCTGTAGACCCGAGAATCCAGCGTCTGGCGCGGGAAATCGATTCACAGCAAGGGCCGTGACAGGCGGATTATCGGATTCAACGGCGGGCCGGAGTCCCTGCTCCCGGTTCTACCGTGTGGACAGATTCACACCCATCAACATTGAGAACTCGGATTGAGACATTCCGGGGCGTATTGACGGCCGGGGAACTCATTAATATATATGGTAACGGGTCGCCCCCCGGAGCATTTTTCCGGCGGATGCCGGGCGACCGGGAATCATTCGAAGATCGTCATTCATCGATCGGAGTGCGCCGTGAACCAGGAATCAGTCCTCACCATCCACGGCATGGACTGCGCCGAAGAGACGGGGATGATCAGGAAGAAGCTCGACGGCATGGACGGGATCGAGTCGCTCGATTTCAACATCATCCGCGGCACCGTCACCGTGACCTACGAGGATGACCTCATCGACGAGCCTGAAATCAGGAAGCTCATCGAACAGACCGGTCTCCGGGTTGCGACCGGGGACGAAGCGGTGGACGAGAGCTTCTGGGCCCGCCGGGGAAAACTCGTTCTCACCGCCGTGAGCGGTGTCCTCATCCTTGCCGGTGCTTTCACTGGCTTCCTCGTGGGCCGCACCGACATCGCCGTTCCGATCTACATCTCCGGTATTCTGACCGGAGGCTATCACATCTTCAGAAAGGCGCTCGCCTCGATACGGGCGAGAGCCGCCGACATGAATCTCCTGATGAGCATTGCCGTGGTCGGTGCCGTTCTCATCGGCGAGTGGCTCGAGGCCACGGTGGTGATATTCCTCTTCTCCATCGCCGGGCTCCTCGAGAGTTTCAGCATGGAGAAGGCGAGGAGCGCGATCGAGCGGCTCATGGACATCGCCCCCGATTTCGCCCGGGTTCGCAGAGACGGAAATGAAGTCGAATTGACCCCCGATCAGGTGAAGCCCGGCGACCTGATCATCATCAAACCCGGCGAGCGTATCCCCCTCGACGGAGAAGTGGAAACCGGCGGCTCGTTCGTGGACCAGTCGCCGATCACCGGCGAGTCGAAGGTGATCTCCAAGCAGCCTGGAGACGAGGTCTTCGCCGGTACGCTCAACCAGCAGGGTTATCTCGAAGTGCGGGTCACGCGGGAAGTGGCCGATACCACGCTTGCCAGGATCATCCACCTGGTGGAGGAGGCGGGCGCCAGGCGCGCTCCCTCGCAGAATTTCGTCGACCGCTTCGCCAGATACTACACACCGGCCGTGATCGGCCTGGCCATGATCCTTGCAGTCTTCCCTCCGCTTTTCTTTCAAGAGCCCTTTACGACCTGGTTCTACCGGGCGCTCGTGCTCCTCGTCATCTCCTGTCCCTGCGCTCTTGTCATCTCCACTCCCGTCACCATCGTCTCGGCCCTCGCCTCCGCCGCCCGGAACGGAGTGCTGATCAAGGGCGGCATCTACCTGGAGGAGGCGGCCCGGGTGCGCACCGTGGTGTTCGACAAGACGGGTACGCTCACCCTGGGCAGGCTCGAGGTCACGGACGTCATCCCGCTGGATGAACGGAAAAGGGAGGAGGTGCTCGCGATCGCCGCGGCCATCGAATCGCACTCTGAGCATCACCTGGCCCACGCCATCATCGAGTCGTCCCGGGGCGGGACCTGCGGGATGGAGTCTCCTTCCCCCGAGGTGGATCGGTTCGAGGCCGTCCCGGGGAAGGGGGTACGCGCGGTGGTCGACGGGGAACCGTACCTGCTGGGCAGCAGGAGAATGATCGAAGAGGAAGGGCTGGGAAGCCCTGCCATCGAGGAGCTCGTGGCCGAGTATGAGCGCGGTGCCGACACGGCGGTGCTCCTTGCCGGAAAAAACGCAGTCCTCGGCGTCATCGTCATCTCCGACGTCCTGAGAGACGAGAGCAGGAAGACCGTGGAGGAGCTCGAGCGGATCGGCGTCGACAGGATCGTGATGCTCACCGGCGACGACCAGGGAGCTGCCGCGGCTGTTGCGGGTGAGCTGGGCATCGGTTATTATGAAGCGGGGCTCCTGCCCCATGAAAAAGTGAAGAGAGTTCAGGATCTGGTCGACGAATCCGGATCCGTGACCTTCGTCGGTGACGGCGTGAACGATGCTCCGGCTCTGGCAACCGCCACCGTCGGCATGGCAATGGGGTCCACGGGAACGGCCATTGCTCTCGAGACATCAGACGTCGTCCTGATGTCGGACGACCTCTCGAGGATCCCGCTCACGATCCGGATTGGAAAGAAGACCCTGCGCGTCATCAAGGAAAACATCGCGTTCGCTCTCCTGACGAAGTTCGTGTTCTTCGTCCTGGCCATCCCGGGACTCGCCACGCTCTGGATGGCCGTGGGGGCGGATATGGGAGCGTCTCTCGTGGTGATTCTGAACGGCATGAGGCTGCTGCGCGGGGTCCCCGAGCGCCGAGAACGAAGAAGCAGTCCGGAAGCGGCCGCCAAAATCGAAAGCGTATGAATAATCCGGGTGAAAAGGAGGGAAGGAATGAGAAGGTTCGCCCGTATCGTCGTCTGTGCCGGGATATCGGTCCTGGTGTCCTGGACCCCGTCTTTCTCCGCCGAATGGAACTCGTTCAGTTACGAGGACTTCGATGAGCCTCAGACCTGCGGGGCCTGTCACCGGGAAATCTTCCGCGAGTTCCAGATGAGCATGATGGCGGAGTCTTACACCCACCACTGGGACGAGATAGAATACTTCAAGCTGGCGCTGCCGCAGGCGAAGAAGCTCGAGAAAGTCAGCGGCGTCAAAGAAGGCTGTATCGGCTGTCACAGTCCGCTCGCGTTTCTGAGCGGGGATACGCCGCCGCCCGTGCCCTCGGCCGGGAGCAGGGCAAACGAAGGGGTCACCTGCGAAGTCTGTCACAACATCAACGGGTCCACGGAACCGGAACCCTTCAACTTCAGCTTCGTCATCGATCCCGGTCCGGTGAAGTACGGTCCGAGAAAGGACGCTGTCAGCACCTATCACCAGGTCGAGCATTCCGAATTCCTCCAGTCGGCGGAGTTCTGTGCCACCTGCCACGACGAGCAGAGCCCCTACGGGATGTGGGTGAAATCGACGTACCGGGAGTGGAAGGCAGGTCCGTACCCCACCATGAACATCGAGTGTCAGGACTGTCACATGCACCGGGCTCCCGGGGAGCCGGCTGTCGGCGGGCCTTCACGCGATCACGTGGCCCACCACGTGTTCCAGGGGGCGCACAATCCGTCCAAGCTCGCGGGGGCTGTCGACGTCGCGATCTATGCGGAAAAAGAGGCTGTCTCTCCCGGCGATGATCTCTCCCTCGACGTCGTCCTGTTCAATGCGAAGGCGGGACACATGATTCCGACAGGCTCGACGGAAGAGCGACAGGTCTGGCTGAACGTCGAAGCCATCGATGCGGCAGGAGGCAGACACCACATCCCCGTCACGCTGAAAGGATTCACCGGCGAGGAGTACACGGTCACGTCGCACGAGCTCTCGTATCAGGCCATCGGGGAGATCATGGAGATCGAGGGTTTCAAGGGCCTCTCCCGGGACGGAGACGACCTGCCGGAGGGCGATCGGATCTTCCGGAGGCCCTTCTTCGATCCGAAGGGACGGATGACGATCTGTCAGTGGTACACCGCCGACAATGAGCTGGTGGATTACCGGATCGGCCCCCGGGAGACGAAGATCGAGCACTTCAGCTGGAAACTGCCCGACGATCTGCCGAGAGGAGCGCTCACGGTGGAGGCTGCGGTCAACTACCGGCTCCTGCCGAGCTCGGTCGCGAAACACCTCGGCGTCCCGGAAGAAGAGTACGAGACGGTTCTCATCAACAAAAACGCCATCGAGCTCGAAGTTCTGTAACACACGCGGCCCTGTTCATGAGGACGACGATGTGCCGGAATCATCGTGCTCGTGAACAGGGCCGCATTGAATGGCACCTCACGCAACCCGGGTCAGGCGTTCATCTCGAAGATCTGGTGGAGGACTTTGACGGCCTTCTCCATGTCCGCAACCGCTATCTGCTCGTCGGTGGAGTGCTCCTTCTCGACACCCGTCCCGAGCACAGCAGTCTGGATACCCTTCTCGTTGTAGATCGATGCGTCTGTGCCCCCGCAGATGACCTCGGCCACCGGTTTCATGCCGATGCCTTTGATCGCCTTCTTCGAGATCTCGACCACCGGGGAGTCTTCCGGGATGTTGACCGATTTGTAGGCGAGCGTCAGCTTGACGTCCGCTTTTGCTCCCTCTTCCTTCGCTCCTTCTTCGAAGAACTTCTTCATTTCATCGGCGATCTTCGTGCACTTGTCGTCGTCGAGGCTCCGGCACTCAGCGGTGATCTCGACCTTCTCCGGAATGCCGTTTCGTATCATTCCTCCCTTGATGATGCCGACGTTGGCCGTGCTCTCGTCGTCGATGCGGCCGAGCTGCATCTTCGCGATGCCGTTGGCCGCCGCTTTTATGGCGGAAATCCCCTTCTCCGGCTCCATCCCGGCGTGGGCGGCTTTTCCCTTAATCACGACGTCGATCAGCATGTGTGCTGGTCCCCCGATCACGATCTTGTCGAGGACATCGCCGTCGAACAGGTAACCCGTTTTCGCCGTCAGCTTCGACGTGTCCAGATGCTTCGCCCCGATGAGCCCGATTTCCTCTTCGCGGCTGATCGCCAGCTCGACGGGAGGCCGCTTCCCGGCGGTTCTGAGTCCTTCCAGAACCTCGGCAATTCCGGCTTTGTTGTCGGCTCCGAGTATCGTCTCTCCCCTGGACCGGATGACGCCCTCTTCGAGGACGGGTTCTATCCCCATGCCCGGCTTCACCGTGTCGGCGTGGCAGCTGAGAAGGATCGGCTCCTTCCTGTCGCTGTTCTTTCCGGGAATCCTTGCGATGAGATTCCTGTACGAGTCCCGCTCCACGGTCGCATCCAGCTCGGATTTCAGGAATTTCTCGAGGTATGCCATTACCTCTTCTTCCTCACCCGACTCACTGTCGATTTTGACGAGATCCATGAAGATATCTACCATGCTTTTACCCATGACTCCTCCTCCGGTCCCTGAATGTGATGCACTGCGAAAAACAGCGAGCGAACCGTCATAAGATAAGGATATCGCAGGGGATGCTCAAGGGGAAAATTGATGTTGTGATGGCCGGGTCGCCAGGCAGAGATAGCCGTGCCGGCTGAGACCGCCGCAGTTGATCCCCTCCCTGGTGATTCTCGTAATCTCTTCCTCGGGAGCTCCTTCCCGGCACATGTCGATGAGTTTGCGGGCGAGGGTGACCAGTCCGATGTTCATGATGCCGGTTTCGCCGCTGAGGCGAACCGTGACCGCGGCGACGCCCCCCCGTATCAGGAGTGGAATGTTGCAGAGAGCACAGAAAGCGCCGTCGAGCTTCGTCGCTCCTGAAGGAGTGAAGCATCCTTTTTCGGAAAGACATCTTTCCGGACTCGTGAACGACGACACATGTCCGTGGAAGATGGATACCGAGAGATCGGTTCTGCCCACACCCTCGACGATTTTCTCGATCTCGTCGATCGTCAGGTAGGAAGGGAGGATGATCTTTGTCACCCCGATGTCACCCCAGAACCGGACTGTTTCCGTATTGAGCACCAGCTCTTCCGGTCCGAGAATGACATCGAGTGTGATGTCTTCCTCTTTGAGGGCCACGATGAGGGCCGGATTGCAGGTGACGATGCCGTCCATATCGGTGAGTGAGTATGTCGAGCGCAGGATGGCAATCACCGTCGACATGTCGGTGTGGGAACAGCTCTCCCTGTCGACGGACAGGTACGTCCTGCCATGATATCGGTGAGAACAGTCGACCACCTTCTGGATGTCCTCGATCGATTTGATGGAAGTCCGTTCCTCGATTCCGGAAATGTTTCCGTATCCGGCACCGGCAGTGATGGGCTGCCGTATGACATCGACGACGAGGGAAGATGCTCCGCTGAGCATCAGGAGTTCGGCTTCCTGCAGAGACCGGGGATAGGTTATGATCTGCACCGAATGTCCCTACCGTTCCGGCTGGAGCTGGTAGATGATCCTGTCGATCGTGGTACTCGTGGCGAGCTGAGCAATATCCCCGCAACTCGCGATACGAGCCTCGTGAGAAGCTTTCCTCGATGCCGCCCAGACCTGATCTCCTCCGTCCTGCCGCCCGGAAGACCGTGCGGGCTCAGCCGGATCGTCGGTGCAGATCCGGCTGCATGCGGGAGCGCCGGCGGACGAGTCGTGAACCGGCTCGCCGGTCACGGATGTCGTGCAGGAGGTTCCGGTCACACAGCAGGAATAGGGGTAGTAGACGGAGCCGGTCAGACCGGTATTCTCGAAATCGATTCCTTCGAACTGCAGGGGGCAGTCGAACTCGACACGCCTCATCCCGTAGTTGAGCAGGAACCTCCGGAAAGGAAAGTAGTTCAGATTCCTGGCATTCGATTGTTCGAACAACCGCCATCCGCGGTTCATAATGCGTCCCATGACGGGAACCAATTCCGGATAATGCGTTCGGAGCACTCGCATGACCCCCCAGTCGTTCACCACGACTTCCACATTCTTTCCGCTCGTCACCAGGGCACTGAAACACCCTTTCAGGACCTCGAGGTAGTCATCAGTCACCTGTGGTGTGACGAACGTGAATGAAAGCCCACGCTCCCGGGTTCGGAACAGCGCATTCTGGAGAACCCGGATGTCGGGTATGAGTGCCTCACAGAACTCGTTGCCGAAGTAGGCTCTGACGAAGGGCGGGATTTCCATCCGGTCGTTTTCGGAAGACAACGGTTCCGGTTCCCGGCTGTCAGCGGAATCGCTCCAGGGGAAGAGGGCGTACTCCAGTTCGTCGAGGTCGGATACCTTTCGAATGAAGAGAGCCCATTCCATCGTCAGATCGGAGGTGAGGGTGAGTACATGAACGAATAGTAGAGGTAACCCCAGGCGGTGTCAAGGCTTCCCTCAGCTCCCGTTTCCGCCGTTGTTCAGGTACTCCTTGATGCGTTCGAGGAGATCGAAAATGTCGTAGGGCTTGGAGATGAATCCATCGCATCCGGCCACAAAGACTTTCTGGCGGTCCTGTTCCATGGCGAATGCGGTGAGGGCAACGACCGGGATGTTGCGGAGGGCGGGTCTTGCCTTGATGGCTTTCGTCGCCTCGAACCCGCTCACGCTCGGAAGTCCCATGTCCATCAGCACGAGGTCCGGCGTCTCTGCTTCGGTGATCTCGATTGCTTCGCCTCCGTCTCCCGCCTCGAAGACCTCGTATCCCTGTGCTTCGAGAAGCTTGCAGAGGAGCGTTCTGTTGTCGACATCGTCTTCGACGACGAGAATTCTGTGTTTCACTGATCCACCCTTCCCTCTGATCCCCATGTCCGGTCCTCGAACCGGTCGATCATGCCGTGCAGGTCCTCTATGTCGAACGGCTTCAGCAGATAATCGGATGCCCCCAGATGGTACCCGAGCTTCTTTTCGTCACAGATCGACAGAATGGCGACGGGAATGTCTCTCAGTGCCTCGGTTCGTTTCATCTCCTTCAGGACCAGCCACCCGTCCATCTTCGGCATCATGATGTCGAGCGTTATGAAATCCGGCCGGATCCGGGCTGCTATCTCGAGCCCTTCGGATCCGTCGGAAGCCTGGACGATGTGATACCCCCTCTGCCCGAGGACTTTTCCGAGGAGCCTTCCGATGTTCGGGTCGTCGTCGATGGCGAGGATCGTCCTCGTTCGCGTCCGTTCCCGTGTCGCCGCGGTCTCAGCACTCACTCCCGATATCATCATGTCCCCCCTGTTTTATCGGCAGCGTGAAGGAGAAGGTGGTGCCCTTCTCCTTTTCACTGTCCACCCAGATTCTTCCCTGGTGCATCTCGATGAGCATCCTCGAAATGGTGAGCCCGAGACCCGATCCCCCGTATTTCCTCTGAACCGATCCGTCGACCTGCCTGAAGGCATCGAAGATCGCCTCGTGATGGTCGTAGTCGATACCGATGCCGGTGTCCTCGACCGACACCTGAATGTCTCCGTTACTTCTCAGGGCGGTGACTTTCACGAATCCCCTGTCGGTGAATTTCACGGCGTTCGAGAGGAGGTTCAAAACGGTCTGCTTGATCCTCATCCTGTCGGCGGTGAGTGGAGGGATGTCGGGATCGATCCGGGTGATCAGGTCGAGCCCCTTCTCCTCGGAGAGCGGCCTGACCGTCGTGACCGCCTCCTCGATCACTCCCCTGATGTCCACCGTCTCCAGGTCCAGGGTTATTCTGCCTGATTCGAGACGGGAGAAATCGAGGAGCCTGTTGATCAGCTCCAGGAGGTCCCTGCCGCTCGACAGGATCTTTTTGACGTTCTCCTTCTGGCCGTCCGGAAGGGGGCCGTCCAGCTCGGCGAGAACGCACTGCGAATATCCGAGGATGGACGTCAGGGGAGTACGCAGCTCATGGCTCGTGTTTGCGAGGAACTCCGATTTGAGCCGGTCGAGCTCGAGCAGCTTCTCGTTCGCTTCCTGGAGAATGATGTTGTTGCGCTGCAGCTGCGACGTGAGAGATCTGAGCTCCGCGGTCCTTTCCATTACCTTCTCCTCGAGCTTCCTGTTGTAGGATTCGATTTCGTCGTTCTTCCTCCTGATTTCCGTGCGCATGTGCTCGAAGGAGGTCGCGAGCTCTCCGATTTCGTCCTTCGACGAGACTTTCACCGGACGGTCGAGGTCCCCTTCCGCAATCAGGTGGGCGTGGTTCACCAGCTTCTTCACCTTACGCGTGAGGCCGTAGCTGAACGCGGAGGTCCCCAGGAATCCAATGACGATGAAAACCAGGAAGAGGTGGATCGTGTCGTTTCGCATCTGTGCCAGCCGCTCCTGGAGAGCTTCGAACGAGTAGTAGTAGAGGACATTGTACTGGTGAATTCCGCTCTGGAGGAGAACGGGATACGAGATCACAAGGAGGTCCCGGGGCCCGATTGTCCTGTAGCGATGGTGCGGCCTGACGCTCCGGAGTGTGCTGTATTCCCAACCGTTTTTCGGGAGACGGCGATCCCAGGGTACCGGTGCCGAGTGTTCAGTTTCGTCGATCCCGAGGAGGATAGTGCCGCTCACATCCACGAGCTCGATCTTGTAGAGGTCTTCGTTCAGCTCGTAGAGCTCTTTCACCGACGAGAGAAAATTGTAGAAGGCTTTTCTGTAGTATTTCTCGTAGTCCGAGGTGAGGTGGGCGGCGGTGAGCTCGGCGAAGCTCAGGCCGCTCGCGAGAAGCTGCTCTTTCTCCTGCCGGGCTTCACGGCGCATGTCCAGGAAGGAGTACGTGAGGAGGATGACGACGATGAAAGTCAGGGTGAAGAGGCTCGTTTTCGCCCGCAGGTTCATGGGTGCTCCGCCGGTCGTATGCCAGCCACGAAGAGCTGCTTGTCCAGTCGGGGATCGAAGGTCAATCCGCTGCGGATGCCGTAGAGGTCGACCTGTGTGTGAAGAGGAATCCAGGGAATGTCGTTCATGGCTATCCTCTGTGCATCTTCGAAGATCTGCGTTCTCCGAACCGGATCGATCGTCCGTTCGGCCTCCCTGACCAGAGAGTCGAGAATGCTGTTGCTGTAGCCGCCGGTGTTGTAGTGCCCGTATGAGGGTCTCTTCATCGTGTGGAGGCAGTCGATGAACACGGATATCGCATCGCCCTCCGGGCAGTCCCAGCCGGCCAGGTAGAACGAGTACTTCCGCTCGAGGAGCTCTGGAATGAACACTTCCTTCGGAAGGGCCTCGAGCGTCACGTCCAGCCCGATGATGCGAAGCTGGTCGACGATCATGGCGCCGATCTCCCGGTCTTTCACGTACCGGTTGTTCGGACAGTGGAGGGTGAGCGAAAATCCGTCGGGATAGCCGGCTTCGGCAAGGAGTTCCTTCGCCCGCTCTGGATCGTGGGAGAGACGTTCCAGGCTCGGGTTGAATCCGAAGACATAAGGAGAGCAGAACTGGCTCGCCGGGTTCCCGTATCCGTTGAGGATTTCCGTGACGATCTCATGTTCGTCGATTGCACGGTAGAAGGCCTCCCTGACGCGCCTGTCCTTGAGCGGGTTCGGAGTCACGCTGATGTAGGGGCTCTCGTCCCGCAGCACATCGAATCCGAGATAGATGACACGGAGCCCTTCCTGAGTGATCAGCCTCGTTCCGGTGTCCCGGTGAAACATGTCGACACTGTCGACCGGTATATCCATGACGAGATCCGCACGACCGTCGGCGATCATCTCCGCGCGTTCTTCGGGATCGGTCTCGATCAGGATCGTGACGGTGTCGAATGCCGGCGCTCCATTGCGGTAATCTTCGAAGGCTTCGAGCTCGATCGAAGAACCCTTCTTCCAGCTCAGAAGCCGATACGGGCCGGTACCGATGGGTGTCTCGTCCAGTTCCTGTTCAGACCAGCGCTCCACCTGTTCGCTGCAGAAGATCATGCAGTTGTTGAGAGTCCGCGGAAGAACGGCGCTCGGCTCTTTCATCTCGATGACGAGCGAGTAGTGCCCTCTGGTTTTGATGCTTTCGATGTTTCCCAGCCCTCCTCCGACGTCGGTGAGAGGGTGATAGCGAGCCCGATCCAGGCTCGCCTTCACGTCTTCGGCGGTCAGGGGCTTGCCATTGTGAAAGGTTACTCCCTGTCTGAGGAAGAATGTCCACGTCTTCTCATCGGGGTTGATCCACGACTTGGCGAGCGACGACTCGACGTCGATCTTCAGATCCTCGTCCAGCTTGATCAGCGGTTCCATGATATTGTAGAGGACGGAGTGCGTCACCGTCTCGTTCATGGTGTGCGGGTCGAGTGTGAAGATGTCCGAGGACTGAACGACGGTGAGCTTCCGCGGTCCGGAATCGTCCGAGGAAGCTCTGGATCGGTTCTGATCGCAGGCTACCGTGAGCAGAAGCCCGAAGATGATCAGGAAGCAGGAACACTTTTTCACGGGTATCATCCCCCGGGGCGTTGGAATCCGAGAAGAAGCATCATGTGGCTGTAAATCAAGCAATTTCTATGCCATAGTGGATTCACCACCTGCCTGCCTTTCCCGGCGGCGAGAGATGATTCCGCGCTGTTCTCCCCCCTCGTCTCGTCGCTCTTTCCCCGAATCGGCTTGACCGGCTGCGGCCGCGGCTGTATACTAAACCCGAAATATCCATACGATTTCGATTTTCGTGTGATCAGATCCACGGAGGAGAAAAGGAATGCGATTACGTGCCGCCCGTCTACTCCTGCTGATGCTGGTCGGATCGGCCATCTCCCCGGTGACTGTCGCCGGTGAGAACCCTGTCTTCGCCGAGCACTTCGAGAACAGGGCAATGCGGGTCGACTACTACCACGCGGGCAGGGGAGGGACCGACTACTTCAGCATCGATCGAGTGTACGAAGAACCGCACTGGGGAGGGAATCCCCGAAACCTCGTAGACAGCATGGACCTCGGAAAGTATCAGTTCCGGGTGTACGACTTCGAGACGGGTGAGCTCCTCTACTCGCGGGGATTCTCGAGCATCTACGGGGAGTGGGAGACGACCGACGAGGCACGGGCGGACGTCATGCGCACCTTTCATGAATCCGCCGTCTTCCCTTATCCGAAGCACTCAGTCCGGTTCGCCATCGCGAAGCGTGACGAGAAGGGAGAGTTCTCGGAGCTCTTCGAGACGAGAGTCGATCCCGACGCGACCTGGATCAACCGGGAGGATCACGGCCGGGGGTACGAGGCGAAGAAGCACATCCACCACGGCGATCCCGCCGAAAAAGTGGACATCGTGATCATCGGCGACGGGTACACCCGCGGGGAGCTGTCGAGGTTCGAGGATCACGTAGAGCACTTCACCGATGTGCTGTTCGACGTGTCTCCGTTCCGGGAACGAAGGGAAGACTTCAATGTCTGGACCATCGCGGCCGAGTCGAGGGATTCGGGGATCGACGAGCCGACGAAGAACCTCTGGAGGAGCACGGCGCTGGGAGCAACCTATTTCTCGCTGAACACCCCGCGCTACGTCCTGACGACCGAGAACCGTGCGCTGCGGGACATCGCATCGAATGCCCCGTACGATCAGATCTACATCATCTTCAACTCGGACCGGTACGGCGGAGGAGGGATCTACAACCTGTTCGCCACCTGCTACACCACCCCGGCGAAGGAGTCAGAGGAATGGTGGCCCGACTATGTTTTCGTCCACGAGTTCGGGCACCTGTTCGCCGGTCTGGGCGATGAATACTACACATCGAATGTCTCGTACACCGAATTCTATCCGGAAGGAGTGGAACCCTGGGAGCCGAATGTCACCGCCCTGCTCGAGGGGGGTGAACTGAAGTGGGGGGATCTCGTGGAGGAAGTGACACCGGTGCCGACGCCGTGGGACAAAACGGCCTATGATTCACTCTCGACAGAGCGGAGGAACCTCGAGAAAGACAGCAACACGTACGAGGAGGACGTCGCGCGGATCGACGCACGCAGGAAAGCTCTTCTCGACGAAAGCCGTTACGGCGGATCGATGGGCGCCTTCGAAGGCGCGGGGTACGCCGCCGAAGGGCTCTACCGGCCCTTCCTGGACTGCAGGATGTTCTCGAAGAGTGTCGTCCCGTTCTGTCCGGTCTGTGAACGGGCAATCGAACGGATGACCGATTTTCACACGAAGTGAGCCTTGCAGCTCGACGACATCGACGAAGGAGGCGAATATGGGACTCGAGTGGATTCCGAGAGACGACGAAACAAAGGATCACGCGCTCTGGGGGGAGGAACGCTTCAGCGAAGATG
>CAZMKB010000035.1:17367-18953 GCA_964566685.1 uncultured Gemmatimonadota bacterium | reverse complement strand
CGTGAATACCTCCTTCACAAAAAAATAAGGTGTCCACGAAAACGGGTCAACTCCAGCAGAAGCTGTGTGCAGTTTCGTGGCCAAGAACGTCAGCGTCGACGACGTGGTGGCGGCCCGTCCCGCCCGGGCGCTCGATGACGGAGAAGTCCTCGTCACCGGCAGAAACCGGTTCCGCTTCCTCCGGACACCCCACGTGCCGCATGCCTGGGACGCGGGGCACCTGTTCGAGGAGAACAACCGCCTGCTTCTCTGCAGTGACCTCTTCCATCAGAACGGGGACGTGGAAGCGACAACCGAACAGGACGTCGTCGGGCGGTTCAGGGACATGCTGCTCGAGTACGAGCAGGGCCCCTTTGCACACTATCTCCCCTCCACGAGCAGGACGGAGGCGACGCTGGAGCGGATCGCGGCGCTCGAGCCCGCCATGCTGGCGACGATGCACGGATCGACCTTCACGGGAGACGGAGGAAAGGCTCTCCGTGATCTCTCCCGCACCCTGCGGGAGGTGATGGCGACGTGACAACCGGGGGAGGGCGTTTCCGGCCAGAGACCTCCACACCGATAATCTCGGCAGGGGCGAAACAAAGACCTTGATTTGTAGATACAGTATGTATATACTTATGACATGACCGACGGGGAACGAAAACAAGCGATTTCACTGCGTGTGAAACCGCGTGTGCTGGAGTGGTATCGAAAGAAGCGTCCGCGGGGGTATCAGACTCTCATGCACTCGGTGCTCGAGGCCCACGTCGACAGGGAAATGAAACTGGAAGCCTGGGTCGCCGGCAGGGCGCAGGAGCTCTTTCGACAGTTTCATGCACAATGTTTCTGGCACTACGATCCAGACCTGGAGATCGGGACGCACAATGTTCGGCTGGTGATCGACGGACTCCGCAAGTTCGGGGGGCGGGAAGGATTCCTGCTGGCGGAGGAATTATGCCGCTGACAGACTTTCAACGCAAGGTCCTTCTCCTGCTGAAGAGCCATCGCAATCCGAACAGCTACGTAGCCGGCGGTGTGGCGATTCACCGGGCGAACTCGTCCATCCGGCACTCGATCGACGTCGATTTCTTCCACGACACCGACGAGGCGGTCGCTACCTGCTCGAAATCCGACCTCGAACTTCTGAAGCACAGCGGTTATGCGGTGAAGCTGCTCATCGACCAGCCGGGTTACAGGCGAGCGGTGATCCGGCAGGGGGAACATTCACTGAAGCTCGAGTGGGCGAGGGATACGGCATTCCGCTTCTTTCCGACAATCGAGGATGCCGATCTTGGCTACCGACTCCATGATGTCGACCTGGAGGTGAATAAATGCCTCGCGCTCGCGAACCGGAACGAAGTCCGCGACATCATCGATCTGCTCCATATGCACCGGAAAGTGATCGCTCTCTCTGCCGCGTGCTGGGGTGCCTGTGGAAAGGATCCGGGATTCACGCCGGAGCTTCTGCTGGACTGCATGAGACGAAATTCCATTATCCGGCCCGAACAGCTCGCCGCGGAATTGCTCACCCGCCCGCTCTCACCGACGGATCTGAAAAAGGAGTGGCTCGCCGTTCTCGCTGAGACGGAACGTGCACTCCGGTC